>NZ_JBHRWI010000049.1:0-184938 GCF_042647905.1 Amycolatopsis halotolerans
CCGTGACCATCATGCACCGTCAACGACTACGACAGATTTGAGTTACGGATCAATAAGTTCCGGACATGGGGCCCAGACACCTTCAAGGAGTCCTTTACGGACCGCAAACCCCAGCAAACCAGCCGAAAAACTCAGCGGGCCAACCCGTAAACCCGCTCGATCTCCACCGTCAGCACCAACCGCCGGTCCGCCACCATCGCCGCCCGGTACTCCGCCCAGTCGGGATGCTCGCCCGCGACCTTGCGATACAGCGCGATCAACGCCTCCACCGCCTCGTCGTCCGGCGCCGCGGCGACCGGCGACAGCACCGCCCGCCCCTCCGCCACCGCGTACGACCAGCCATTCGAAGACGCTACGTGGTAGCTCACCCGAGGATCCCGCCGCATGTTCTTCGTCTTCGCGCGCGCGTCCGTGATCGACACCTGCAACTGGCGGGCGTCGCGGTCGAAGTAATGCGTCACCGTCGACAGCTGGGGACGGCCGTCCCGCTTCAGGGTCGCCAGGACCCCCTGCTTGCCCGCCGCGATGAGGTCGTAGAGCGCTGTGTCGTCAGTCATACCCCTACAAGGCCCGGCGAGAAGGATCTGTTCCCGCTCCGAAACCCCGAGTGACCAGCGGCGTCCGCATACCGGGAGAAACCGGACGTTACCTCTCCGGTTGAAATCTGCTTGCATGCGGCAACTAAAGTGTCATGTGACACAACCATGGGTCGGCCGCTTGCGAAATACGCCGTACGGGCACACTCTTGCTTGAGGCAACTAGTTGCAGTCGCCAACCAATGGTTTGCTCCACCCCAAGGAAGACCCACATGGCACCTCAGAACTCCGCCGTCAGGCCCGAGGCCGACCTCGACCTTGCCGACCAGCTCGGACACGAGCTGGTCCGGTTCATGCGCTTGATCACCAAGGCGAAGTCCCAGGTCGCCAAGCACGGTCCGGACGGGATTGAACGGGCCGCGTACGCGATCCTCTTCTGCCTCGTCCACGAAGGTCCGCAACGCACCAGCAAGCTGGCCGAGTTCCTGCACTCGGAGATCTCCACGATCAGCAGGCAGTCCAGCTCGCTCGTGCAGCACGGACTCGTCGAACGGCAGGCCGACCCCGAGGACGGCCGCGCCTGCTTGCTCGCCCCGACCGCCGAAGGCCTGCGGGTCTTCGACGAAAACCGCAAGCACCGCGCCCGGTGGCTGGCCGAAGTACTCGGCGACTGGAGCCAGGAGGAGCGCGAGACGCTCAACGAGCTTCTCGCGCGGCTCAACACAGGTATCGAAAAGAACAATCCGTCGCTGTCCGAAATCACGGCGGCGGGACAGGCCAAGGGGGCCTCGAACGCATGACGTCCACCGTTGAAAAACAACCTCAGTCGCGAGGGGGAGCGCCCGCTGACGACAGCGAGAGCGGTCCGCGGCTGACTCACCGCCAAATCGTCACGATCATCAGCGGCCTGATGTGCGGCATGTTCCTCGCCGCGCTCGACCAGACGATCGTGGGCACCTCGATCGTCCGGATCGCCAACGACCTGCACGGCTTCGACCTGCAGGCGTGGGCGACCACGGCGTACCTGATCACGTCGACGATCGCCACGCCGATCTACGGCAAGCTTTCCGACATCTACGGCCGCAAGCCGTTCTACCTCGCCGCGATCGCGATCTTCGTCGTCGGTTCGGCGGCCGCGTCGTTCTCGACGTCGATGTACGAACTGGCCGCGTTCCGCGCGGTGCAGGGTCTCGGCGCCGGCGGTCTGATGTCGCTGGCCATGACGATCATCGGCGACGTGGTCCCGCCGCGGGAACGCCCGCGGTACCAGGGCTACTTCCTCGCCGTGTTCGGCATTTCGACCGTGCTCGGCCCGGTGCTCGGCGGCTTCTTCGCCGGCTTCGACAGCCTGGCCGGCCTGCACGGCTGGCGCTGGGTGTTCCTGATCAACGTGCCGATCGGCATCATCGCGCTGTTCGTCGTCGCCAAGGTGCTGAACGTCCCGCACAACCGCCACGACCACAAGATCGACTGGTGGGGTGCGCTCACCATGGTCATCGCCGTGGTGCCGTTCCTGATCGTCGCCGAACAGGGCCAGAAGTGGGGCTGGGGCGATCAGAAGTCCATCTTGATGTACGTCATCGGCGGCGTCGGCATCGTGCTGTTCATCGTCGTCGAGAAGCTGATGAAGGACGCCGCGCTGATTCCGTTGCGGCTGTTCAAGAACTCGACCTTCACCGTGGCCATCATCGGCGGCGTGATCGTCGGCGTGGCGATGTTCGGCGCGATCACGATGATCCCGCAGTACCTGCAGGTCGTGCAGGGCTACACGCCGACCGAATCGGGTCTGCTGATGCTGCCGCTGATGGTCGGCATCATGTCCAGCTCGATCATCTCCGGCCGGATCACCTCGAAGACCGGGCGCTACAAGATCTTCCCGGTCGTGGGCACGATCCTGATCGCCGCGGGCGCGTTCTTCTTCGCCATCGTCAAGTACGACACCCCGATCTGGCACCCGCTGGTGGCCGCGCTGATCATCGGCCTCGGCCTCGGCCAGTGCATGCAGACGCTGATCATCGCGGTGCAGAACGCCGGCCCGCGCAAGGACATGGGCGTGTCGACCGCGTCGGCCACGTTCTTCCGCCAGATCGGCGGTACCGCGGGTGTCGCGGTGTTCCTGACGATTCTGTTCAACGTGCTGCCGGGCAACATCACCAAGGCGTTCGGCGGCCACATGCCTCCGGGCGCGGGCGGCAACCTCGGCGACCTGTCGAGCAACACCAGCGTCATCCAGACGCTGCCGGAAGCGGTGCGCACGCCGATCCTGATCGGCTTCACCGAGTCCATCACCACGGTGTTCTGGGTCGCGGGCGGCGTCGCGCTGCTGGCCACGCTGGTGCTGCTGTTCATGAAGGAGATCCCGCTGGCGGGCATGAACCCGGCCGCGGCCGCCGTCGAAGGCGGCGAGGCGCTGCTGGACCTGGACGAGACCGCCCCGGTCTCGGACGACACCGCTGAGCTGAAGACGGGTTCGCTGTTCGAGGAGACCCCGAAGGAGCCGGTGCTCGCCGGTGTCGGCGGCAGGCACGCCCTGACCAACGGCCACGGCGACGCGCAGGCGGTGGCCGACGCCCGGCCGATGCCGATCACCAACTCGCTGGCCGACGCCGAATTCGGCACGGCCACCGGCTCGGGCGGCGTCCCGGTCACCGGTCACGTGCGCCGCCAGGACGGCAGCCACGTGAGCGCGGCCGCGCTGACCCTGATCGACCAGCAGGGCCGTCAGGTGGCGCGGGCGACCGGCAACGGCGACGGCAGCTACTCGATCCCGACCCAGGGTCCGGGAACGTACGTGCTGATCGTGTCCGCTCCCGGGCACCAGCCGCAGGCCTCCAGCGTGGTGGTCGGCGGGCACCCGGCGAACCTCGACGTCACGCTCACCGGCTCCGGCGAGCTGACCGGCGTGGTCCGTTCGATCGGCACCGCGACCCCGCTGGCCAACGCGACGGTCACGCTGACCGACTCGCGCGGCGAGGTCAACGGCGCGTTCATCACCACCGAGGACGGCGTCTACACCTTCAGCGGCGTCGGCGCCGGGCAGTACACGCTGGTCGCGAGCGGCCCGCACTACCGCCCGGTCGCGGTCACGCTGACGGTGCCGGACAGCGGCGTGCTTCGCCACGACGTCGAACTCGCCGGCGCAGTGCTGCTCCAGGGCGTCGCGCGCACCGAGGGCGACCGGATCGTGCCGGACGCGCGGATCACCGTGCTCGACGCGAACGGCAACGTCGCGGCGGTGGCCCGCACCGACAGCGAGGGCCGGTATGTCGTCAGCGACCTGCCGATCGGCTCCTACACGGTCGTGGCGAGCGGCTACCCGCCCGCCACCAGCCAGGTGACGCTGAACGACGGCGAGGCGCAGCACGACGTGCGGCTGAGCTACGACCAGGCGCTCGACGAGCTGGTCGACCGGTCATGAGCGGGGGCCTGCGCGCACAGCTGCGCTCGAACGGCGGATGGCCGGTCGAGAACGCGGTGCTCACGGTCACCGACTTGAACGGTCGCCAGGTCGCGCGGCAGGTCACGGACGCGAAGGGGGCAGTGGTCACTGACCCGCTGCCCCCGGGCGTCTACACCGCCGTGATCACCGCGCCGGGGTACACGCCGCTGGCCCGCACCGTGCAGATCGGCTCCGACGGGGCCGGGCTGCTCGGCGACATCGCGCTCGTGCCGGTTTCCGGCGCGGTCGAGCTGCCGCCGGAGGGTCCGTGGACGATCGACCCGATGCACTCGTCGGTGGTCGCCACCGCGCGGCACATGGGCATCGCGAGCATCAAGGTGCGGTTCCCGGACGTGGCCGGGCGGATCGAGGTCGCCCGCCCGGTGGAGCGGTCGACGGTGCACGCCGAGATCAAGGCGGGCAGCATCGAAAGCGGCATCAAGATGCGGGACGACCACCTGCGTTCGGCCGAGTTCCTCGACGTCGACGCGTATCCGCTCATCACGTTCGAAAGCACCGGGCTTTCCCAGCTCGGCACGGACAACTGGGCGCTGCGCGGGGTGCTGACGCTGCACGGCGAACGCCGCGACGTCACGCTCGACCTGCGCTACACCGGGCACGGCCCGGACCCGTGGGGCGGCGTGCGCGCCGCGTTCCACGCCGAAACGCAATTGCACCGCAACGATTTCGCGATCAACTACAGCGCGATGGTGCGGGCCGGCGTGGCCGCGATCGGCACCACCGTCAAGGTGGAGCTGGACATCGAGGCGGTGCAGGGCGAGTCCCTGCCGCAGTTCTAGAGAAAACCGCGACAGGCCGCCCGGGAACTGTTCCGGGCGGCCTGTTCGTTGTCCTGGGCGAAAAGGGTGAACAGTCTGGTTATCCCAGGAATACCCAAAGTCACCGAATGCGGAGGATTCGATGGTTGCGTACTGCAGCCGGTCCCAGCCACGTAGGCTCTTCGCGTGAACCTCGACGCCGCCCAGCCCGCGCACGCCGCGGGAATCGGCCTGAGCTGGCTGGACACCGCCGGCCCGGTGCTCGTCTGGGTCATCGTGCTGTCGTTCGTGCTCATCGAATGCGCGCTCATCATCGGGCTCTTCCTGCCCGGCGATTCGCTGCTGTTCGGCGCGGGCGTGGTGCTCGCGCAGCACGGATCGGACCTCAACGCTTGGCTGCTGTCCGGGGCGGCGCTGCTCACCGCCGTGTTCGGCAACCAGATCGGCTATTACATCGGCCGCGGCGCGGGCACCACGCTGATCGCCCGCCGCGGCGGGCGGATGCTCAACCGGCGCAACCTCGAGCGCGCACAGGAGTTCCTGGACCGCAAGGGTTTCTTCGCGATCGTCGCGGCGAGGTGGATCCCGTGGATCCGCACGCTGGCCCCGCTCATCGCCGGAGCCGCGCGGATGGATTCGCGCCGGTTCCTGCTCGCCACCACCGTCGGCGGGCTGCTGTGGGTGCCGACGCTGGTGCTGCTCGGCTACTACGGCGCGGGCCTGCTCGACGCCATTCCGTGGGTCAAGACCGCGGCGCTGTGGGTGAGCATCGCGTTCTTCGTGTTCGGCACCGCGTACGGCGTGCTGCGCTATCGCCAGGAGATGCGCCGTCCGGTCGACGAAACCGACGACGCGCACGCCTGAGTTCTCAGGCCGGGTCGGACCAGACTTCCAGCTGGATGCCGTCCGGATCGCGGAACACGATCACCGCCGAACCTTCGAAGGTCTGCGACTGCGTCGCGGGCAGGTAGGAAACGCCGTACTCCCGCAGGCGGTCCTCCCATTCGGCGACCTCGGCGCGCGACGAAACCGAGAACGCGACGTGGTCCAGACCAGTGCGTCTTTCGTCGAACGCGGGTCTCACCGCGATCGGATGCTGGACCAGCACGACGGAGAAACCGTCTCCCGCCGAACGCAGAACTACTTTGCGCACCCCGGTTTCCGGGTCTTCGCGCCGATGGCTTTCCTCGAGGTCGAGCACCCGGACGTACCAGGGAACACTTCGGTCCACATCGGTCACGGTGAGCGCCAGATGGTGCACAGACGTGAGCTTGGGCATGACTTTCGCGGCCGTCCTTTCAACCCCTCGTTCCAGACTCGCACACCGGGACAACCGCTACGGGCGAGTTGACCGAGTTCCGGGGTCAATCGTGATCTGCCCGTCTCCGGGCGTCTCACTGTCCGAGATCGATCAGCGGCCGCCGCCGACCTCGAGCACCGCTCCCACGGTGAAGGACGCCTCCGGGGACAACAGCCACAGCACGGCCGCGGCGATTTCTTCCGGCTGGCCCACGCGCCGGAGCGGGATCAGGGCGCTGAACCGCTCGGGCCGGTCCGGCATCCCCGCGGCGGCGTGCAATCCGGTCTCGACCAGGCCAGGCGACACGACGTTGACCCGGATCCCCTCCTCGGCGACTTCCTGCGCGAGGCCGAAGCTGAGCGAGTTGACCGCGGCCTTGGACGCCGCGTAATGCACCCATTCGCCCGATGACCCGGTCCGCGACGCAGTGGACGAGATGTTCACGATCGCTCCGCCGGACCCGCCGTAGCGCGTCGACAGCCGCCGCACCGCCTCGCGGCAGCACAGAAAAACGCCGGTGACGTTGATGTCCAGCACCCGGCGCACAGTCTCGACGCTCTGCTCGTCAAGCCTGCCCGGGGTGTTGCCGGTGATGCCCGCGTTGTTCACCAGGCCGACGATCGGCCCCAGCTCGGCCGCCGCCGAAAAAAGCTCGCTGACCTGCTGTTCGTCGGACACGTCGGCGCGGTGCGCAAGCGCTTGCGCACCGCGGGAACGCACCCGCTCGGCGACCTCCTCGGCCGGGGCCGGATCGCCGGAGTAGTTCACCACCACGTCGTAGCCGCGGGTCGCGGCCAGCTCGCAGATCGCCGCCCCGATGCCCCGGCTGCCGCCGGTGACGACCAAAACCCCCACAGGTCACTCCTTGCTCAGCTCGGCTTGAGCGGCTCGACGAACTGGGCGTCGAGCCACCGCATCTGCGCCATCCACATCCACCACGTCGCGTCGTCCGGGCAGTGCTGCCCGTCGACCGCCTCGCCCCGCAGCCACGCGCCGAGCAGCGCGGTGATCGCCGTGCACACGTCGAGCAGCGCGCGTCCCCACCACCATTGGTGCATCGGGGTGTGCAGTTCGAGGACCCCGCCGTGCTCCGGCAGCACCGACAACGCCCAGTCCAGCCGCGTCCGGACGTCGGCGAGCACCTCCGGCTCGAGCTGCGGTTCGGCGCCGGTCTCGCGCATCCGCTCCACCAGCAGCGCCAGCCTGGGATCCGGCCCCGGCGCCGAAGCGGGCTCGGCCAGACGCCGCTCGACCAGCGCCCGCAGCCCGTTCAGGTGCGTGCGCACGAGCGGGACGTACGGCGGGTAGAGCACGGCGATCCGGGCGTCGCCCGCCCGGTCCCAGGTGACCGCGCCGGCGTAGGGATCCGTCGTCGCCGGATCGTCGAACATCACCTGCTCAGAGCCCGCTCAGAGGGCGAAATTCGTCAGCGGCAGGTTCTCGAGCACCAGGTCGGCGCGGTCGCGGGTGTTCGCGATCAGGTCCGCGTTGCGCTGGTCGGAGCCGAGCGCCCGCTGGCGGGCCTCGACCAGCGAACGGCCGTAGCGCCGGTGCCGGGACACCAGCCGCTCGATCCGCTCCGGCTCGTCCGGGGCGAGGAACCACGCCTCGGTGAGGTACTGCCGCACGCCGCTCCACGGGTCGTCCGGGAGCAGCAGGTAGTTGCCCTCGGTGATGACCAGCTGCACCTCAGGCGCGACCGGGACGGCGCCGGCGATCGGCTCCTCGATCTCGCGGCGGAACTCCGGCGCGTAGACCGTCTCGCGGCCCTCGGCGAGCCGGCGGATCAGCTGCACGTAGCCAGCCGCGTCGAAGGTGTCCGGCGCGCCCTTGCGGTCGGTGCGGCCTAGCCGCTGCAGTTCGACCTGGGCCAGGTGGAAGCCGTCCATCCCGACGACCGCGGCGCGCGAACCGAGCGCGTTGGCGATCGCCCAGGCCAGCGTGGTCTTGCCGGAGGCGGGCGCGCCGATGATGCCGAGCACGTGCCGTTCCCGCGGTTTGGCCAGCTTTTCGGCCCGCGCCAGGAGGTCCTCGAACGCCGTCATCGCACTCCCTCTTCTCTGCTCTTCGCCAGTTCTCCGACCGGCCCGGTCCACGAGCGCGGACCCACGTGCCGGACGCGTTCCGCGGCTACCGCGTTCGCGTATCCGATCCAGTCGGGGACGACACTGTCCCGGTTCGCCACGGCGTACGCGAGCGCGCCGTGCCACACGTCTCCGGCCCCCAGGGTGTCCCGCGCTTCGACGAGCAGCACGGGGACCTGCCCAGAGTCTTCCGTAGTGCTCCAGGCGACCGGCTCCGGGCCCGCCGTCGTGATCGTCACTGACACTCCGCGTTCGGCCAAACTCGGTGCGGGAGCACGGAACCGCGCTGAACAGGCTGCCACGCGGACCAGTGGCAGCAACTGGTCCAGTACCGGTTTCCAGCTGCCCGCGTCGAGGATTACCGGGATCTCGCGGGTGCGGGCCTCCCGGGCGACAGCAAGCGCTAGCTCGGGGTGGTGCCCGTCGACGAGGACGGCTGCCACGCCGTCGAAAAGCGGTGCGAGGTCAGGCAGTTCCAGCGGTTCGTCGGCGGCGGCGTTGCGGGAGACGACGGTGCGTTCGCCATCGCCGTCCCGCACCACGACCGCGCTGACCGGCGGTGCCTGCGTGCGTTCTGGAGCGAGATCGACCAGGTCGACGCCGCAGGCTTCGAGGTCAGCGCGCGCGAGTGCGGCCAGCGGGTGTGTACCGAGAGCCGTCACGAGGGTCGCTTCGCCACCGAGCGCCGAGACGGTCACCGCGGCGTTCGTCGCGGGCCCACCGGCCGCGACATCCACCTGCAGCGACTGCACTTTCTCGCTCGGCTCCGGGAATTCCGCGACCCGTTGCACGACATCGACGGTGCACAACCCCGCCAGCAGCACTCGCACGTCAGGTCAACCCGGCGTGCGTGGTGGACGCGACCTCGACGACTTCGCCGTTGTCGTCGAGCTTCAGCGCACCGGTGAGCAGGCCGACGACCTGGTTCATGCTGTGCGACTTCGGCGTCACCACGGCGACGCGCTTGCCGAGCCGGTGCACGTGGATCCGGTCGGCGATTTCGAAGACGTGCGGCATGTTGTGGCTGATCAGCACCACCGGCAGGCCGCGGTCGCGGATCCGGCCGATCAGCTCCAGCACCTTCGCGGATTCCGCGACGCCCAGCGCGGCCGTCGGCTCGTCCATGATCACCGCTTTGGTGCCGAACGCCGCCGCCCGCGCCACCGCGACGCCTTGCCGCTGCCCGCCGGAGAGCGTTTCCACCAGCTGGGTAATGGATTTGACCTTGATGCCGAGGTCGTCCAGGATCCGCTGCGCTTCGGTGCGCATGGTCGCGCTGTCGAGCTTGCGCAACCCGATCCCGAACGGTCCCTTCAGCCGCTTTTCCCGGCCTAGGAACATGTTCGACGCGATGTCCAGCGCCGGCGCGACCGCCAGATCCTGGTACACCGTCTCGATTCCGAAGTGCCGGGCGTCCAACGGGGACTTGAAGTGGACCGTCTTGCCGTCCACTTTGATCTCTCCGGCGTCCGGCACCACCGCGCCGGACAATGCCTTGATGAGACTGGATTTTCCGGCACCGTTGTCGCCGACCACGGCGAGCACTTCGCCGGGGTAGAGGTCGAAATCGGCACCGTCGATGGCGGTGACCCGGCCGTAGCGCTTCACCAGGCCGCGCGCGGAAAGAGTCGGCTGCTGCTGCGTGGTAGTCATGACTGCTGCTGCCTCCGTGCGATCCGGTCCACGACCACCGCGGCGATCAGCAGCGCGCCGGTCGCCAGGTCCTGGTAATTGCCGTCCACGCCCATCTGCGTCAGGCCCGAGCGCAGCACCGCCACGACCAGCGCGCCGAACAGTGTGCCCAGCACCGAACCGCGGCCGCCGAACAGGCTCGTTCCGCCCAGAACCACGGCGGTGATCGAGTCGAGGTTGCCGAGCTGGAACTGGTTCGGGTCGGCGTTCGGCGTGCGGCCGAGCGCCTGCCACGCGGCGATGCCGAAGCACAGCCCGGCGACCAGATAGACCGACAGCACGGTGCGGTTGACCTTGATCCCGGACAGCCGCGCGGATTCCGGCGCGTTGCCGACGGCGTAAACGTGCTTGCCCCACGCGGTTTTCGTGAGCGCGTACCAGACGGCGAGGAACATGAGCAGCGCGAGCGTCATGCCGTAGGTGATCGGGATGCCACCGAAGAGGTACCGCTTCGTGCCGAGCCAGGTGAGCAGGCCGTCGGACACCGGAACCGCCTGGCCGCCCGCGATCAGCTTCGCCACCGCGGTCAGGCCGGTGAACGTGCCGAGCGTGATGATGAAGGCGGGCAGCTTGATCCGCGTCGCCAGGGTGCCGATGAACAGGCCGACGACGACAGTCAGCACGACTCCGGCCAGCAGTGCGAAGAAAACGTTCGTGACTGCGGCCAGTTTCGCCATCACCAGCGTCGCCACGACCATCGACGAAGCGTTGGAAAGGTCGATGCCCGCGATCAGGATGATCAGCGTCTGGCCGAGCGCGAGCGTGCCGACCACCAGCGACTGCTGGACCACTGTGGACAGATTGTCCAGGTCGAAAAAGGTGTCCGTGGCAAAGGAAAACACCACGACCGCCACGACCAGCGCCAGCGCCGGGCCGACCGCCGGGGCCCGCAGGAAGAACTCGCCGAGCGTCTCGCGCTCGCGGTTGTTGACCGTCGCGCTCGTCATTTCCCGCCTCCCCAGCAGTTCTGCAGGCCCCACGCGGTGTCCTTGCTCGGGACGCCCGGCATCGGGTGGTCGGTGATCACCGTCGAACCGGTGTTGACGAAGCCGCCCGGCTTCTTCCCGGTCTTCGCGTACTCGACCGCCGCGAGCACGCCCTGCTCGGCCATCTTCCGCGGGAACTGCATCACGGTGACGGCGAACTGGCCGTTCTTGACGTTCTGCACGCCCTCGCAGCCGCCGTCGATCGAGCCGACGGTGAGCTGTCCGTTGAGCCCACGCGCCTTCAGCGCCGCGTACGCGCCGCGGCCCATCGGCTCGTTCATCGTGTAGACCGCGTTGAGGTCGGTGGTGCGCTGGAGGAGGTTCTCCATGCCTTGCTGGGCGAGGCTCTGGTCGCCGTTGGCGTTGGCGTGCCCCTTGATCTCCGGCGCGCCGTCCTTGAGCCCGATGCCCTTGAGGAACCCGCCGTGCCGCTGAGTGTCGACCGAAGCGCCCGCGGTGCCGTCGACCATCAGAAGCTTGGGATCGGCGCCCTTCAGCGCCGCCTTGACGTACGCGCCCTGCTGCTCGCCTGCCGCGAAGTTGTCGGTGGCGAAGGTGGCGTCGACCGCGTCCGACGGTTCAGTGGCGGTGTCGAGGGCGATCACCAGGATGCCCGCGTCGCGAGCGTCCTTGATGGCCTTGAGCACGCCGGTAGACGAGCTCGGGGTGATCAGGATGGTGTTGACGCCCTGCTGCATCAGGTTCTCGATGGCGCGCACCTGACCGTCGTTGTCGCCGTCGAACTGCCCGGCGAGCGCACTGAAGTCGGCGCCGTTGGCCTTCGCCGCGGCGGACGCGGCGTTGCGCAGTTCGACGAAGTACGGGTTGGTGTCGGTCTTCGTGACGAGGCCGACCTTGGCCTTGCCGCTCCCGCCGGTTTTGGAGCTGCCGCCCCAGTGGCGTTCGACGGTGCACCCGGCGGTGGAGACCGCGACAGCGGCCGCCAAGGCGAGTGCGGTGAGACTCCGGTGTCTCATGGGGATGCCCTCCGAATCGAGGTGCGAGCTTGCCGATGGACGGGAAGGTAGACAGACTCATGCCATGACGCAAGCGTTTGCGCAAACGCTTGCCAACGCTTCTGGTTGAGCTCTCTCGATGAAGGACAGACATGCCGCGACCCCGCTCCGCCCGCCCGACCCAGCGCGACATCGCCGAAATGGCGGGCGTGTCGATCACGACGGTGTCCCACGTCGTCAACGGCACGCGGGCGGTGGCCGAGGAGACGAAAGCCGCGGTGCTGCGGGCGATCGAGACCACCGGGTACACCGGCGACGCGATCGCGCGCTCGCTGGTCACCGGGGGTACGCGGTCGATCGGGATGGCGATCTCGCTGGTCGCGAACCCGTACTTCGCGGCGCTGATGCACGCGATCGAGCGGGAGGCGTCGGCAAATGGCTACACCGTGCTGCTGGCGGACACGCACGACACCGCGGGCACCGAGCGGGACGTCGTGCGTGCGCTGCGGTCCCGGCGGGTCGACGGCCTGCTGATCACGCCCGCGCCCGGCGACGGATCGGTGCTCGGCGAACTGGTGTCGCTCGACGTGCCGACCGTGCTGATGGACCGGCTCACCACGCGGACCGACATCGACCAGGTTGGCGCGGAGAACATCCAGGCGACCTCGGCGTTGACCGCGCATCTGGCGTCGCTGGGCCATCGCCGGATCGGCATGATCTCCGGCGCGCCCGGTCTCACGACGAGCGACGAACGCGTGCTGGGCTACCGGCTCGGCCTCGGCCGCTCCGGACTGAGCTGGTCGCCGGACCTGGTGGCGTGCGGACAGTCCTCTCGCGACGGTGGCGGCCTGGCGTTGAGCACGCTGCTGGCGCTGCCGGAACCGCCTTCGGCCTTGGTGGTGGCCAACGACAGCATGATGGTCGGCGTCCTGCACGAGGCGCGGCGGCGGGGGTTGCGGATCGGCCAGGACCTGCCGGTGGTGGTGTACGACGACGTCGAATGGGCCGATCTCGTGGACCCGCCGCTGACGACCATGGCCCAGCCGATCGACGAGATCGGCCGCCGCGCGGTCCAGTTGCTGCTGGCTCGACTGGCGGATCCCGGACGGCCCGCCGAGACTGTGCGGTTGCCGCCGACTTTGCGGCACCGGGCTTCCTGCGGGTGCTCGTAGCCGCCGGTCTTGACTGCCCGGCGTAACCAAGCACGTGCTTCGTTCACTCACTTCAGTGATTCTCGGGACCCGATCGTCTCGGACCCTCTCTAGTGCGGCCCGACAGTGGTTACTGTTGGGTAGGTATCTACGACGAGGGCCATGAGAAATGACCGTTCTGGCGCCGGAGGTCTCCCACTGGGACCTGCCGGTCACCCATCGGTTCGGGGTGGCATTGGGGAGGCACGCCAGCCCGTACCACGACCAGCTGCTGCGTGCGATCCGCGGCGCTGCCGCGCGGGCGGGTTGCGACCTGCTGCTGGCCGACACCAGCGACTGCCCGCGCGAGGAAGCCGAAGTGCTGCGCGCCCTGCAGGCGGACCGCGTCGACGGCGTGCTGCTGGTGCCCGCCCCCGGTGACGAGGCTGTCGTGAACGGGCTCGTGCGAACCGGCGTGCCCACCGTGCTGGTGGACCGGATCGCCGGCCGCAACGACGTCGACCAGGTCGGGTCGGAGAACTTCCAGGCCATGTCCGCGCTGGTCGAGCACCTGGCCTCGCGACGGCATCGGCGGATCGCGCTGATCACCGGGACCGAGGGGACCACCGTCAGCGAAGAACGCGCCCTTGGCTATCGCCTTGGCCTAGGCCGTGCGGGCCTGCGCTACCACCCGGAACTGGTCGCCTCCGGCCAATCCACCGCCGGCGGCGCGGCCCGGGCCGCCGCGAAGCTTCTGGACGGTTGGCCCTCGCCCACAGCTTTGGTCGTCGCTGGCGAGGCAATGCTGATCGGGGTGCAGTGGGAAGCACATCGGCGCGGAATCCGGATCGGGTCGGAGCTGGCGGTCGTCGGTTATGGCGACATGGACTGGGCGCGCACGGTTTCGCCTGGCGTGACGACGATGGCGCAACCGATCTCGGAGATCGGCCGCCGGGCGGTGCAGTTGCTGCTGGCGCGCTGCCGGGAGCCGGAGCGTCGGCCGGAGTCCGTCCGTCTCGCGCCTCGGTTTTTGCACCGCGCTTCTTGCGGGTGCTGATCTTTACAGCGTTGCGGCCGCCTCCAGCAACATCCATCCTCCAATTTGGACAGACAAGTCTTTTTCCGCCTTGTTTGGCGGATTCTTCGCTGGCTGTGCCCACTCCGCACTGAAGCGTGGACCGGTTTTCTCTTGCGTTGCCCCGTTCCAGCACGCTTCGGCCGACTTCTGGACTAGCTTCTTGGCCGTCTCCGCTTCCGGCTTGGGGAGAGTTTTCGCCGCAAGTGCCAAGTAGCGAGCCAAAATCGCCGAGAAGAGCCCGCCGTCGCCGCCCTCCGAACCAGGGAGGATGCCGTCGGGTGCTCCGTGTTGTTCGACCGCCCGGATGGTGCGGGCCGCATCTTCCCACTGTTCCTGCTCGAGGCACGCGCCGAGGTAAACCCCTTGGCAGTACGAGAAAAGATGCTTGACCAGTTCGCCGGTGTCCGCCCTTATCCCGTCCCAGACGAGGCCGGTTTCGGGGTCTACCAACGTGTCGGTGAGCCATTGCGTCATGGCGCGGGCGCGTTCTTGATCACCCACACGAGCGTGAAAGATGGCAGCCGGGCCGTTTGCCGGGGTATTCTTGAAGGAGTCGCCCCGCCGCCACCAGATTCCCCCGCCAAGGTCTTCGGTCCAGCCTTCATGCAGCCGTTTGTCGATGGCCTCGATCGCTTCGTTCAGGGTCGCTTCGTCCACTGTGGATAGTCGGCGTACTCGTTGCAACGCGAGCCCTAGCCAGGCTATGTCGTCGTAATAGTCGTTGACCCAGGAGCCGAAGTTGCGCCGGTGCACCGTTGTGACGAACCGATTGATCAGCCGCGCCCGGTCTTCGGTCGGTTCACGCAGCTGCGCGTCGACGAGGCTGTCGAGGAGATGGGCCTGCCACCAGTAGTTCCAGTGCCAGTGGACCCGCTGCCCCAAGGTAGGCGGCCACCCACTGCGGCCGAGAGCGGTGCCGGGCAGAGCCCACAGCCGACGGACGTGCCTGGCACATACGGCCCGCTCAGCCGCCGAGGCCCGCGCTGCGGGGTCGATCGCGCCCTCGGCAGGGCCCGCCGCTCCGGCACGCCCTGCGGAATCGGCCGTGCCTTCGCCGGGATCGACCGCAGAGGCACGCACTGCGAGATCGGCCGTGCCCTCGCCGGGATCGACCGCAGAGGCACGCACTGCAGCGCCGGTCGCGCCCTCGGCAGGGTCCGCCGCCGCGGCTCGCGCTGCGGGATCGGCCTCGCGCTGGGCAGGACCGGTCGCATCGCTGCTCGCAGCGGAATCGGCGGGTTTAGCGGGCTCGGATGGATCGGCGGTCATGGGCCGATTCTGCCTGCGCTGCGGAAAACTTGCCTCTCCACGGCGTTTGCCGACCGAGGAACAACTCGGGGATCCGCCAGGCCGCCCGGGCAGCCACCGCCGCTATTGCCGTTGGCCAACCAATTGCCGCGCCGATCGCTCGAGAGCCCTGCGGCCTTGCCACGCCGATCGCTCGAGAGCTATGCAGCCAGTGCTGTGTCGAGGGGGACCGGTCGCAGCGGCTGACTGCCATGTGGTCAGCCGCGCTAGCCGGGCGGGGGTCAAGAACGGAGCGCGCTGCCAGCGTGCGCTCGAACTGCTTCAGGTCAATCGCGCGGCCAGAGCCGAGTCTGGGTTCTCGTGAGTGGCCATACCGGTTCCAACCGGCGTAGCCACTCACGAGACACCCCGTGGCGGCGCGGGTCACCAGGCTTGGGACAGGTCCGCGTGCTGTCGAACCCACGCGTGCATCACAATCCCCGCCGCGACGCCTGCGTTGATTGACCTCGTCGTGCCGAACTGGGCGATGGACACGACTTTCGCTGAGTCCGACTGGGCGGCTTCGGACAGGCCGGGGCCTTCCTGGCCGAACAGCAGCAGGCACTTGCGCGGCAGCTCGGCAGTCTCCACCGGCTCGGCGCCGGGCGTGTTGTCCACGGCTACCACCGTCAAGTCCTCGGCGGTGGCGAATTCCAGCAAGGTCGCGACGTCCTCGTGGTGGCGGAGGTGCTGGTAGCGGTCCGTCACCATGGCACCGCGGCGGTTCCAGCGGCGGCGGCCGACTATGTGGACCTCCGCGGCGGCGAAGGCGTTCGCGGTGCGGACGACCGTGCCGATGTTGTGGTCGTGCTGGAAGTTCTCGATCGCGACGTGGAACGGGTGCCGTCGGGTGTCCACATCGGACACGATTGCTTCGCGGCGCCAGTAGCGGTACGCGTCGACCACGTTGCGGCGGTCGCCGTTGGTCAGGAGTTCGGGGTCGTAGCGCGGGTCGTCTGGCCAGGTGCCCGGCCACGGACCGACGCCGACCTCCTCGCGGTTCACCCACTCGGTGGGGCCCGCTTCGGGTTGTTCCGTCGTCACGAAGGACGATTCTCGCTCAGCCGAGGCTGACGCCGTGCGCCGGACTGTCGTCGTGGCGGTGTCGCCAGCGCAGATACGCCCCCAGGTACGAGATCACCAGCACCGCTAGCGCCACTGCGACCACCACCGGCAGCAGCGAGCGCGGGATGACCGTCCCGTAGAGGTAGTAGGCGTTGAATCCGCCGGGCAGGTCGCCTAGCCCCTGCTGATGCCGGAAGAAATCCTCCAGCGCGGTGAGCGGGCACGGAATGGGGGTGACATTGACGAGCACGCCCCATACCGCGAAGAAAATGTGCCCGAAAATGACTTTCGGCCACCGCCAGGCAAGGAATCCGCCGAAGCCGATGAAGAGCAGGGCCAGGATGTGCACCGCCACGGTTACGTCGGCGAGAACGTGCGCGACCGTCGTGTCCACCTTCGCCCCCTTCCAGTGCACCTACCAGCGACGTTACTCCGATTACTCGCACCAGGAGCGGGAAATCGGGGGACCTCGTGTGATGTTCGACCCACCGGAGCAACGTGTTCACCCGGCAGGTAACGGAGGGATCACTCCGGGTAGGAGAGTCGCCGCGATACTCGCCACGAGGGACCCAACGCGGCGTAAACGACTCCGTTCCGTGCACGCGGGCGGAGTGCGAATGGCCGGAGAAAGCGAGTGAGAAACGCGGTTGACAAACGCGGGAAGAAGGAACCGGCGCAGTTAGCCCGGCGAGCCCGTGCCGCCGACGCCCGGCCAGAGGGTGACCGCGTTGAGCTTGAGGTCATCGGGCAGCAGGGGATCGCGGTTCGAGCCCTCCATCGTCCAGACGACCTCAGAGTCGGGATAAAGAGTCACGTCGAAGGTCACCTCAACGAGCTGCGCGAACTCGATCGAGAGCACGTCGTCGACGCCGAGAACGACTTCGTCGCCATAGGGTTCGACGTTCCAGGTCCTGGGCTTGTCGTCCTTGTTGGTCACCTGGATCCGGATCATGCGCCCCCCTGGCTCGAATGCCAGGGTACCGAAACGGGCAGGGAGCGTTCAGCCAGTGAACGCCGCTCCGTCGATGTCCGTCACCACCAGGCGAATGCGCGCGTCCGCCCACTCCGTCCCCTCGAGCAGTTCGCGCACCCGCGCCTCGGCGGCCGACAGCAAGGGCGGCAGTGGCAATCGCAGCGCCACCACCCGAACCTCCACTGACTCCGGGGTCAAATCCACCGACCCGCCAGCCGGATCGGTCGGGAGCCAGCTGATTTCCGCGGCCGCGCTCGTCGCGGGGCGAAGGCCGTCGACGGCGGACAGGGCGTCGGCGAGTCTTCCGGCCAGCGAACGCGGATCGGTCACCGCTGCCCCACTTCGATGTCCAAAATGGACACTCGGACGGCGTCCACGGAACGACCGGTCTGCGCGAGGACTTCCCGGAACACCGCGAGCTGCACCGCGCGGCCCACGGCGGCGGCTTGGTCCGCGCCCGAGATGACCACGTCGACCTCGACGGTCACGCGGTCCTCGTGGGTGCGGACCCGGACGCCGTCCGCGGGAGCCGGTTCCAGCCCCTTCCAGCGTTGCCGGGCTTCGCGGGCCCAGGCGGTCGCCAAGCCGAGCAGGCCGGGCTCCAGGCGCACGACTCCGGCGGTTTCGGCGGCCGCCCGGGCGGCGACACTCGCGATCACCGGGGCGGCGATCACGTATTCGGCGGTCATTCCCCGTCCTCGTACACGTCTTCCACCAGCAGATCCAGGCTGACCAACGAAATACCCACTCGCGAGGTCGCGGCAGCCGACACCAGTTCTCGTACGCGGGCCAACGTGTCAGCGCCGCTGGTGTTCCCCAGGCGCGTCGTGAGGGTGAGTTCGACCTCGACCTGCGCCGCGCCAGAGGGATCGACGCCGACCTTTCGCACCCGTACGCGGCGGGCGCGGACGTTGCCGGCGGAGTCGGCGGCGTAGCGGAGCACGACCGCGACGGCTTGCTCGCTCACTTCGACCGAGCCCGGTTCGGCGGCGGGAAGGTCCAGCATCTGGCCGCGACGCACCTCGGCGCGGACGGCCGACATGATCCGGCCTACCAGGTCCGGCGGGGTCGGGTCGGGCTCGTCGATCAGCTCCTGCGTCGCCGCGCGCAGGGCCAGCAGGCTTTCCCGCGCGGTGCGGCAGTGGACGCAGTCGCGCTGGTGCTCGTCGACCTCGTCCAGGTTCTCCCAGAGCCGCTCCAGTTCCCGGCCGCACGGCAATCCGTAGTCCTGGTTCACCTCCACGGCTTCATCACCTCCGCCAGCTGCGCACGGGCCCGGGCGATCCGGCCCCGGACCGCGGTGGGGTTCGCGCCGACGATCTCGCTGATCTCGTCGTACGACCGGCCGTGCACCTCACGCAACAGCCAGCACGCGCGCTGCTGCGGCGTCAGCGTCTGAAGCGCCTCGTCGAGCGCGGCGAGCTGGCCGCTGACCTGCACCGCGTGCTCGGGCTGAGTGTCGCGGCGCGGCGATTCGGCCAGGTCGAGGTCGACGTCGGCCTGCGGGCGGCGCGCCCGGATCACGTTGAGGCAGCGGTTGGTCGTTCCGCGGTACAGCCAGCCGACGAACG
This sequence comes from Amycolatopsis halotolerans, assembly GCF_042647905.1. Classification (NCBI taxonomy): domain Bacteria; kingdom Bacillati; phylum Actinomycetota; class Actinomycetes; order Pseudonocardiales; family Pseudonocardiaceae; genus Amycolatopsis; species Amycolatopsis halotolerans. The sequence continues at coordinate 18,877 of NZ_JBHRWI010000049.1, forward strand.
CCTTGTCGTCGTTCAGCTGCGCCAGCTTCCGCCACGCGCCGAGGAACGCTTCTTGCACTACGTCCTCGGCGTCGCCGCGGTGGTGCAGCATTTTCAGGGCGAGCCGGAACATCGGGCCCTGATATCGCTGCACGAGCTGTTCGTACGCGCGTACGTCGCCGTCTCGCGCGCGGCCGACGAGCGTGGCGTCGTCGAGCGGGACACTGGTCGTGGTCACGGCACCCCCTTCCGTCAGGGGGACACCGCGTGGCGGGCATTCGTCACGCACGCATTGTGAGTGACTGTGCTCACTCCCGCTCGGTTAAAGCTTCGGTGGAAGCCCTCAGTTGAGCCCGAGGTCGTCCTTGCCCAACAGGTACCGGTACTCGAGCCCGGCCTTCTCGATGGCCTCGCGCGCGCCGGTGTCGCGGTCGACGACCGTCGCGACGCCGACCACGGTGGCCCCGCCTTCGCGCAGCGCCTCGACCGCGGTGAGGACGCTGCCGCCGGTGGTGGAGGTGTCCTCGACGGCCAGCACCCGCTGCCCGCGCACCTCCACGCCCTCGATCCGGCGCTGCATCCCGTGTTCCTTGATCGCCTTGCGGACGACGAACGCGTCGAGCACGACGCCCTCGGCCGCCGCCGAGTGCAGCATCGCCAGCGCCACCGGGTCCGCGCCGAGGGTGAGCCCGCCGGTCGCGACGTAGTCCCAGTCAGCGGTGAGCTGCCGCAGCAGCTTGCCGATCAGCGGGGCGGCCGCGTGCTGCAGCGTCGCCCGCCGGAGGTCGACGTAGTAGTCGGCTTCCTTGCCCGAGGACAAGGTGACTTTGCCGTGCACGACGGCCAGTTCGCTGACCAGCCTGGCCAGTTCGAGCTTCGCAGTTTGATCCAACCCGGGGTACGCCACGGCCGAGAGTCTTACACACGCCACCGACAACTTCCGCGCGTCACTCCCCGGTCGCGACGGCCGTCACCGGACGGGTCCGGGTCGCCACCCAAGCCGGGAGGACCGCGGCGGCCAAGGCGAGCACGATCGCGGTCGCGACGATCACCAGGTAGATGGAGATCGGCCCGTCCGGCAGCACCCGGCCGGTCGCGACGAGACAGAACGGCACGATCGCGCCCGCCGACACCACGGTGCCCAGCAGGATGCCGATAGCGGCGATCAGGCCGCCTTCGCCCGCGGCCATCCGCAGCACCTGGCCACGGGTGAAGCCGCCGAGCCGCTGCAGGCCGAACTCCCGCCGGCGGCGCGAAGTCGCCATGACCAGGGTGTTCACCACGGAGATCACCGTGTAGCCGACGATCATGCCGACCAGCAGGTAGTTCACCCACGCGCCGGTCTCGTCGTTCTTGGCGTTCGCGGCGGCCAGCGTGCTCCGGTCGCCGACGGACACCGGGAGACCGGCGGTCGCGGCGGTCAGGCTTTGGGTCAGCCGGGTCTGGTCGACGCCAGGCGCGGCGCGGACGAGCACCTGCCGGGCCAGACCGGACGTGGTGTGCCCGGCGAGCAGATCGGCGGGCAGCAGGAGCTGCTCGGCCTCGGCCCGCTGGTGCACGATCGCGACGACGCGAAGGGTCCGGTCGGTCCCGTCGCCGAGACGGAGCGTGACGGAATCGCCGACGGACCGGGACGCCTCGGCGGTGTCCGGCAGCGCGACCGTCTCGCCGGTGAGGTCTGCGAGGTTGCCGCGCACGACCGTCGCGGCGTTGGTCGTCGCGTCGGTGAGGCCGAGCGCCGGGTAGCCCTTCTTGGTCTGGTTCCCGTCGAACGGCGCGGTGATGAACGCGCGGCTGGTGACGTACGGCGAGACCGCCGCGACGCCGTCCGCGTGCCGGATCCGGTCGATCGCCTCGGGGGAAATCCCGGTGGGACCCGCGACGATCGCGTCGGCACGGAGGTCTTCGGCGAAGGACTGCGCGGAAGCGGCGGTGGTCGTGGTCTGCAGGTAGATGTTGGCGGTCGCGATGCCGACGGCGAGCATGATCGGCGTGACCGCGCCGGCCACCCGGGTGGCCGCGTTGCGCGTGTTGGTGATCGCCAGCCAGCCGGTGACGCCGCTGAACAGGCGCATCGGGCCCTGCAACAGGATCGCGGTCAGCTTCGTGACGCCCGGGCTGATCATCGCGACGCCGATCGCCCACAGCATCACCGCCGGACCCGCGGTGCTCGCCGCGATGGGTCCCGTCATCACCGCGAGCGTGACGATGGCCAGCGCGGTCCCGCCGCCGAAGCACAGGATGGCGAAGATCAGCCGCAGCGGGGTCAGCCAGCCGCGCGGCACGGAGGCCTCGGCGAGCGCCTCGGTCGGCCGGATGCGGCCGACCCGGAATCCGGCCACCAGCGCGGAAATCCCGACGGCGAGCAGGGTCGCGCCCGCCGCGATGATCATCGGGATCCAGCCCTGGTGGAACTGCACGGCGGGCGAAATGAACCCGCCCGAGGTGAACTGCCCGAACAGCCACCCGCCGAACACCGGGCCCAGCGCCGCCGCGGCTCCGGTCGCGAGCACGCCGATGACCAGCGCTTCGCCGAGAACCATGCGACGCAACTGACGCGGGGTCGTGCCGATCGCGCGCAGCAGAGCCAATTCCCGCTGCCGCTGGCGCACCGACAGCATCAGCGTGCTCGCGATGACGAACACGGCGACCGAAAGGGACAGGCCGCCCGCGACACCGGACAACGGGATCAGCCGGCCGCCGCTCGCTTGTGCCTCCGGGAATTCGGCGAGTCCGCGCTCATCCCCAGTCAGCACGGAAACGCCGGAACCCAGCTGCAAAGCGGCGGGATTGTCAGTGCCGACCCCGAAATAGTCGACCTTGCCGGGGTGGCCGGAGAACTGGTCGGCCACGCTGTCGGCGAAGAACACGTCGGGACGATCGCTGACCTGAGCGACGCGGTATTGGCGCATCGACCCCTGAACAGCAATGTCCACAGTGGATCCAACCGCCACGCCACTGGCAGCGGGCAGCACCACTTCGCCGGCACGCGGCGCAGGACCGGGCAGCCGAGCGGACTCCCAGCCGTGCGCGACGAGAGGCTGCTTGCCCAGCGATACCGGGAAATTCACCTCACCGACCACAGTGGACACACCGGGCGTCGCGCGGATCGTGTCCGCCATCGACCGGTCCAGCCGGACCCGTTCCGGCAGCGTGACCGACTGCGTCTTGGGCTTCTCGGAATTCTTCCGGAGATCGAAATTCTGTTGTCCGGCAACGACAGCCGACGCCCAGGCCAGCCGATGCGGCGGGGTCGCGGACCGGATCCCGGTCTCCATCAGACCGGCGCAGGCGGACACGATCACCGCGCCGAGGAACGCGGCCACGAACGCGGCGATGAACCCGCCGGTGCGAAAACGCAAGGTGCGCAAGGCAAGACTGAACATCAGAAGCCGCCCACCGGCATCCGGTCGGCCCAGGCACCGAGGTGGGTCATGCGTTCCGCGACCGCCGCGGCGGTCGGGCGGAGCAGCTCGCCGGCGACCCGGCCGTCAGCGAGGAAGACAACCCGGTCGGCATAGGAAGCCGCGACGGGATCGTGCGTCACCATCACGACGGTCAGCCCGCCGCGCACCGATTCCGCCAGCAGGCCAAGGATTTCGCCCGCGGTCCGCGTGTCGAGCGCGCCGGTCGGCTCGTCGGCGAACAGCACCGCCGGACGGCTGACCAGCGCGCGAGCGATCGCCACCCGCTGCTGCTGGCCGCCGGACAGCTGGCCCGGCAGGTGCTTGCGCCGGTCGCTCAGCCCGACGTGCCCGAGCATCTCGGCGACGCGGCGGCGGTCCGGACGACGCCCGGCCAGCCGCAGCGGCAGCACGACGTTCTGCTCGACGGTCAGCGCGGGCAGCAGGTTGAACGCCTGGAAGACGAACCCGATCTTGTCCCGGCGCAGCTTCGTCAGCTGGGTCTCGGAGAGCTTGCCCAGCTCCTGGTCGTCGAGCAGCACCGAACCGCTGGTCGGCCGGTCGAGCCCGGCCGCGCAGTGCAGGAACGTGCTCTTGCCCGAGCCCGAGGGGCCCATCACCGCGGTGAACCCGCCGCGCGGAAAAGACAGGCTCACCCCGTCCAGTGCCGTGACCCGGCCGTATTCCTTGCGGACGGATTCGAGCCGCACCGCTTCCCCAGTCGCCATGGGGAAAACGCTATGGGTTTACGGGGGGAAACACCCTGGGGCACACACGCCGGGACGGGGTAGGGCTTTCCCTACCCCCTCAGGTGCGGCGTCGGTTGCCCAAGCCTCCGGCGAGCTTGCGCAGCACCGGCCTCGGCAGTAGTCCGCCGATCCCGACCAGGGCTTTGTACTGCAGGCTCGGCACCGAAATCACCTTGCCGCGCCGCAGGTCAGCGAGGGCTTCGTCGACGACCTGCGCCACGTCGAGCCACAGCGCCTTCGGTCCCTCCCGCTGCAGACCGGCGCGCTCGTGGAACTCGGTGTAGGTGAAGCCGGGACACAGCGCCATCATCCGCACGCCCTTCGGCAGCGACATCGCGATGCCCTCGGTGAACGACGTGACCCAGTTCTTGCTGGCGGTATAGGTCGAGCCGCGTCCTGAGAAGAAGCCAGCGACGCTGCTGACGTTGATCACGTCGCCGCGTCCGCGTTCGACCATGCCCGGCAGCGCCGCCCGGCTCAGCTGCAGCACGGCGGTCACGTTCACGTCGAGCTGGCGCTGCAGGTCCTCGGCCGGGATCTCCCAGAACTCGCCGCTCAGCCCGAAGCCCGCGTTGTTGACCAGCAGGTCGACCGGCCGGGTTTCGAGCAGCTCGGCGACCTGCTTGCGGCCGTCCACTTCGGACAGATCGGCGGACAGCACGGTCGCCTCGACGCCGTGCTGCGCGCGCAGCTGCTCGGCCAGCGCGTTCAGCCGTTCCTCGTCGCGGGCGACCAGGACGAGGTCGTGCTTCTCGGCGGCGAGCCGGCGCGCGAATTCCGCGCCGATGCCCGCGGTGGCTCCGGTGATCATGGCAGTGGTGGTCATGTGGGTGAAGCTACCCGTTTTTCAGCTGCGTTCGCCCTGGTGGCGCAGTATGGTCCGGCGCATGGGCAAGCACACCAAGCGGACGCCCGGATATCTGCCCCGGATGGCCGCCGGTGCGGCGCCCCTCGCTCTGTTGCTCGCCGGCCCGGCCGCGGCGCTGGCGGACACCCCGCGCGGGGGACTGCCGCTCGACCTGCACCAGCACGGTTCCTCCTCCGACCTGCAGTTCACCCGCGACGAGACGATGGCGACGCGTGACCTGCCCGCGTCCGCCGCGTCGAACCTGCGCCAGACGCTTGGCTCGGACACCGCCGGCCAGTCCCAGACCCACGACTTGCGGCTTGGCGAGCCGGGTCGCGCGTTCACCGGCAACGACCTCGACGTGCACCACACGCAGCCGTTCGACGGTGCGCACGTCGCCGGTCTGGACCAGTCGATGCGGCACGGCGTCCAGCTGCCGCACGGCGTCGACGCGCTTTCCAGCAGCAAGACCGGCACCGAGACCGGTCTGGCCGGCCGGTTCTCCGGCGACCTGATGAGCGGCACCCGCCTCGAACGCACCTCGGCCGACGCCGTCGACCTCGGCCCGGCGGGCTCGGTGGTCGCGAACTCCGACGAGAGCTTGCTCGGCCAGTTCACCGGCAAGCTCGACGTGGCGCGGCTGGAGTCGACCGAGCGGCACAGTGTGTCCGGCGACCTCGGCCCGGTGCACGCGCTGGCCGCGACGAGCCAGTCGACCGCCGAGCGCACGGACCGGTTCCACGGCGAACTCTCGGCGGCGGACATCGCGGCGGCGCGGACGAGTACCGCTTCTACCCTGGGTGTTCCGGTTACCCGGAGCCAGCAGGTGGGTGCCGAAGTGCTCGGAAAACCGGTCATCGACAACGGATGGACAGTTTCCGGACCGCCGTTCACCTTGTCGCCCGGCTGAGTTCACTGGCTCGCCGAGTCCGCTTTCGGCAACCGAGTCCGGACCGTTTCCGGATCGTGAAACGGTCCGTCCGGCTCCTGGCTCTGACCTGCTTGGTGTCACCCGTTCGCCGTAAGCGAGTCCGGGTTTACTTCACCCACCGTGGTTATTCGTCGGGGGAATCCCGGCTCGACCAGGTGGGGCCGCCCCCGGGAGAGTCCCCAGCGGGAGGCCCGTTTCCGCTTGGATAGCCTGCGGGGCGTGGTCGACCTCGAATCCGTTGCCGCCGAATCGGCGTCTTCGACAGCTATCGGCAAGAGCCAAGCCGGTCGTCGGGCGCGGTTGCTCGCTGCGGTTTTCGGAATCGCGGGCGCGATCCTCGCGATCGCGGTCCCGTTCCTGCCCGTCACGCTCGAGCAAACCACCCTCGACTGGCCGACCGCCCAGGGCACCAGGGCGGTGACCGCCCCGCTGACCGCGCAGGCGCCGATCTCGCTCGACGCGAAGGTCCCGTGCACGACGGCGCGGGCGCTCGACGCGCGTATCGATGGCAGCGCGGTGCTGTTCAGCACCAACCCGCCGAACTCCGGCATCGGCGTCGTCACCGGGATGGCGCTGCAGGTCGGAAACGGCCAGCTCACGCTTTCCTCACAGGGCCAGCAGCTCGGCTCGGCCCCGGTCGGCGACGGCGATTGCACGATCACCGTGCACACCGACGCGAAGCGGACGACAGCGTCCGTCGGCGGGAACCGGATCGCGGACGTCACCGACGACCACCGGCCGCAGCTCACCGGTTACTACTCAGACCTCACGAATCAGGACGACACGCACGGCCTCTCGGTCTCCGCGCAGGTCGACAACCGCTGGGCCAGCACCGCGACCGGCATCAAGCTCGCCGCCATCGTGCTGTCGGTGCTCTGCTTCATCGGCGCGGTGCTCGCGCTGTACCGCCTGGACCGGCTTTCCGGCCGACGCGCGCCCCGGCTGGCCGCGCGCGGCTGGTGGAAGCTGAAATTCCTCGACATAGCCGTGCTCGGCACGCTCGTCGTCTGGTGGCTGATCGGCGCGATGACCGCCGACGACGGCTACTTCACGACCATGGCGCGCGTCCGCGGCGACGCCGGCTACATCGGCGAGTACTACCGCTGGTTCGCCGCGCCGGACGCGCCGATGGCGTGGTTCGTCGATATCTACGCGGCGATGGCCAAGGTCAGTTCGCTCACGCCGTGGATGCGGCTGCCGTCGCTGTTGATGGGCGTCGCCTGCTGGATGCTGATCAGCCGCGGCGTGCTGCCGAGACTCGGCAGGCAGGTGCGGATCAGCAGCGCGGCCGGCTGGGCGGCGGGCGCGGTCTTCCTCGCCTTCTGGCTGCCCTACGACAACGGCCTGCGCCCGGAGAACCTGGTCGCGCTGCTTTCGCTGATCTCGATCTGCACCGTCGAACGCGCGGTCGCCACCCGGCGGCTGGGTCCGGCGGCGATCGGGCTGACCGTCGCGGCGCTGTGTGTCGCGGTCAACCCGCACGGGTTGATGGCCGTGCTGCCGTTCGTGGTCGGGCTGAAGCCGCTGGCGAAGATCGTGCTCCGGCATGCCCGCCAGTTCGGCTGGGTGCCGGTGCTCGCGCCGATCGCCGCCGCCGGGCTGGTGATTCTCACGCTGATCTTCTGCGACCAGACCCTGCGCGGCGCACTGGAATCGGTGCGGCTGCGGTCGTCGCTCGGACCGACCGGTTCCTGGTACGACGAGCTCGACCGGTACTCGATGCTGTTCAGCAACGGCCCGGACGGCTCCATGACGCGCCGGTTCCCGGTGCTGTTGATCTTCCTGTGCCTGGCGACCTGCGCGGTCGTGCTGCTGCGGCGCGGCAACATCCGCGGCGCCGCGCTCGGCCCGAGCCGTCGGCTGCTCGGCATCAGCGCACTGTCCTTTGTGGTCTTGGCGCTGGCTCCAACCAAGCACACGCACCACTTCGGCATGCTGGTCGCGGTCGGCGGACCGCTCGCCGCGCTCACCGCGTTGTCGACAAGTACGACCGTGCTGTTCTCGCGCCGCAACCGCGCGGCGTTCTTCGCGGGACTGATGGTGATCGTCGCGCTCGCTTCGACCGGGCCGAACGCCTGGTGGTACGTCTCGGCCTGGGGCGTGCCCTGGTTCGACCTGCCGCCGCAGGTGTTCGGCATCAAGCTGAGCACGATGGCGCTCGTGGCGGCGGCGGTCGCGCTGGCGATCGCGGCGATCGAGCACATGAAGCACAACGAGCACGAACCGTTCGTCCCGCCCGCGCCGGTCGCGAAGGGCGACCTGGAAAACCGCGGCCGGGCGCTGCGGCTCGGGCTTGCTCCGCTCTCGACGGTGTGCGCGATTCTGGTGCTGTTCGAGATCGGCAGCATCGCCAAGGGCATCCAGAAGCGCTGGGACACCTACAACATGGGTGCCGACAACATCCGCCAGCTGGCCGGGCAAAGCTGCGGGCTGTCCGACTACATCAAGGTCGAACGCGACCCGAAGGCCGGGCTGCTGCAAGCCGCGCCGCAGCAGCCGGAAAACGCCGCGCCCGGTTGGCAGGTGCCCGCCGACGCAGACCGCGGGGTCACCCCGAAGGACTGGCTGGCCAGCACGCAGAAGGGCTTCGTCACCAACGGCGGACTGCCGACCGAGAACGCCGACAGCTGGAACCCGCCGTACCAGTTCGGCAAGGACGGCGCCCCGATCTGGGGCAGCTACCACAAGTCCGGCGACGGCGCGGGCGACCTGCGCACCCAGTGGTACTCGGTCCCGGAGCGGGCGCGCGACGGCTCGGTGCCGATCGTTGTCGCCCTCGCGGGCAAGGCCGACGACCCGAACTCGCTGACCGCCGAATTCGGCAAGAACACCCCCGCCGGATTCCAGGTGCTCGGCCGCGAGCAGCTCGACGCGAAGAAGAAGGACACCAACTGGCGCGACGCGCGGGTCAGCGTGCCCGAGGGCGCGGACCAGGTGCGGATCGTGGCGAAGGGCCGCGGGCTCGGCAGCGACGGCTGGGTCGCGTTCAGCGCGCCGCGGGCGCCGAAAATCGCGAAGATGACCGACGTCGTCGGGCAGGACCCGGTGTTCCTGGAATGGGCCGCCGCCGCGCAGCACCCGTGCCTGCGCCCGTCGTCGATCCACAACGGGATCGCCGAGGTGCCGAAGTACCGGATCAGCGCGGGCGACGACCTGCGCACGGTCGGCAAGTACTGGTCCTCGCCGGCGGGCGGCGGGTCGTTCGTGTGGATGAACGTGGCCACCCAGATGCAGGCGCTGCCGACGTATCTGGAAGGCGACGTCGAGCGGGACTGGGGCACGTTGTACGAGGTGACTCCCGAGGTCTCGAACGCGCTTCCGGCTTCGGCGGCGTTGCATCAGCAGTCGGTGACGCATTCCGGGATCTGGTCGCCCGGGCCGTTGGCCAAGCCTGCCAACCCGACCGGCGAGTCGTAAGTCCGTGAGGGGAACCCTGAGGAACTCTGATTCCCTGAGGGTTCCCCTCACGGACGTTCAGCCCCGGTACCGGGTGAACTGCTCGTTCATGATCAAAAACGCGCCGAGCCCGTGGAAGTCGTTGGTCAGCCGTTTGCGCGCGAAGTAGAAATTCAGGTCGCCGACGTTCGTTCCTTCGCAAATGTCGGCGAGATTCGCCAGCCCGTCGGACCCGATCGACACCTTCTGCAGCACCCCGGCATAGCCGCGCTGAGCGACCGGGGCGTAGGACGCGGGCAAATATCCGCGTTCGATGGCGCGGGAAACGGTGAACGCGTACATCGAGGACGCGGACGTCTCGAGCCAGTTCCCGGCGTCGCCGCCGTGGTCGACCACCTGATACCACCGGCCGGTCCGCGGATCCTGGAACCGGCGGTAGCCCTCGGCGAGGAACTTGACGATCCCGATCAGCTCCGGCCGTCGCGGATGGTCCGCGGGCAGCACCTCGAGGATGTCGATCGCGGCCATCCCGAACCAGCCGATCGCGCGGGCCCAGTGGAAGCTGGAGTGCTTGCCGGGGCCGGTCGCCCACGGCTGGGTGCCGCTTTCGTCGTAGGCGTGGTAGATCAGGCCCTTCGCGGGCTCCTTGAGGTGTCCGAAGTAGACGGATAGGTTCTTGGCGGATTCCTCGTAGCAGTAGGTCGGATCGTCGAAAACCTTGCCGTACAACGCGAGGAACGGCTGCGCCATGTACACCCCGTCGCCCCACAGCTGGTGCTGACGGCTGACCGCGTGCCACATCCCGCCGTCGCTCGTGCGCGGGTAGGTCTCGAAGCGTTTGCGCAGTTGGTCGGCGGCTTTGCGATACTTAGCGTCGCCGGTTTCGTTGTACAGCAACGGAAGCATCTGGCAGGCGCGCATCGAGTCGAGGCTGCTGAAGCTGTTGGAGATGCCGTCGGCGGTGATGAAACGGTCGTACCAGGCGACTAGGTAGTCGAGGTACTTTTGTTCCTTCGTTCGCCGGTAGAAGAGGTATTGGCCGTAGAAGTAGAGGCCGAGCGGGTAGCTCCAGCCGCCGATGGACGCCGGGGTGTAGCGCTTCATGGTGGAGTCGATGACGGCGCGGGACCAGTCGCGCGCGGTGCCCGCCGCCGCGACTCCGGGCAGCGCGAGCGTGCCGAGCGCCGCCGCGGTCCCGGCGAGTACCGATCTTCTCGAGAGGGACATGCGGTGTCCTTCCTGCTGTCGGCGGCGGCGGGAAAGAGTTGTCGAACGACCTCTACTCGCCGGTGGAGCGGTCCGGCAAGGTTCCTGTCCGGGTTGTCCGCCGTGATCGCTGGATAGGCGCAGCGGGCCGTCCGGTCAGCGGGAACCTGTCCGCAATGGACACCTGAGCCGGGCGATTAGCCGATATGTCGACGTAACCTGGACGGTTCCGGCCAAACGGGGCGCGCCGACACGGTGCCGCCGTCCGGGTAGGAGGGCTCGGCAGCGATACCCTGACCGGCGTGGGTATCTCGGCGTGGATCTGGTTCGTCATCGCCGCCGTCGCGCTGGTGGCGGGGCTCGGCCTGCTCTTCGCGGACCGGGCCAGGGAAGGCTCGCGCAACCGTGAGCGGCAGCGCTGGGCCCAGTTGCGCGGCTGGCAGTTCGTGGAAGAGGACGAACGGCTGCCCCGGCAGTGGTCGGGGGGCGCGATCGGCTACTTCGGAGCCGACGCGGCGGTGAACGTCGTCGCGGGCTCCACCTTCACCTCCGACGGCCGCCGTCCGGTGTTCATCTTCGACATCGAGTCGCAAGGCCAGGTGCCCGCGGTGGTCGTGGCCGTGCGCTGCAACAAGACGCACCGGGTGCCGGTCGAGATGTGGCTGTCGAGCGTGCCGTTCCAGCGCGAGAACATGCCGGAGATGCTCGGCCCGATCGGCCAGCGCTACGCCTTCGCGGACGATTCCGAGGGGGCTCGCCAGGTCATCACCCAGGATCTCGTCGACGCGGCTGACCAGCTGGGCGGCGACGTCGGGGTGGCGTGGCTGGAGAACGAGTGGGTGCTGGCGAGCGTGGTGCCGGGGGCCGGGCCGTCGCGGCTTGAGCGGCTGCTGCGCGATCTGGGCGAGATCGCGGACATCGTGGACCCGTTTGACGAGGATTACGACTCGAACCGCACTTGGACGCCTTCCGCGGGCACTCCGACGAGCGCTCCTTCTCCGGCGGACACCCAGGCGACGCGGCCGGTCGACACTCGCGCGGTCGAGACGTCGGCTCCTTCTCCGGCGGATACGCGGGCTACTGAGCGGCAGCCTTCGCCGCCCGCACCGCGGACTCCGCCTCCGGGCGGTGGCGCGACTCCGGTGTCACCGGCGCGTCCGGCGGAACCTGAGCGCGGGGAAGACGGCTGAGAGCTTGAGACGGGAACCGCCCGGTCGCGTTGCTGCGGCCGGGCGGTTTCGCGTTCGGGGCCGGTGATGAAAGTACGTGAGGGGAACCCTGAGGGACTCTGAGTCCGTCAGGGTTCCCCTCACGTACCGCCGGGCGAGTGGCCCGCGCCGCGAAAGCACCCAAACGCAGTGAAGGGCTCCTTGAGGGAATCTGATTCCTTCAAGGAGCCCTTCACGGACCGTCCGAGTGTCAGACCCGCGACACCTTCAGCGTGTCCCCGGTCTCCAGCTCAGGCAGGTCCACCCGCACGGTGTCCCCGTCCCGGACCTCACCGGACAGCAGCTGCTTAGCCAGCTGGTCCCCGATCGCCGACTGCACCAGGCGACGCAGCGGACGCGCGCCGTAAATCGGGTCGAAGCCGTTCAGAGCCAGCCACTCCCGGGCGCCATCCGTCACCTCGAGGTGCAACCTGCGCTGGGCGAGCCGCTTCGCCAGCCGGGCGACCTGGATGTCCACAATGGACGTCAGTTGCTCGGTGCCGAGTGCGTGGAAGACCACGATGTCGTCCAGCCGGTTCAGGAACTCCGGCTTGAACTGCCGCTGCACGACCTCCATCACCGCGTCGCGGCGTTGGCGTTCGTCGAGCGACGGGTCCGCGATCGCTTGCGAGCCGAGGTTCGACGTCAGGATCAGGATGGTGTTGCGGAAGTCCACCGTCCGGCCCTGGCCGTCGGTCAGCCGCCCGTCGTCGAGGACCTGCAGGAGCACGTCGAACACGTCCGGGTGCGCCTTTTCGACCTCGTCCAGCAGCACCACCGTGTACGGGCGGCGCCGGACGGCTTCGGTCAGCTGGCCGCCCTGGTCGTAGCCGACGTAACCCGGAGGCGCACCGACCAGCCTGGCCACCGAGTGCTTCTCGGAGTACTCGCTCATGTCGATGCGCTGCATCGCGCGTTCGTCGTCGAACAGGAACTCCGCCAGCGCCTTCGCCAGCTCGGTCTTGCCGACACCGGTCGGGCCGAGGAACAGGAACGAGCCGGTCGGCCGGTCCGGGTCCGCGACGCCCGCCCGCGCCCGCCGTACGGCATCCGCGACGACCTGCACCGCTTGATCCTGGCCGATGACGCGGCGGTTCAGCTCCTCCTCCATCCGGAGCAGCTTGCCCGTCTCGCCTTCCAGCAGACGTCCGGCGGGGATGCCGGTCCACGCGCTGACCACGTCGGCGACGTCGTCCGCGCCCACCTCTTCCTTCAGCATGACGTTCTGCTTGCTGGCCTCGTTCGCGGCCATCGCGGCCTCGAACTCCTTCTCCAGCACCGGAATCCGGCCGTACCGCAACTCGGCGGCCTTGCCGAGGTCGCCGTCGCGTTCGGCGCGTTCCGATTCGCCGCGCAGTTGCTCCAGTTGCTCCTTCAGCTCACGGACGGTCTCGATCGAGCCCTTCTCGTTCTGCCAACGCGCGGTCAGCGCGGTGAGTTCCTCGCGTTTCTCGGCGAGTTCGGCACGAAGGGCGGTCAGCCGTTCCAAAGAGGCCGCATCGTCCTCTTTGGACAGTGCCATCTCTTCGATCTCCATGCGCCGCACGGCCCGCTCGACCTCGTCGATCTCCACCGGACGCGAGTCGATCTCCATGCGGATCTTCGACGCGGCCTCGTCGACCAGGTCGATCGCCTTGTCCGGCAAGAACCGAGCGGTGATGTAGCGGTCCGACAGCGTCGCGGCGGCCACCAGCGCGGCGTCCGTGATCCGGACGCCGTGGTGCACCTCGTAGCGCTCCTTCAGCCCGCGCAGGATCGCGATGGTGTCCTCCGGCGACGGCTCGCCGACCAGCACCTGCTGGAAACGCCGCTCCAGCGCGGGGTCCTTCTCGATGTGCTGGCGGTACTCGTCGAGCGTGGTCGCGCCGACCATCCGCAGCTCGCCACGAGCGAGCATCGGCTTGATCATGTTGCCCGCGTCCATCGCGCCCTCGCCGGTCGCGCCCGCGCCGACGATGGTGTGCAGCTCGTCGATGAACGTGATGACCTGGCCCGCGGAGTCGGTGATCTCCTTGAGGACGGCCTTCAACCGCTCTTCGAACTCGCCGCGGAACTTGGCTCCGGCCACCATCGACCCGAGGTCGAGTGCGACCACTCGCTTGCCGCGCAACGATTCCGGCACGTCGCCCGCGACGATCCGCTGGGCGAGGCCCTCGACGATCGCCGTCTTGCCGACGCCCGGTTCGCCGATCAGCACCGGGTTGTTCTTGGTACGCCGGGAAAGCACCTGCACGACACGGCGGATCTCGGTGTCGCGGCCGATGACCGGGTCGAGTTCGCCCGAACGCGCCCGATCGGTCAGGTCGACGCCGTACTTCTCCAGCGCCTTGAACGTGCTTTCGGGATCCGCGCTGGTGATCCGGGCCGACCCGCGCACCTTCGCGAACGCCTCGCGCAGCGCGTCCGGCGTGGCGCCGTGCCGCTTGAGCAGGTCCGCGACCTGAGCCCCTTCGGTGGCGAGGCCGACCAGCAGGTGTTCGGTCGACACGTACTCGTCACCCAGTTCGGTGGCGAGCTTCTGCGCCTGCGTGAGCGACTTGACCGCGGGCGCGTCGAACTGCGGCGTCGACACGGTCGCGCCGGTCGCCGACGGCAGCCCGTTGATGATCGGCTCGAGCTCCTTGTGCACGGTCTCCGGGTCCGCCCCGACCGCGGTCAGCAGCGGCGCGGTGGTCCCGTCACCCTGCGCCAGCAGGGCGCCCAGCAAATGGGCGGCCGACACGTGCGGGTTGCCGGCCACGGTGGCCGCCTGCGCCGCGGACGAGATCGCCTGCTGGGTCTTCGTGGTCGGGTTGAAAGCGTCCATCCCTCACCTCATGCGTTCGTGGAAATACCTGGTGACAGGCCCGACCAAGGCCCGTCGACAGGTATAACGTCAGCAAAGTTGAGTCTGTTCCGCTCAACTCTGAATTGGTGCCACCGCGGCCGCGGGCAGCCTCGGTCCCAGCCTGCCGAGCCCGAGCGCCGCGAGGCAAGCGCAACCCCCGACCAGGACCCAGGGTAACCACGCCGCCACGGAAAACAACGACACGATCGCCGGAGCGAGCACCTGAGCCACAGTGAACGCGTATTGGAACGCGGCGAGGTAACGGCCCTTCGCCTCGGGCGGCGCGGCGGCCTCGGCGAGCGCGCCGGAGCGCGGCCCGAACACCAGGTCACCGGCGGCGAACACGAGCGTCGCGGCGAGCAGATACGGCACTTGCCAGCTTCTCGGCACCAGCAGCACGCCGACGCTCGTCAGGCACCAAGCGGCGAACAGCGCGGACCCGGCCCGCATCGCGCTGATCCGGCTGAGGCCTCTCGTGAGCCGCAACGCGACGGTGCCGCCCGCACTGGTGAGCACGGTCAGCAGGAACAAGATCGCGCCGGGCAGCCACGTCGGTGCGTGCAGCCGGTCGAGCACGAACACCGGGGTGCCGATGAGGAAGAAATCGAGCGACAGCCCGAACAGGCCGCTCAGGAGGATCAACGTCAGGTACGGCCGGTTGCGCAGCACGCCGCTTCGGACGCGGACCACGGGGGCGAACCGGCGGCCAGGCGGGATGAACATCGCGACGATGCCCGCCGCGGCTAGGAAAGTGAGGACGTCCACGACGAGCGCGACGCCGTAGCCGCGGTCGCCGAACCAGGTGAGCAGCACCGACGACATCAGCCCGCCGAGCCCGAAGCCGCCCGCGCGCACCATTCCGACTTCGGCGAACGGCCGGTCCTTCGGCACGTCTCCGGCGACTTCGGAGATGAGCGCGAACAGGCAGCTGTAGAACAATTGTTGCCCGGCACCAAGCATGATGGCGGCCACCACAACGCCGCCGACGCCGTGCGCGAACAGATACGCGCTGATTCCGGCAGCCTGCAACAGTTGCGCCGCAAGAACTCCGGTTCTCGGCCCGGCGCGATCCACCAGCCGACCGGCCAGCGGCGGCATGAGAAGCCCTGCTGTAGTGCCCAAAGTGACCGCCGTGCCCGCTTCGACGAGCGGGATTCCGATCACCCGCGTCACGTAAAGCAGTGCGAGCGGAAGAAAAAGTCCGGAACCGAAGTTGTCGATCCCCATAGCCAGCAACATCGCGACCCTGCTTCGCGTCACATATTCGACGCTACCTCTGGGGAAGGGGGACGAGGCAGGGCCGGGAGGGCGCATCGCTCGTCGGCAAATGCCACTCCCAGTAGAAAGCTCGTGAGTGCCTGTCCCGGCTAGAACCGCGACAAACACTCACGAGCCCCTTTAGTCGACGCTGAGTGTTCCTTGGTGCCTAACGAACTCTCGCTCGACGGCTTCGCTCAGCTCAACATCGTGCTGTGCCGCCGCGCCGTCTCCGACCGTCATCGGTTCGGCGTGCGGCGTATATCCGTAAGCCGACACAGTGAGCGTGTAGGCGCCCGGTTCGATTCCCGTGAATCCGTACGCGCCATCGCCGCCTCCAATGTGCGTCGCGGTGACGGTGCCCAGACGATCGGTGAGTGTGAGCACTGCACCAGCGACAGCCGCGTGCCGACCAGCGACGCGTACGCGACCGGAGATGGCGCCCTGGCTGTCCAACAGCAAGTCGTGCCAACGCGCGTTGCCGTTAAGCCGCACGGTCGACACCGCAGGCCGCGTCGAGCCAGCAGTCGCGAGAAGGACGTGCTCTCCCACTGTGTTCGCCGACAGCTCGTACGCGCCGGTACGTCCTGTACGCCCGACGTCGACCTGACGCCCCGTCATGTCGGTGAGCGTAAGCACGACACCGGACACTGGACGACCGCCCGCGTCGAGAACCCGTCCGCGCAGCACGGTGGTCATCTCGACCGGAGCTTCGACCACTGAGACAGCCTCGACCGAGACAGCGGCCGCGGTCGGTGCCGGTGCGTCCGCGTCCAGCGTCCGCCGCAGCGGAACTTCCTTGATGAAGAGCACGGCGAGGAAAGTGACCACGGCGATGCAGCCCGCGACGAAGAACACCGTGCCGGTCGCGTCGCCGAACGCCCCGCGCACCACCGGCTGCAGCGCCGGAGGAAGCGACGAGATGGCGAACGTGCCGCCGCCGCCGGAAACCGCGCCGCCAGGGTGAATGCCCATCTGCGAAAGGGAGTTCGCGATGTTCGTGGCCACCCGGGCGGCCAGCACCGCACCGAGCGCGGACACGCCCGCCGCGCCGCCGAGCGACCGGAAGAACGTGACGACCGAGGACGACGAGCCGATGTCCTTCATCGCCACCGTGTTTTGGACTACCAAAACGAGGTTCTGCATCAGGAAGCCCAACCCGACGCCGACCAGCGCGAGGTAGCCGCCCATCAGCGTCAGGTTCGTCGCGTGGTCCACCGTCGAGAGCAGGAACAACCCGGCCAGCAGCGAAACCCCGCCCGCGACCATGAACGGCTTGGTGCGCCCGGTGCGGGAGATGACCTGTCCGGCCCCAGTTGACGCGACCGCGAGACCCAGCACCATCGGCAGCGTCATCAGACCGGCGTGCGTCGGCGAGAAACCGCGCGCGATTTGGTAGTACTGGCCAAGGAACACCGACCCGCCGAACATCGCGGTGCCGACCGCCAGCGAGGCGAGCACGGCCATCGTGAAGGTGCGGTTGCGGAAGAGCCGCAGCGGAACCACCGGCTCCGCGACCCGGGATTCGACGAGAACCGCCAGCCCCAGCGCGACAATCGCCCCGCCGACATACGCGGCGCTCGACCACGAGACCCACCCGAAGCTGCCGCCCGCCAGCGAAACCCAGATCAGCAGCAGCGCGACACCGCCGACCAGCAGGGTCGCGCCCAGCCAGTCGATCCGCACCTTGCGCTTGAGCACCGGCAGCTTCAGCGTGCGGCCGAGCACCACGAACGCGATCACCGCGATCGGCACACAGACCCAGAAGCACCAGCGCCAGCCGAGCGGCGAGTCCACGATCAGCCCGCCGATCAGCGGCCCGGAAACAGTCGCGACGGCGAACACCGCGCCGGTGTAGCCGGAGTACTTGCCGCGGTCGCGCGGCGCGATCATCGCCGCGATCACGACCTGGATCAGCGCCTGCAGCCCGCCGAGCCCGATGCCCTGCAGCGCGCGGTAGGCGATCAGCTCGGGCATCGACTGCGCGATCCCGCCCAGCGCCGAACCGACGGTGAAGACGACGATCGCGATTTGGTACAGCAGTTTTTTGCTGAACAGGTCCGACAGCTTGCCCCAGATCGGGGTGGTCGCGGTCGACGTCAGCAGCGTCGCGGTGACGACCCAGGTGTACTCGCTCTGCGAACCGTGCAGGTCGGCGAGGATCGTCGGCAGCGCGTTGGACACGATGGTCGACGACAGCAACGCCACCAGCAGGGCCAGCAGCAGGCCGGTGAAGGCCTTGAGGATTTCCCGGTGCGTCATCGGCTGCCCGGAAGCGGTGGTTTCCACTATTCGCTACTTCACTTTCCCGCGTGCGGGGCCTGGCCGGCGCAGTACCCGGACGGGCCGAGCGTCGCGCGCAGACCTTCGTTCAATTCGGCGAGCTGGGAGGTGAGGCCCTCGATCCGGACCTCGTCCCAGCCGCCCAGAGCCGTCTCGAAGAACTCGAGATACTTCTTGCGCCACAGTTCGAGCTGGGCAAGACCGGCTTCGGACACGCTGATCAGCGACGCGCGCCCGTCCTCGGGGGCGGGGCGGCGCTGGATCAGCCCGGCGGCCTGCAACTGGGCGATCTGCCTGCTGATCACCGACAGGTCGACGAGCCTGCGCTTGGCGACCTCAGACGGGCGGGCCTCGCCGTGCTTGGCGAGGTCGGACAGCAGCATCGCCGAGGCCGGGTGGAGCCCGGGCTCGTTCTGCCACGCCTGCATGATCCACAGGTGCTGGAGCTGGGCGGACGCCTTCAGCTCTCGCAGCAGTTCGAGCCGCACGTCGTCAGCTGGGCTCATCGTTCCTCCAGGGCCGGTGCCCACTTGCTTGTATTCTACAAGTTTAGTCGCTGAAGGTTGCGTAGGACAACTATCTAATCGGTGAGCTGCCCCACGTCCCGACCGGCCGGTAACCCGACCGGAGCAACGATGCGGGCATTCCGCCTCAGTGCGGCTACTCTGCGGACCAGACGCCCCGCGGAGCCGACGCGGCGAGCACGTCCAAGGACAACGAGGAGCAGGAGTGGCGAATTCCCCCGCGCGACCGCGCGAGCCGAATCCGACAACCGCGACTGCCCTGCTCTCGTGACCATCCCCTCCCAGCCCCCCGGCCTCCGGTCCCGACCCATGAACGACGACAGCCCGATGACAGCCGATTCGATCAGCCCGCTCCCGCGGACCTCGGCCGCACCCCGGCAGGCGCCGGCGGCCGTCGTCGCGATGGTGCAGCTCATCCGCGACACCTGGGCCAAGTCGGAGCCGTACGCCCCGGAGATCTCCCAGTTCTTCTACGGGATGCTCTTCACGCTCGCGCCCGCCACGCGCGATTTCTTCCCGATCAACATGGAAGTGCAGGGCGGGCGGATCATCCGCGCGCTGGCCCGCGTCGTGCAGATGGTGGACCGGCCGGACGACCTGCTCCCGTTCCTGCGCCAGCTCGGCCGCGACCACCGCAAGTTCGGCGTCGCTCCCAAGCATTACGAGGCCGTCGGCACCGCACTGCTGGCCGCGTTGAAGAACCACCTCGGCCCGGAGTGGACGCCGGAGGTCGAGCGCGCGTGGGCGGAGGCGTTCACCATCGTCGCGCGCGCGATGCAGGAGGCCGCGGCGGCGGACGAGAACCCGGCGTCGTGGTCGGCCACCGTGGTCGAGCACCGGCGGCTCACCTGGGATCTCGCTCTGGTGCGGGTGATCCCGGACCAGCCGGTGCCGTATTCGCCGGGCCAGTACATGAGCGTCGAGGTGCCGCAGCGGCCGCGATTGTGGCGGTATCTGTCCCCGGCGAACGCGCCGCGCGAGGACGGCGGCATCGAATTCCACGTGCGCGCGGTCGACGGCGGCTGGGTGTCCCGGGCGATCGTGAGCCACACGCAGGCGGGCGACGTCTGGCGGCTCGGCCCGCCGCTGGGCCGGATGAACGTCAACCGCGAGCAGTCGCGCGGGGTGCTGATGGTCGCCGGTGGCACCGGGGTCGCGCCGCTGCGGTCGATCCTCGACCACCTCGCGCTGTGGGGCGAGAACCCGAAAACGCGGCTGTTCTACGGCGGGCCGACCCGGGAAGACCTCTACGACCTGGAAGAACTGCGCGCGCTCGCCGCGACCAACCCGTGGCTCACCATCACCCCGGTCGTCGAACGCGGCGACCACCTGCCCGGCTGCGAACACGGCACCCTCGCCGAGGCGGTCACGCGATACGGCGCGTGGCCGGACCACGACATCCTGGTGTCCGGTTCGCCCGCGATGATCCGCGCGACGGTGTCCCGGATGCTGGTCGCGGGAAGCGCGCTGGACCAGATCCAGTACGACCCGTTCACCGCGGACTGAGCGGAATCGGGCCCGCGTGGCTATCGTCGGCGCCATGGACATCCAGATTCCGGTGGCGGACGGGGAAATCGGCGGTTATCTGGCAGTGCCGGACGGCGACGGGCCGTTCCCTGCGGTGGTGCTGATCCACGACGTGTTCGGGCTGAACCAGGACGCGCGCGAGATCACCGACCGGTACGCCGCCGCGGGTTATCTCGCGCTGAGCCCCGATCTGTATTCGCGCGGCGGCATGATCCGGTGCGTGAAGCGGACTTTCCAGGACATGTTCGCCCGCGAGGGCCGGGCGTTCGCGGACATCGAGGCCGCGCGAGTGCTCGTCGCCGGGCGGGACGACGCGACCGGCAAGGTCGGCGTCGTCGGTTTCTGCATGGGCGGCGGGTTCGCCCTCGTGGCCGCCTCGCGCGACTTCGACGCTTCCGCGCCGTACTACGGACAACTGCCGAAGGATCTGTCCGCTTTGGACGGTGCGTGCCCGATCGTCGGCAGCTTCGGCGGCAAGGACTTCTCCCTGCGCGGTGCCGCGGCCAAGCTCGAAGCCGCGCTCACCGAACGAGGAATCCCGCACGACGTCAAGGAATACCCGGATGCCGGGCACGGCTTCGCGAACCACTTCCGGCCCGCACCGCTGGCCGCGCTCGCGAAGGTCGCCGGGATGGGCTATCACGAACCGTCCGATTCGGACGCCTGGCGTCGCGTCATGGCGTTCTTCGAGGAGCACCTTCAGCCCAGCGAACTCAAGTAACCGAGTGCGCCGACCGCGACCGTGCCAAGGCACGCCAGGCCGAAGGTACGTCGGTCCGGGCGCGCGGCTTGTTTCAGCAGCCGGATCCCGGACGGCACGAACGCCACGCAGAGCCCGGCCGCGGCGGCGATCGACCACATCGTCGTTCCTTTGAGGACACCGAGCGGCAGGACGGTCATGGCGGCAAGGGCTACCGCGCGTACCGGGCCGAGCACTCCGGCGCGGTAGGCCGCGAAACCGAGCAGCGGCCAGCCGAACATGATCGTGAACGACAAGAAGCTGAACAGGTGGAGATCGCCGTAGGCTTCCGCGACGAACGCGGTCGCGTAGTCCGCTCCGCGATGCCGGGCAAGATCCGTTGCGGCTTGGTCGAATCCGGCATGGAAGACCCGCTCGACCAGACCGATCAGCACCAGCGCGCCCGACCACGCCGCCCAGCGCGGCTTCGGCACCGCGATCTGGTGGACCACTGTGGACACTGCGCAGAGAAGAACCACCTGACCGGCGAGGAAACAGGTGGCGGCGGCGGTCATTTGTGCCGGATGCAGCACGACCGCGGCGAGTTGGTGCGGAAAGAAGAACGGGTACGGCAGACGCAGCAGCACGCCGGCGAGCACGAGCACCGGACCGAGGACGAGTGCCGCTCCGCCGAGGCGCGGGCCGGGAAAGGTCGACATGCCGCTCACCGTGCCCGGCCGGATACCCCGCGCACATCGGTCCGGGGCGGACAGTTCCACGCCACGGAACTAAACCGGGGGATGACCCACCACAGCACGATGTGCGCGCCCGCCGCACTGGCTAACGTTGCCGTTATGACCCCTCTGCGAGTGAGCGACGTCGCGCTGGCGGCAGGTCTCCTCGTCACGGACGTCGGGCTTGCCGGGAACGTGCTGATCGACGAGGAACCCTGGCGGCTGCCCGTGTCCGCCGTGATCGCGACGCTCATCGCCGCCGCGGTGCTGCTGCGGCGGCGGGCTCCGGTGCCGATACTGATCGGCACCACGGTCGTTTCCGCGTCCGCCGCCGCTTTCGGGCTGCTGTGGGATCCGTTCGTCGGCGCGGCTCTGGTGCTGTACCTCGTGCGTCCGCCGCGTGCTTTGCCTGCCGCGGCCGGGGTTGCGGCGATGTCGGCGGCAACTGCGGTGGTTGGGGAGTGGTGGTACGCGTTCGGCGTCCCGCTGGCGTTGCTCACCTGGGGGCTTGCCGAAGCTCTCCGGTCCCGGCGCGCGCAGACGGCGCGGCAGGAACGGCAACGCGAACATCGGATCCTGGTCGACGAACGCGTCCGGATCGCGCGCGAACTGCACGACGTCGTCACGCACGGGATGGGCTTGATCGCGGTGAAAGCGGGCGTCGCCAACCATGTCGCGGACAGCCGCCCGGAGGAAGCGCGCGACGCGTTGCGGGTGATCGAAGCGACCAGCCGCGCGGCGCTCGGCGAGATGCGGCGGTTGCTGCACGTACTGCGCGACGACGGTGACGAAACTCCGGCCGACCCGCTGGCGGCGTTGCCAGAGCTCGCCGAACGCGCACGGCAGGCCGGCGTCGATGTCGAACTGTCCGTCCTCGGCACTGCGCGGGTGCCGGAACCGGTCGCGCTGGCCGCGTACCGGATCGTGCAGGAAGCGGTGACGAACGTGGTGAAACACGCGGCACCAGCCCGGTGTCGGGTGGTGGTCGCGGTGGCTGCTGAGGGGATCCGGATCCAGGTGACCGACGACGGCGCGGCACCGATCGGGGAGCTGCGCCTCGGCCACGGGCTGACCGGCATGCGCGAACGCGTCGCCCTCTACAGCGGCGAGCTGGTCGCCGGTCCCGGCCCGGACGGCGGGTTCCGCGTCGCCGCCACTCTCCGGTGTGCTGATGCCTGACCAGATCCGCGTCGTCGTCGCGGACGACCAAGCCTTGCTGCGCGGGAGTTTCCGGCTGCTGCTCGACAACGAACCGGACTTCACCGTGATCGGCGAAGCCGCGACCGGTGCCGAGGCAGTCGAGCTGGCCGTGGCCGAAAAGCCGGACGTGGTGCTGATGGACGTCCGGATGCCGATGATGGACGGCATCGAGGCCACCCGGCTGATCGGCGAACAAGCCCCGGACGTGCGGGTGCTGGTGCTGACCATGTTCGACCTCGACGAACACGTGTTCGCCGCCCTTCGCGCCGGAGCGACCGGATTCCTGCTCAAGGACACCCGCCCGGCCGACCTGTGCGCGGCGGTGCGCGTGGTGGCTTCCGGCGACGCGTTGCTCGGCCCGTCCATCATCCGGCGGCTGGTCGCGCAGTTCGCGCGGATCCCGGACGCCCCGCCGCGCGCGGACGTCGCCGCCTTGGCCCCGCGAGAGCGCGAGGTGCTCACGCTGGTCGCGAGTGGACTGTCCAATGTGGAGATTACCGAGCGGATGCGGCTGTCGATGGCGACGGTGAAGACCTACGTCGGACGGCTGCTCGCGAAACTCGACGCCCGGGACCGCGCGCAGCTGGTGATCGTCGCGTACGAATCCGGTTTGGTGCGCGCCCGGAACTGAGCTACCGCCAGACCGCCTCGGCGCGGTCGCTGGCCTCCTGGGTGAAGTAGTCGCCGGTTTCCAGGTCTTCCAGCAGCGACGCGTGGTTCGGCGTCCAGCCCAGCAGCTCGTGGGTGTGCGTGCTGGAGGCGGGCACGTCGAGCGAGAAGAACTTTGCCAGGAAAGGATTTCCGAGGTGCTCCGCGGCTTCTTCCAGAGTCAGGGACGCCGTGGGGATGTCCAGCAGCTGAGCGATCTTCTCCGCGACGCTCTTGATCGCGACTGTTTCCCCGACCCCGTGCAGCACGCTCCCAGCAGGCGCTTTCTCCAGCGCCAGCCGGAAAAGCACCGCCGCGTCATCGCGATGGACCGCGGGCCAGCGGTTCGTGCCGTCGCCGAGGTACGCCGAAACCCCGGCCCGGCGCGCGCCCGCGATGAGCGCTGGGATGAAGCCGTGGTCGCGCGGTCCGTGCACGGTCGGCGCGAGCCGCACGACGCTGGCGCGGACGCCCTGGTCGGCGAAACCGAGGCAGGTCTGCTCGCCGGGAATCCGGAAGCAGGCCACGGAATCGGGATCGGCCGGGTCGAGTTCGGTGCTGACCTGGTCGGCCTTCATCACCAAAGTGCCGGACGTGCTGACGAACGGTTTGCCGGTGCCGACCAGCGCTTGGCCCAGCGCGTCGATCGCCTCGCAGTCGCGGCGGACGAGGTCGTCCGGATCGGCGTAGCTGCCGCCTTGGGCCATGTGCAGGACGCCGTCGGCGGCTTCGGCGCCGCGGCGCAGGCTGTCGAGATCGTCGAGCTCACCGGGATGCGGCGTCGCGCCGAGCGACTCCAGCCGCACGGCGGCAGTGTCCGAGCGGGCCAAGCCGGTGACCTTGTGCCCGGCCCTGACCAGCTCGGCGACGACGGCGGGGCCGGTCTGGCCGGATCCGCCGGTGACGAAGAAGTGCATGAAAGGCTCCTTAGTGTCAGTCACTGACTCTACGCGTAGCGACAGTGACTGACGCAATGTGGTGTCAGTCACTGGCGCAACGGCCGGGTAGGCTCAGGACGTGCCACGGAGCGGAGCAGAAGCGCGCAGCCGCCTCAAGCAGGCGGCGCTGGAGCTGTACCGGGAAAACGGGTTCGACAAGACGACCACCGCCGAGATCGCCGCTCGGGCAGGCGTCACCGAGCGCACGTTCTTCCGGCACTTCCCGGACAAGCGCGAGGTGCTCTTCGACGGCGAAACCGACCTGCGCGAGGACCTCGCCCAGTCGGTCGCCGAAGCCCCGGAAGGCCTGGCGCCGCTGGAAATCCTGCTGCGCGCCTTCAAGAACACCGGCCGGATCATGGAGCGCAATCTCCCGTTCGCCGAACCCCGGCGCGACCTGATCGCGGCGACGCCGACGCTGCGGGAACGCAATCTCGCCAAGGCCGCGACGCTCGCCGAAGCGCTCGCGGAAGCATTGCGGGAACGGGGTGTCGAGGATCGGCTGGCGCGGTTGGCCGCGCAGGCCGGGTGGGCGACGTTCCATCACGCGACGCAAGCCTGGATCAGCGATCCCACGCGGAGTCTCGACGGCTATCTGGACGAGGCGTTCGCGGATTTGCGGACACTCGGGGCGGGAGTCCAGTTAGGACAGTGAGGTCCTCCCGTCGCAGTGGGGAGGGGGCGTAGGTCGCGGACCTGGCCGTGCGGACGCTGCCGTGCGAAGGGGTTCGGGGGGGGCGGGGGATCTTCCGGCGCGGACAGCCTTCCGGAACGGGGACCTTCCGAGGCAGACAGCCTTCCGGGCAGGGGCGGCCAGGGCAGCAAAACCCCCTCCAGCTGCGGCGGGAGGGGGTTGGGGCTCGTGAGTGGCGATCACGGTTCTCACCGTCATCGCCACTCACGGCACAGTCAGCGGCGCTTGGGTTTCCAGACCACCAGCGCGGTGTTCTGCTGCAGCGGCACCAAATCCTTGCGATAGGACGCGTGCACCGCCGCGGCGGCTCGTTCGGCGGCCACGTAGGCGGCGGCGAGTTCTTCGGTCAGCTCGTGCACCCGGGACCGCAACGCGTCGACCTGGTTCTCCAGTTCGATGATGCGCTTGATGCCGGACAGGTTGACCCCGTCCTCCTGCGAGAGGCGCTGGACCTCGCGCAGCAGGGCGATGTCGCGCATCGAATAACGCCGTCCGCCGCCGGCGGTGCGGCCGGGCGAGACCAGGCCGTGCCGGTCGTAGGAGCGCAGCGTCTGCGCGTGCAGCCCGGAAAGCTGGGCCGCCACCGAAATCACGAATACCGGGGTGTCCTCGTCCGCGCCGTGCGGGAGTCCCGGATTGCCGCCGAACATCGACCTCACCTGCCTTCGAGCAACTCGGTGATCTCGGGCCGCGGGTCGTGGCCCTTCATCGCCTCGGCGTAGGTCTCGAGTGCGGACCGCGCCTTGTCGTCGAGTTTCGCCGGGACCGCCGCCTCCAGCGTGACCAGCAGGTCGCCCTGCGCGCCGTCCCGCTTCTGAATGCCCTTTCCGCGCACTCGCAACACTCGGCCGCTCGCGGTACCCGCGGGCACCTTCAGCGACACCTTGCCTTCGAGGGTCGGCACCGTGACGGTGGTGCCCAGCGCGAGTTCGGTGAAGTCCACCGGCACGGTGAGCGTGAGGTTGAGCTCGTTGCGCCCGAACAGCTTGTGCGGGGCCACGTGCACGCGCACGTACAGGTCGCCCGCCTGCGCGCCGCCGCGCCCGGGTTCGCCCTGGCCGGCCAGCCGGATCCGCTGGTCGTCCTTCACGCCCGGCGGGATGCGCACGGTGAGCGTGCGGGTGCGGGTGCTGATGCCCTCGCCCGCGCACTCCGGGCACGGGTCGTCGATGATCTTGCCCCGGCCGCGGCAGTCCTGGCACGGCTCGGAGAACGCGAACGCGCCCTGACTCCGGCTGACCAGCCCGGACCCGCTGCAGGTCGGGCAGACCCGCGGCGAGGTGCCCGGCTTCGCGCCGTTGCCGCCGCACGTGCTGCAGGTGGCAGGGCTCGACAGCCGCAACGGCAGCGTCGCGCCCTTCACCGACTCGAGGAAATCGATCCGCACGTCGGTCTCGACGTCCGCGCCGCGCTGCGGCCGGTTCGCCGTCGCTCCGGCGGCACCGCCGCGGCCGCGGCCGAAAATGCCGCCGAGGATGTCGCCGAGCCCGCCGAAGCCGCCCTGCTGACCCTGCGCGCCGGCCTGGTTGAACAGGTCGCTCATGTCGAACCCGCCGGCACCGCCGCCGCCAGGGAAGCCGCCGAATCCGCCCGCGCCGCCGGAGCCGAAGAGCGTGCGCGCCTCGTCGTACTCCTTGCGCTTGGCCGGATCGGACAGCACGCCGTACGCCTCGGACACGGCCTTGAACTTGTTCTCGGCCGCGGTGTTGCCCGCGTTGGCGTCCGGGTGGTTTTCCTTGGCCAGCTTGCGGTAGGCCTTCTTGATCTCGTCCGCGGTCGCGTCGGAGGAGACACCCAGCTCTTTATAGAAGTCCTTGCCGATCCACTCCCGAGCACTCATCGGGTGTCTCCTCCTTTCGCTGCAAACCGATTGTTACTGCTGGCCGGACTCATCGACCGAACCGTCGAGCGGCAGTTCGCCGCCGACCGACCCGTCCACCGGCGGTTCCGCCGGAGCCTCGCCGGGCTCGTGGTCGGTCACGCCGACCAGCGCCGCCCGCAGCACCCGCTCGCCGAAGCGGTAGCCGCGGCGCATGACGAGGGTGACCGTCGGGCCCTTCACGTCCGGGGACGTGCTGTGCTGCACGGCCTCGTGGACGCTCGGGTCGAACTCCTCGCCCTCGTCGCCGAACGACTCCAGGCCGGCCCGCTGCAGGCTGCTGACCAGCTTGTCGGCCACCGCCTTGAACGCACCGGTGAGGTCGCCGTGCTGCTCCGCGCGCTGGAGGTCGTCCAGCAGCGGCAGCAGATCGCCGACCACGGACGCCTTCGCGCCCTGCACCACGGCCTCGCGGTCGCGGTCGACTCGCTTGCGGTAGTTCGCGTACTCCGCCTGCAACCGCTGCAGGTCGGCAGTGCGCTCGGACAGTTGCTTCTCGACGTCTGAGACCGCCGGGACGACGTCGTCCACGGAATCGCCCAGCGAGGGGCCCGCGTGCTGCGCGGGCTCCTCACCGGCCGGAGCTTCCTCCGCGGCGGGCGGGCGGACCTCGCCGGTCTGCGGGTCCACCCGTCGCCGATCCCGCACGACTACCGGTTCCTCGGGGCCAGTTCCCTCGGTCTCGGAGTGGCGGGGGGTCACTTCTTCTCGTCCTCTTCCACGATCTCGGCGTCGACCACGTCGTCCGCCTTCGACTTCGGAGCGTCGCCAGCCGCACCCGCGGCACCGGCCGCGCCCTCAGCGCCCGGGGCGCCTTCGGCTCCGGCGTTCGCGTACAGCGCGCTGCCCAGTTCCTGCGAAGCGGTGTTCAGCTTCTCGATGGACTCGCGGATCTTGGCCGAGTCGGTGCCCTTGAGCGCCTCGTTCGCCTCGTCGATCGCGGACTTGACCTTGCCCTTGAGCTCCTCGGGCAGCTTCTCGTCGTTGTCCTTGAGGAACTTCTCGGTCTGGTAGACCAGCGTCTCGGCCTGGTTGCGCGTCTCGGCCTCTTCGCGCCGGGTCTTGTCCTCCTCGGCGTGCGCCTCGGCGTCCTTGACCATCCGCTCGATGTCGTCCTTCGGCAGCGCGGAGCCGCCGGTGATCGTCATCGACTGCTCCTTGTTCGTGCCGAGGTCCTTCGCCAGCACGTGCACGATGCCGTTCGCGTCGATGTCGAAGGTGACCTCGATCTGCGGCACGCCGCGCGGGGCGGGCGGAAGGCCGGTCAGCTCGAACATGCCGAGCTTCTTGTTGTGCGCCGCGATCTCGCGCTCGCCCTGGAACACCTGGATCTGCACCGACGGCTGGTTGTCGTCCGCCGTCGAGAAGATCTCGGACCGCTTGGTCGGAATCGTGGTGTTGCGCTCGATCAGCTTGGTGAAGACGCCGCCCTTGGTCTCGATGCCCAGCGACAGCGGGGTCACGTCGAGCAGCAGGACGTCCTTGACCTCGCCCTTGAGCACGCCGGCCTGCAGCGCGGCGCCCACGGCGACGACCTCGTCCGGGTTCACGCCCTTGTTCGGCTCGCGGCCGCCGGTCAGCTCCTTGACCAGCTCGGACACCGCCGGCATGCGGGTGGAACCGCCGACGAGGACCACGTGGTCGATGTCGCCGACCGCGATGCCCGCGTCCCGGATCACGTTGTTGAACGGCTGGCGGGTGCGCTCCAGCAGGTCCGAGGTGATCTTCTGGAACTCGGCGCGCGACAGCGTCTCGTCGAGGAACAGCGGGTTCTTGTCGCCGTCCACCGTGATGTAGGGCAGGTTGATGCTGGCGGAGTTGGAGCTGGACAGCTCGATCTTCGCCTTCTCGGCCGCCTCGCGGATGCGCTGCAGCGCCATCTTGTCCTTGGTCAGGTCAATGCCGTTGGCGGCCTTGAACTTGTCGACCAGCCAGGTGACGATGCGCTCGTCCCAGTCGTCGCCGCCGAGGTGGTTGTCGCCGGAGGTGGCGCGCACCTCCACGACGCCCTCGCCGATCTCCAGCAGCGAGACGTCGAACGTGCCGCCGCCGAGGTCGAAGACCAGGATGGTCTGTTCCTTCTCGCCCTTGTCCAGGCCGTAGGCCAGCGCGGCCGCAGTCGGCTCGTTCACGATGCGGAGCACGTTCAGGCCCGCGATCTGGCCGGCCTCCTTGGTGGCCTGCCGCTGCGCGTCCTCGAAGTAGGCCGGGACGGTGATCACCGCGTCGGTGATCTCCTCGCCCAGGTAGGCCTCGGCGTCGCGCTTGAGCTTCATCAGCACGCGGGCGCTGATCTCCTGCGGCGTGTAGCCCTTGCCGTCGATCTCGGTCTTCCAGTCGGTGCCGATGTGCCGCTTCACGGACCGGATCGTGCGGTCGACGTTCGTGACGGCCTGGTTCTTCGCCGGCTGGCCCGTCAGCACTTCGCCGTTCTTGGCGAAGGCGACGATGGAGGGGGTGGTACGGGAGCCTTCCGAGTTGGCGATGACCGTCGGCTCGCCGCCCTCAAGGACGGCTACGACCGAGTTGGTCGTGCCGAGGTCGATGCCGACCGCTCGCGCCATGGTGCTTCCTCTCGTGTTCTGTCCAGTACTGATGCTATGTTCGTGACCTGCGGTTTCGAGGCACTCTTGAGTACCTTCTTAGCAGGTTCCGCCGGTCTCGCGCTCGGCCCGGTCTATCAGACTTGAGCCGACCGCACTCAACCTTGCTCTCAGGATAACGGGCAACCACCCGAACTTGTTCCCGGGTTCACCCGCAGAATTCGCCCCGCGGTGGTGTGACGCCACTCACCAGGTACCTGGCCTCGGCACGCCGGACGCACTCGGAGTTGAGCAGCCCGGTGTGGCCGTCCCCGAGGTACGTGAGCAGCGCCGATCCGTCGATGCTCGCGGCGAGCCCGTGGGCCCACGGCAACGGCGTCGCCGGGTCGTGCGCACCGCCGACGACGAGGATCGGCGGGGCTCCGTGCACCGGATGCGGCTGCGGCGGGTTCAGCGCGGGAAGCGGCCATCCGGTGCAGCCCGCGGAGAGGTCCCAGTACTCGGTGTAGCGCCAGCTGTGCGGGGCGACCGCGCGGATCGTCCTCGCCGCCGCGCGCAGGTCCGCCGGGCCGGTGAACGGCGACGGGAAGTCCTGGCAGCCGATCGAGCGGTACGCGCCGTAGGTGTCGCTCGCGAACGACGAGTTCGTCGCGAGCGCGCTCGCGTCCGGGTCCGCCAGCGCGCGGCTCAGGGCAGGCCACTCGGCCGGAAGATAGAGGTGGCCGTACGCGCCGGAGGCCAGTTCCTCGCCGGTTGCCTTGCGGCCCAACGCTTTCGCGTAAGCGCCGTGGGCGACGAGGTCGTCGTAGCGGGCGAGCGCGTTCTTGCCGTGCAGCGCACAGTCCGTCGAGCGGTCGCACCACGAGGCGAACCGCAGCAAGGAGTCCTCGGTCGCGGCGGCTTCCTCGATCATCGCCTGCCACGTCGGCCGGGCGTGGTCGACCGCGCCGTCGAGCACCATCGTGCGCACCCGGTCCGGATGCTTCGACGCGTACACCGCGCCCAGTTCGGTGCCGTACGAGACGCCGAGCCAGGAGATCTTCTGCTCGCCAAGCGCGCTGCGGATCCCGTCGATGTCCTCGGCGGCGCTCTGCGTGTCGACGTGCCCGAGCATCGGGCCGGTCTTGGCGAGACAGTCCTCGCCCGCCGCGCGGTTGTGCGCGACGAAGGCGTCGTACTGCTGGTTCGTGGCCGGGAAGAGGCCGATCTTCGGGTCGTACAGCTTCGATTGGTCGCAGCTGATCTTCGGATCGCTGAACCACACGCCGCGCGGATCGAAGCCGATGATGTCGAAGCGGTCCCGCAACGGTTTCCGCGCCGATCCGATGACCTTGGTGTCGAGTCCGCCGAAGCGCACGAAGCCGACCCCGGATCCACCCGGTCCGCCCGGATTGACCAGCAGCGAACCGATCCGGTGCGGCCGGTCGGCCGCGGGCAGCCGGGTGAGCGGGATGTGCGCGACACCCGTCTCCGGATGGGCGCGGTCGATCGGCACCTCGATCTGGCTGCACTGCGCGCTCGGTTCCTGTTCGGTTCCGCACGGCGTCCAGGCCAACGCCGGAGTGGGCGCGCTGACCAGCGGAAGCATGGTCAGCACGGCAGCGGCGAGGTTCATGCCCGGCGCACCTGCGCGGCCCGGTCCTCGGCGGCGGTGCGGAGAACAACTGTCTCCGCGTTCCGGACCACCCCCTGTTGCACCGGAACTTCCACCACCGCGACCGGAGTCGTGGCCTGCGGCTCAGGCGAGTGGCCGATCGCCGCGGTGATCGCGAACGCCCCCACCGCGCCCGCCAGCACCGCGGCCAGCAGCCGCGTTTCGAATGTGCGCATGATGTGTCTGTTCTCCCCTTCAGACGGCCTTGACGGTGACGCTGCCGCTGTCCGTGTTCAGCTCGAGCGTCTTCGTGTCCGGGCCGGAGTTCTGCGGAATGTCGATGCTGCGGTGGCCGCTCTCGCTGTTGCCGGTGACCTGGTAGGACCCGTTACGCGGCACGGTCAACGCGATCCGGCCGGAGTCGGCCTGCGCCTTGACGGCGTTGGGCTGGGTGAGCGCGAGCTCGATCCGCCCGCTGCCCGCCGAGACGTCGACCGGCCCGCGCAGTCCGTCGCCCTCGATCCGGCCGGACTGGCTGTGCACCTGGACCTCGCCGACGTTGTGCAGTTCCGTCGAGCCGCTGTCCAGCTTGAGCTTGACCAGCCCGGGAACGTCCTGCACCTGGGCCCGCCCGGAATCGGCGGAGACGTCGACGCTGCCGACGCCCGAGAAGTCCAGCGTGCCGGAGTCGGAGGTGCCCGTGACCGGGATGCCCGCCGGGACGATCAGCTCCAGGTCGGCGGTGCAGTTGCGGCCGCAGTCGAGGATGACGAGCTGGTCGCCGTCGACGCGATAGGCGTCGCCGGGCTGGCCGCTGAAGTGGTAGCGAAGGGTCTGATGCACCCGTGCCGCTCCAGGCGCGGTGCGGATGCTCACGTCGCCGGAGCCGTTCTCCAGCTTCACCGAGCGGATCTCCTGCGTCAGCGTCGCGTCCCGCGAGACCGTGGACCCGAACCCCCACCCGCCGAATCCGATCGCCACCCCAACGCCGATCACCGCGATGCCGGCCAGTGCCAGAAGCGGGCGTGCCATGTCTGTTCCCCTCAGTACCACTCTCGGCTGTCTCGAGAGACGTTAGAAGGTGCGGACCCCCGGGGACATCCGGTAAACCCCCCGAAACATCCCTGAGGCGGCGTCGCTCAACCCAGGGTCCTAACCTGGCGAACGGAGAGCCCCGTGGATCAGGAGGAACCCATGCCCCAGCCGCCCAATCCGTACGACTACCTGCCGTCGGTTCCCTCGTTCACCCTGCGCAGCACGGACATCGCCGACGGCGAGACGCTGGCCCAGCCGCACCTGTCGGGCATCTTCGGCGCCGGTGGCGAGGACCGGTCGCCGCAGCTGGCGTGGGAAGGCTTCCCGGAAGGCACCCGCAGCTTCGCGGTGACGGTTTATGACCCGGACGCCCCGACGGCCAGCGGTTTCTGGCACTGGGCGGTGTTCAACATCCCGGCCTCGGTGACTTCGCTCGAGGGCGGCGCCGGGGATGCCGCGGGGTCGGGGCTGCCTTCGGGCGCGGTCACGCTTAAGGGTGACGGCGGGGTGAAGCAGTACCTGGGAGCCGCGCCGCCTCCCGGGCACGGGCCGCACCGGTATTTCTTCGTGGTGCACGCGCTGGACGTGGAGGCGCTGGAGATTCCGGAGGACGCTACGCCCGCGTTCCTGGGGTTCAACCTGTTCGGGCACACGTTGGGGCGGGCGACGCT
Organism: Amycolatopsis halotolerans; assembly: GCF_042647905.1. Lineage (NCBI taxonomy): Bacteria > Bacillati > Actinomycetota > Actinomycetes > Pseudonocardiales > Pseudonocardiaceae > Amycolatopsis > Amycolatopsis halotolerans. The sequence goes on from NZ_JBHRWI010000049.1 coordinate 51,630, forward strand.
GGTGCCGGTTTACGAGAACAAGGGCTGAAGGTTTCGATGGGGGAGAACGAGGTCGCGGTTGCGGAGGGGGTTCGCCTTCCGCAACCGCGGCCGGATGTGGTCGGCGCGGTCGTCCTGAACGCCGAAGGACGCGCGTTCGTCCAGCTCCGCGACGCGGACCGGCGGCTGTTCCCGAACACGTGGGACGTCGTGAGCGGGCACGTCGAGGACGACGAGACGCCGGTGGCGGCGCTGGCGCGCGAGGTCGCCGAGGAAACCGGATGGCGGCTGCGCCGGATCGTGCGAAACCTCGGCAGCTACCGCTGGCCGGAGCAGGACGGCGTCGAGCAGACCAGCGTCTACTTCGTGGTCGAGGTCGACGGAGACCTGTCCCGCCCGGTCCTGGAATGGGACAAGCATTCGCGTTACGCCTGGGTCGGCACCGAGGATCTGGACATGCTGCTGGAGAACTGCACACCGGACGACACCTTGATCAGGGACGTCGTCGCCCGGGCGCTGGATGTTCACCGGCAGCCCGGCGGCTCCGCCGAACAGAACAGCACCTCCGGATAACGCGGCGAAGGCCGATCCAGCACTGGGTCCGGCCGGTGCCGCAGATGCTGGTCGAAGAACGCCCGTACATACGCGCGGGTGATGTCCATCGTCCGCGCGCCCGGCTGCTCCGCGCCGAAATCGAGGCCGAGCTGGTCGCCGAGCAGGACGAGGTCGGTGAACGACTGGTGCACCACTCCGGTCACCAGCAGCCAGCGCTTCCACCCGGTCAGGTGCTCCCAGTCGTTCTCCCAGCTGATCGTCTCGGGACGACCGCTGCCCGGCGTGTAAGTCTCCGTCTTGCCGAGGAACAGGAACGGCCTCGACAACCCCGTGCCGTCCGGGATCGGGTCGTCGGTCGTGCCGTCGATGTCGATTCCGGCCCGGATGCGCGGGTCCGCCAGCATCGCCGGGATGGCGCTCGCGCCGCCGACGGAGTGTCCGGCCATCGCGATCCGGGACGGATCGATCAGGTCGGCGCCGCGCCATTTCGGACTCGGGCCGGTCAGGCGGTTCAGCACGAACGAAACGTCCGCGGCCCGGCTCCGCTCCAGTTTCTGCCAGAACTCCGGGCTCCGGGGATAGTCGCAGGCGGCGCAGGTGGTCAGGCGACCGTCCGGAAAGGACTGTCCGACGTTCTCGTAGGTGTGGTCGATCGCGGCGACGACGTAGCCGTGGCTCGCCAGGTCCTCCGCCAGCCCGGTCAGCGTGCCGCGCTGTTTCTTGAATCCGGGCGAGAGCACGATGAGCGGCAGGCTCCCGCGCCGTCCCGCGGCCGGAGCGTCGATCGACGCGTGGGTTCGGGTCCGGCTCAGGATGTCCGGCGCCGCGGTGGTGATCCCGCCGTCTTCGAGCAGGAGCCGGGATTCGTCAGGAGTGAGGTACGCGGCGTGCCGTCCGGTCGCCGTTTTCGCCGGGTACCACAGAGAAACCATCAGTTCCCGCGCGTTCACCCCGCTCGCCCACGGGTCGGGGCGGGAAGTGTCCTTGAGGTACAGCGAAGTGGTGCCGACGGGGGACTGGCCGGTCGGCGCGGGCAGTGCCGCCGGCGCCGGATCCGCAGCGGCAGTCACGAGCGGCACCAGGGCAGCGACCGCCAATCCGTAGAGCGCTCTTTTCATGAGGTTTCCTTTTCGGTTCAGGAAAGACGAGTGCGGATCCAGCGGACGCCGAGCCCGGCGAGCAGCACGGAGGCCGCGAGGAAGAGCGCCGTCTCGATGCCCTGCAATAGCCAGAACCGCTCTTCGGGCTGGTAGACGATCCGTTGCCGGTAACCCTCTCCGGCGAGTTTGGCGAAGCACTCCGCGGACGGCAGCGGACGCTGCGGCGCCGGCCCCGGCGGAGGAAGGCACTCCGCCAGCCAGGCCGGGGGTTTGACCACCTGGCCGCGACCGTCGACAGTCTCGTTGGACAGCATCCACGCGCCCTTCGGACCGGACACAGTCAGCAGTTCGAACTCGCCTTTGTCGGTGAGACCCATCCGTGCGATGTTCGACGCGGTGATCGGCACGGTTTGCTCGGTCGCGGGCAGGACATACGGCCGCACGAAGAACGGCACCGCTAGCTGCACGACCGCGAAAATCGCCAACGTAGCGGCCATCGCCACCAGTGTCCGGCGCACCAGCACGCCGAGCACAACCCCGAGCACGAAAGCGAAAACGGCATAGCCGATGGGCACGATGGCGCGAGCGCCGAAGACCGCGGGCGAGAGACGCACGGAGTAAGAACGCGTGCCGGTGACCACGCTGTCGACCGAACTCGACCACCACGTGACGGCAAGACTGAGCGCCCCGGCCGCGATCGCAGCGGCAAGCGCGCCCGCGACGAGCTTCGTGCCCAGCCACCGCTTCCGGGTGACGGTCTGGTTCCACACCAGACGGTGGGTGCCCGCCTCCACCTCGCGGGCGACGAGCGGCGCACCCCAGAAAACACCGATGACCGCGGGCAGCGCGTACAACACGACAAGGCCGCCGTAATACAGCAGGCCTTCGGTTTGCGCGAGCCCTCCGTCGCCGGGACTCGGCCTTCCGACGACCACCAGGATCGCCGCGAGAACACCGAGGAGGCCGTACAACGCGAGCGCTTGAAGCCGGAATTGCCGCCAGGCCAGCCAGATCATCGGAGCACCGCCAGCGCCGGGCGGCGTACGGCATCGCCGCTCAGATAGGCGAGCACGAGGTCTTCGAGGCCGAGTTCGCTGACCGTCCACTGTGGATCAAGAATCGGCGCTTCGGTGCGGACGAGCACGGTGGACTGCCGGTCGGTGTGACTCGCGGAGACGACATGCTGCTCCGCGGGCAGCGTGGCCACATCGCGCCGGGGCCCGGTCAGCCTGCGGTGTGTCGCCAGGATCCCGTCCACCTCGCCGTCCAGCCGCACCTCGCCGCCGACGAGCACGACCAGGTGGTCGCAGACGCGTTCCAGATCGGCCACCAGATGCGAGGACAGCACGACGCTGACGCCGTCCTCGGCGACGATTTCCATCAGGCTGGCGAGAAACTCGCGCCGGGCGAGCGGGTCGAGCGCGGCCACCGGTTCGTCCAGCAACAGCAGTTCAGGGCGTTTCGCGATGCCGAGGGTGAGCGCGAGCTGGGCCCGCTGCCCGCCGGAAAGCTTCCCCGCCCGCCGACGCGGATCGAGTCCCCAGCGCTCGATCCGGGCGCGCGCCAGCGCGTCGTCCCACCGCGGATTGAGGCGAGCGCCGAGCCGCAGGTGCTCGGCGACGCTCAACCCCGGGTAGACCGGTGTTTCCTGCGCGACGAAAGCGACCTTCGCCAGCTGCTCGGGCCCGCTGCCGGGCACGCCGCCGCACACCTCGACGGCACCGGTCGTCGGCGTCAGCATCCCGGCCGCGAGGTTCAGCAGCGTCGACTTCCCGGCGCCGTTCGGGCCGACCAGCCCGGCGACCCGCCCGGCCGGGATGTCCAGCGTGCAGCCGGACAATGCCCAGTTCCGGCCGTACCGTTTGCCCAGCGCCCGTGCCCCCAGTGCCGCGGTCACGCCGTTTCGCCTTGGGCAGCGCTGTGCAAAGTCGTCGTGAACAACGCCTCGATGCCTTCGCCGTCGAGACCGGCCAGCCGGGCTTTGGCCAGCCACTTCCGCAAGTCCCGCCGCAACGAGCCGACGACGGCGGGCGGCGGTCCGGCGAGCGTGGCCGTCACGAAGGTGCCGACGCCGGGGCGGGCCGCGACGAGTCCGTCGTGTTCCAGCTCCCGGTACGCCTTGAGCACCGTGTTCGGGTTGATGACCAGCTGCGCCACGACGTCCTTGACCTTCGGCAGCTGGTCGCCCTCGCTCAGCAGCCCCAGCCGCAGCGCGTGCCGCACCTGCTGGACCAGCTGCTGGTAGGGCGAAAGCCGCGACGCGGCGTCCAGATGGAACTCGATCACTAGTTCCTCCATTTATCTATCTAACTAGCACTATAGGTAAATGGAGGAACGCTGTCGACCGGCCCGGCTACCCGCGGACTGCCTCGCGTTCCAGATACCGCCCCTGGGCGTGCTCGGCGAAGCCGAACTTCCGGTAGAGCTCGTGCGCGTCCGAGGTGTGCAGCATCCAGCGGAAGTTCGCCCCTGGCCCGTTGTCGATCATTTCCCGCACGATCTCCTTGCCGAGCCCCGCGCCGCGCGCGTCCGCCACGACGAACACGTCCGCGAGATACGCCATCGCGACCCCGTCCGAGAACGCCCGCGCGAACCCGACCAGACGGCCGGTCGCCGCTTCGTACGCCCCGACTACCCGCCAAGCAGTCCGCACCTGCTGCTCGACCTGCTCCCGGTTCCGCCAGCGGGCCCAGTACGCCTCGGCGGACAGGAACTCCCACACGACATCCAGGTCCACCCGCGCGACGTCGTCATCCAGCTCATAGCCACCCACAGTCCTCATGGCAGCAAGGTAATCAGCCAGGTCAAGCGGGTTTGAGCAAGTAGTCCACCACCGGCCGCAACTCCTCCGCGGACGGCGGCTCGTCGTCGATCAGGCCCTGGATCAGCAGGCCGTCGATGCCCGCCAGGAACACTCGGAACGCGACCTCGTCGTCGTGCCGGACCATTGACGTCAGAACATCCAGCCAGCGCCGCGCGGCCGGGCGCAGTTCGGGTTTACGAGCGGCCAGCAGGTACAGCTCGTACTCCGCCATCGTGCGCCCGCGGCGAGGGCCCAACGCCTCCGCAAGCAGGCCAGCCACCTCTTCAGCGCCCCGGCTGCCGCGCGAGCGGGCGCGGTCGATCATCCAGTACACCTCGGTCGCCATGTCGCGCGCGCACGAGATAAGCGTGGCCACGAGCAGGTCGTCCAGCGAGGAGAAGTGATAGGTCGTGGACGTCGTCGGCACACCGGCTTCCAAAGCGACCGTGCGGTGCGTGACCCCGGCGACGCCGTCGCGTTCGATCACGCGCAGGGCCGCTTCGATGATCTCCGTCCGCCGCTTCTCGCCGCGGACCTTGCGGCCGTCGGTCTGGATTTTCACGACTGGCTCCCGACCTCGATGAGCACCACCCCGCCGATCACGAGCACCAGCCCGGAGATCACCGCGAGGTTGATCGGTTCCTTCAGGAACAGCACGCCGACCAGCGCGACCAGCGCCACGCCCGCCGCCGCCCAGATCGCGTAGGCCACCCCGATCGGCAGCCCGAGCTTCAGCACCCGCGACAGCGCGAAGAACGCCAAGCCGTACCCGACGACCACGAGGATCGATGGCGTCACCTTGGAAAAGCCCTCGGAGAGCTTGAGCGAAACAGTGGCGGTCACTTCTGCGGCGATGGCCAAAGCGAGGTACAAGTAAGCACCCATAGCAAAACAAAGTACCTGAACGATCGTCCCACTTGCTAGCGAGGCGTGCACCACATCGGTGGGACTTGGGACCGTCGGACCGGTTACCCATCAGTAAGAAGCGTTACCCTGCTCGGCACCGGCGCGCTCGCGCGGCGGCACCACCACACCGGACGAAAGGCACCCGACGATGGGCGCTGTACAGCTGACGCTCGGGGGGATTTCCGTCCTCCTGGGCATCGTCGCCTGGGGAATGTTCATCGCGACCATTGCCCGCTTCGTGCGGGTGATCAAGCTCGGCCAGCCGGACGCGACGCGGGGCGGCCCGTTCGTGGCGCGGATGATCACCCTGGTCAAGGAGTTCGCGGCGCACACCCGCATGGCGAAGTTCCGCCAGGTGGCCCCGTGGCACTGGATGGTCATGTGGGGCTTCCTGATCGGGTCGCTCGCGCTGTTCGAGGCCTACGGCGAGGTGTTCGTCCCGACCTGGGGCTGGCCGATCCTCGAGGACTGGTCGCTGTGGAGCCTCCTGATGGAGCTGCTCGGCGTCGGCACGGTCGTCGGCGGCGTCGCGCTCGCGATCATCCGGCAGCTGAACCACCCGCGCCGCGCCGACCGGATGTCGCGCTTCGCGGGCTCGAACTTCAAGTGGGCCTACTTTGTCGAGGCCGTGGTGATCGTCGAGGGCATCGGCATCATCGGCGTGCGCGCGGCGAAGGCCGCGATGGGCGTCCACGAGACGCCGACCTGGGCCGCGTTCGTGTCGAACCCGCTCAGCGAGCTGCTGCCCTCGAGCGCGGCGCTGGTTTCGGTGTTCGCCTTCATCAAGCTGATGAGCGCCACGGTCTGGCTGATCGTCGTCGCCCGCACGATGACGATGGGCGTCGCCTGGCACCGGTTCAGCGCGTTCTTCAACATCTACTTCAAGCGCGAGGCCGACGGCGGCGTCGCGCTCGGCGCGGTCAAGCCGATGATGAGCAAGGGCAAGGTGCTCGACCTCGAAGAGGCCGACCCGGACGAGGACACCTTCGGCGTCGGTGCGATCGAGGACTTCAGCTGGAAGGGCTGGCTGGACTTCTCCACCTGCACCGAATGCGGCCGTTGCCAGTCGCAGTGCCCGGCGTGGAACACCGGCAAGCCGTTGTCGCCGAAGCTGCTCATCACGCAGCTTCGCGACCACGCCTACGCGAAGGCCCCGTACCTGCTCGCGGGCGGCAAGCGCGACATGGCTGGCGACGAAGTCGGTTTGTCCGGGGACAACATGTACGCGGGCATCGACGTCCTCGCGATCGCTGAGTCGCAGAAGGCGCTCGTCGGCGATGACGGCGGCGTCATCGACCCGGACGTCCTGTGGTCCTGCACCTCCTGCGGCGCCTGCGTCGAGCAGTGCCCGGTGGACATCGAGCACGTCGACCACATCGTCGACATGCGCCGCTACCAGGTGATGATCGAGTCGTCGTTCCCCACGGAACTGAACGGCATGTTCAAGAACCTGGAGAACAAGGGCAACCCGTGGGGCCAGAACGCCAAGGACCGTCTGCAGTGGACGGAAGACCTCGACTTCGAGGTCCCGGTGTTCGACGGCGATATGGGCGACGCGGAGTACCTGTTCTGGGTCGGCTGCGCCGGCGCGTTCGAGGACCGCGCGAAGAAGACCACCCGCGCCGTCGCGGAACTGCTGCACATCGCGGGCGTCAAGTACACCGTGCTCGGCTCGGAGGAATCCTGCACCGGTGACCCGGCTCGCCGCGCGGGCAACGAGTTCCTGTTCCAGATGCTGGCGCAGCAGAACGTCGAGGTGCTGAACTCGGTGTTCGAGGGCCGGGAACGCAAGGCGCGCAAGGTGGTCGTCACCTGTGCGCACTGCTTCAACACCCTCGCCAACGAGTACCCGGAGCTGGGCGGCCAGTTCGACGTCGTGCACCACACGCAGCTGCTGAACCGCCTGGTGCGCGAGAAGCACCTGACGCCGGTCGCACCGGTCGCCGAGGACGTCACCTACCACGACCCCTGTTACCTGGGACGGCACAACAAGGTCTACGACGCTCCCCGCGAGCTCGTCGGCGCGTCCGGTGCGCAGCTGCGCGAAATGCCGCGGCACGGCGACCGCTCGATGTGCTGCGGCGCGGGCGGCGCGCGGATGTGGATGGAAGAGAAGATCGGCAAGCGGATCAACGTCGAGCGCGTGGACGAGGCGCTCGGCACCGCTCCGTCGAAGATCGCCACCGGCTGCCCGTTCTGCCGCGTGATGCTCACCGACGGCGTCACCTCGCGCCAGAGCGACGGCCTGGCGAGCGAGAAGGTCGAGGTCGTGGACGTCGCGCAGCTGCTGCTCACCTCGGTGAAGCGCAAGCCGGAACCGGCGCTGGTCGCCTCGGGCGCGCCGTCGCTCGACGAATCGGACGCGGAACTGTCGGCCAAGCCGGATGTCCCGACGGACGAGAAGCCGACCGGAACGCCGTTGCCCGAGGGCGACGACTGACTCGGTCAGCACTGAAGACGGCCCTTCCAGCCTCGCGCTGGAGGGGCCGTTTTCGTCTGGGGCCATTACGCTTCCCGGCGTGAGCGACGAATCGGAAGGCGGCGGCGAAAGCACTCTCACCGTGGTTCTGGCCGGCGGGGTGAACCTGGCCATCGCGGTGCTGAAGCTCGTCGCGGGCGTCATCACCGGGTCGGGCGCGATGCTGTCGGAGGCCGCGCATTCGGTCGCCGACACCATCACCGAGGTGCTGCTGCTCACCGCGTTGAAACGGTCGGAGCGGCCGGCTGATCGCCGCCATCCGTTCGGGTACGGCAAGGAGCGGTACTTCTGGTCGCTGCTGGCCGCGGTGTCGATCTTCGCCTCCGGCGCGGTTTTCGCGCTGTACGAAGGATTCGCCACCGTTTTCGGGGAGGGCGAGGAGCAGACCAAACCGATCGTCGGCTACGTCGTGCTGGCGATCGCGTTCGCGCTCGAATCGGTGTCGTGGACGCAGGCGGTCCGCCAGGTCCGTCGCGACGCGAAGGCCGAGCAGCGGCCGTTCTTCGCCTACCTGCGGATGATCGACGACCCGGCCCCGAAGACGGTGCTGTTCGAGGACTCGGCGGCGCTGGTCGGCCTGTTACTCGCTTTCGCCGGGATCGGGCTGCATCAGCTGACCGGTTCGAGCGTGTGGGACGGCATCGCGTCGATCCTCATCGGCGTGCTGCTGGCGTGCGTCGCGTACCTGCTCGGCAGCACGAACCGCGGTCTGCTGGTCGGCCGTCAGGCGGATCCGCGCCTGGTCCGCGGCATCCGGGACCACCTCGGGGCCGCGCCGGAGATCGACGCGCTGGTGGATCTGCAGACCATGCTGATGGGCACCGACCACGTCCTGGTCTGCGCCCGCGTGGACTTCGACGACGCTCTCGGGGCCGCCGACCTGGAACACGCGTGCGTGCGGCTGGCGGCCGAATTGAGCGAGCGGTTCCCGGACGTCGCGGAGGTGTTCATCGAGCCGGTGCCGCGGACGGACGAGAAGCTGCGCGCGACCGTGCTGGCCCGGTACGGCCTCCCGCCGCGGCCGACTCAGTAGCCGAAGTCCTGCGTCCAGTACCAGCCGTCCGTCGCGACGCCGACGCCCAGTTTCGTCAGCGAGCAGTTGAGGATGTTCTTGCGGTGCCCGCTGGAGTTCATCCACATCTGCATCACCTGGTCCGCGCTGGTCGCGCCCTTCGCGATGTTCTCCGCACCCGGCTTGGAGTAGCCGGCGGCGGTGATGCGGTCGGCGAAGCTGTCGCCTTCCGGGGTGTCGTGGGAAAAGTAGTCGCGGTTGGACATGTCGTCGCTGTGTCCCTGAGCGGCTTTGTCGAGGTGCGACTCCTCGGTCACCGGGTCGCAGCCCGCTTTGCTTCGCTCGTCGTTGACCAGGCTGATGACCTGACCCACCAGCGTCGGCGAACTGCGCGGCTTCGGTGACGGCTTCGCGCTGCTGCTCGTCGGAGTGTCCTCTTTGGACTCCTCGGTGGGCGGCGGAGGCGGCGCGGGCTTGGCCGACGTCGACGGTGTCGTCGTGGTCGCGGGAGCGCTGGAGCTCGGTGTCGCCGACGTGGAGGACGCCGGCGACACCGCGAAGGGCCGCAACGCACCCGCGGACAGCCCGCCATTGCGCGTCTCTGGGACTGCGACGCTCAGTGTGTCGAGGTGCCCGGAGCGCAGCGCGAAGGTTCCGCCAGCTGCCCCGAGCCCCCCGAAGAGAACACTGAGAGTCACACTCACGACCCGGACGCGCACACTAATGGAGGACACAGCCGCGGAAACTATCACGAACTGATTACGATGGTTACCTCCAAATGGCGCAGCGGCCGGACACCCACTACCCAGCGTCGAGAACCTCGATGTACCCGTCGGTCCCGTTGACCCGGATCCGCTGCCCGTCCTTGAGCAGCCGCGTCGCGCCTTGGACCCCGACGACCGCGGGCAGGCCGTACTCCCGCGCGATCACCGCGCCGTGCGTCATCAGGCCGCCGACCTCGGTCACCAGGCCGGTGATCGCGACGAACAGCGGCGACCAGCTCGGGTCCGTGTACGCCGTGACGAGGATGTCGCCGGGTTCGAGATCGGCGTCGGCGAGATCCAGGATGACGCGGGCTCGTCCCTCGATGGTCCCGGCGGACACCGGCAGCCCGACCAGCGCGCCTTCGGGCAGGTCGTCGCGGCGGTAGCTTCCGGAAACCGCGTCGCCGTCCGACGTCAGGACCCGCGGCGGTGTCAGCGATTCGTAGGACCGGAACGCTTCCTTGCGCTGCCGGATCAGCTCGCGGTCGACCTCGTTCGTCCGCACGACCTCCTGGAATTCCTGCAGCCGCAGGAAAAAGAGGTCCTCCGGCTCGTCGAGCACCCCGGCCGCCACCAAGCGTCCGGCCTCGCCCAGCAGAGCTTGCTTGTACACGAAATAGCGGCTGACCATGCCGTACTTCGGGTACTCGCGGTATCCGGTGAACGTCCGGACGCGCTCGATCATCCGCTCGGTCTCTTCGGCCTTCGCCTCGCCGTCCGCCAAGGCACGCAAGCGTTCCAGGACTTCCTGGGCCTTGTCCAGCGCCTCCCGCCGCCCTTGGTCGAAGCGGCGCTGCCCGGCTCCCGGCTCGAAATTTTTGATGTTGGACAACAACATCGGCACCAACGCGACCGGCTGTTCGCTCCACCGCGGCCGGGTAATGTCGATCTCGCCGACGCAGCGCATGCCGTACTTGTCGAGGTACCCCTGGATCGCCGCGCGCGATTCCTCCCCGCCGGCCAGCTTGGGCAACTCGTCGAGGAAACCGTTGTCCTCGACGTCCCGCAGGAACGCGACGACCTCGGGATGCGTCCGCAGCACGTCCGCGACGTCGAGGAGCGCCAGGCCCATCTCCGCGGTGATGTTGTGCGGAACGGACTGGGTGAGCGTGTCGGCGACGTTCTTCTCGTCGAGCCAGTCCTGCAGGTGCTCGTTCAGCCACCAGGACGCCTGCATCGCCGCGGTGAACACCTCGTGGCTGCGCGGATCGAAGAGAATCCGGCGCATTTCCTTGATGTCCTCGAAGACGAAGTCGAGCAACTCGCTGCCGGACTTCGTCGCGATTTCGCGCCGCAGCGCGGTGATGGAGTCCTCGCTGTGCTGGATCAGCTCGGTGACGACCGCCGGATCGGTCTCGATGGTGGCCGGTGCGGCACCGGGGACCGGCTCGCCGGGTCCGTCGTCCTCGGCCAGCGGGACGAAGCCGTCGCGGGAGAGGACGGTCTCCAGCGCGTCGCCTGTCAGCGGGTCAGATTTCCCTATCATCGCGACGAAACTGGTGCGGCTCTTGGGCACGGACAGCAGCGCGGTGGCGTCCGCGAACAGCCGCCCGCCGGCCTCGGCCATCGGCCGCGGGGTCGTCAGCTGCCAGACCGACAGGCCGAGCGGCTTCATCGCGTCGGTCATCATCTGCTGGTGCCCGACGGAGAGGTAGACGTGGTTTCCCTCGTCGGCGGCCTCCGGGATCGGGAACAGCGTCGTGATGGGGCGGCTTTGGACGATCTGGAACGCGTCGTCGGCAAGGCACCACTCGATGTCCTGCGGACGACCGAAATGCGCTTCGATCGTGCGGCCGAGTGCCACGAGCCGCAGCACCTGCTCGTCGGTCAGCGCGGCCTGTTCCTGCTGGTCCGCGGCGATCTGCTGCTCTTCGGTGCCGCCGCCCTCGACGGCCAGGATGGCGCGCTGCTTGGCGGCGATCGCCTTCTCGACGATCGCGCCGTCGCGCACCTGGTAGCTGTCGGCGTTGACCAGGCCGGAAACCAGCGCCTCGCCGAGGCCGAAGCTGGCCTCCACGGTGGCGATCTTCCGGTTGGACGTCACCGGGTCGGCGGTGAAGGCGACCCCGGCCACCTGCGGAAAGACCATCTGCTGCACGACCACGGCCATGTGGACCTTCCGGTGGTCAAAGCCGTTTCGCAGCCGGTAGGTCACCGCGCGTTCGGTGAACAGCGACGCCCAGCACCGGCTGATGTGCCGCAGGACCGCCTCCGCGCCGATGACGTTCAGGTACGTGTCCTGCTGACCGGCGAAGGAGGCTCCCGGAAGGTCCTCCGCGGTCGCGCTCGACCGGACCGCGTAGGCGCGTCCGTCCACGAGCGCGTCGGTGATCTCCGCCGCCAGATCGTCCGGAATGGCGATGGCTTCGAGCGCCTGCCGGACCTCCGCGCTGCCTTCGCTGATCGCGTCCCGGTCGTCCGGGTTCAGGTTCGACAACCGCTCCAGCGGCTTCGCCAGTTCCGGCGCGTTCTCCATGATCCGCTCGAACGCGTCCGTCGTCACGCAGAAACCGGGCGGCACGCGGACCCCGTCGATCCGCGCGAGTTCGCCCAGGTGTGCACCCTTGCCTCCGACGATCGCGACCTGCTCCTGGTCGATCTCCTGGAGACCGAGCACGTAGCTGCCCATTCGTTCGTTTCCCCCGTCTGTGGTCGTTCTCGGCTGGAGATTCTGCGGTACCACCCGGGTCTTGCGGCAAGCCCCCTGATGCGTTATAAGTTAAATACGGCAGGGAGACGAGTTCTCTTCTGCCTTTTCTTTTTCTCTTGTCACCGGCCGACCTTCGTCGTCGTGACGGCCTCCTTCATGACTGGACGGCCGGTCTGGTCAGTCGCGGTCGCGGTGGTCGTCGTGGTCACGTCCGCGCGCGCCGAGAGCGTGCAGGCGCGCGTGACCTGTTCGCCAGGGGCCAGCTGGGTGATGGTGAACGAGCAGGCCGGGTCCGCGTCGCGAACGGTCACCTCGTGCAAGGGCGCGTCGCCGGTGTTGCGGAGGGTGCTCACGTACGTCACCGGGTCACCCGACCGGATCGGCTGCTGCAGGTAATCGCGGCGCAGGTCTAGCGCCGGGTGGAGCACGGCGAAGTCCGCTTTTCCGGTCGCGGTGACCGGCGGACCCCACGGGGCGGCGGCGGTCGCGGTTACCGGGGCAGCGGTCGCCGGAGCGACGCACTGGTAGCGCTGGGTTCCGCCGACCGGCAGCTCGGCGAAGGCGCGCCCGCAGGCGGGGTCCGTCACGCGGACGTCGTGCAACGGCTGGTCGCCGGTGTTGGTGAGCACGACCTCGACCGGAACCGATTCGTCGGCTCGATACGCGCTGGCAGCGGCGTGTTTGGCGACGGTCAGCGCGGGTTTCTTCACCTTGAACGACGCCTCGGCGGTGGCGCTCACCGTCCGCTGCGTCGGGTCGGTGCCGGTCACCTTCGCGGTGTTCGTGAACCCGGCCGCGCCCGCGGTGATCGTACACTGGTACTCGATTTGAGCGTCCGGGGCCAGGCTCGGGATCTGGTGCGCGCAGGCCGGGGTGCGATCGTCCGCAACGGACAGCGCGGTCAGCGGGACGTCGCCGACGTTGCGGACCAGCAGCGAGAAGGTGACCTTGTCGCCCTGGCGCACCTCGTACGGCTGGGCGTCCTTCATGATCGCGATTTCCGGGTGGATGACGTCGATCTTCGCCGAACCGGACGCGGTGACCGGGCGGTTCGTCGGGTCGGTTCCGGTCAGGGTGGCGACGATGGTGAAGTCGTCCGGTTTGGCCTTCACCGTGCACTGGTAGCTCTGCGCGGCTCCGGGTTCGAGGCGGTCGAACTTCTTCGGGCAGCCCGGATCGTTGCTGGTCACCGCGATGAGCGGGACGTCGCCGGTGTTGGTGACGGCGACCGTGACGGTGAGGTTGTCGCCAGCCCGCGCGACGGTCGGATTCGCCGAGGTCATCACCGTGAGCGCGGGATGGATGACGTCGATGTGCGCGTCGGCGGACGCGGTGAGCGGCGGGCCTACCGGCGGGGTTCCGGTCACGCGCGCGGTGCTGACGGCGTCGTCGGCTGGCGCGGGGATGGTGCAGTCGTAGGTTTTGTTCGCTTTCGGGGCGAGGGTGTCGAGGGTTTTCGCGCACGGGCCCTGGTCGGCGACCTTGACGGCGGTCAGCGGGGCGTCGCCGGTGTTGGCGACCGTGATGGTGAAGGTGACCGGGTCGCCCGCGCGGAACGGGCCGCCGTGGACGGTTTTCGTCACCGCCAAACCGGGGTGCACGACGGTGAACGCCGCGTCCGCGCTGGCGGTTACGGTGCCGCCGAGCGGATCCGCGGCGGTCACCTTGGTGGTGTTCGAGTAGCCGTCGTGTCCGGCTTTAGTGGTGCAGGTGTAGTGCTGCTCTTCTCCTGCGGCCAGGCCGGGGAAGTCGCGGGCGCAGTCTGGGGTGTTCTGGTCCCCAATGGACGCCTTGGTCAGCGGGACGTCTCCGCTGTTGCGCACGGTGACGGCGAAGGTGACTTGGTCCCCTTCGCGCACCTGCGTCGGATCGACGGTCTGCGTGATCTGGACGGCGGGGTGGATGACGTCGACGTGCGCGCTCGCGTTTGCGTTGACCGGACGGCCGGACGGATCGGTGCCGGCGACCGTCGCGTCGCTGGTGAGGTCGTCGGTCGCGGGATGAGTGCAGGTGTAGGTCTGCTTGGCTTGCGGGGCAAGGGTTCCCAGCCGCTTCGCGCATTCCGGGACGGCCGGGTCGGCGACCTGGGTGTCGTGGAGTTCGGTGTCGCCCGCGTTGGTCACGGTCAGGGTGAACGTCGCGGGCTCGCCTGGGTGCACGACGGCCGGTGCCACGCTTTGCGCGAGCGTGACGAGCGGGTGGATCACGTCGATCGCCGCTTCGGTCGCCGCCGTGACCGGTGCTCCGACCGGCGGTTTCGCGGTGACCTGCAGTGCTTCGGTCACGTCGGCACTCGGCGCGGTGGTGGTGCAGTCGAACGTCCAGTTGGCTCCGGAGGCGAGTGCGTCATCGTGTTGCTGCGTACAGCCTTCGGCGCGAGCCATCGAGCTGACGGCCAGTCCGGTGAGCGGCACGTCGCCGGTGTTCGCGACGATCACGCGCACCGCGACGGCGTCGTTTTCGCGGAACGGTCCACCTTGGACAGTCGCGGTCAGGGTCACCGCCGGGTGCTGCACGGTGAACGCCGCGCTCGCCTTTGCGGTGACCGGGCGGCCGGTCGGGTCGGTGCCGGTCACGGCCAGGTCGTTCGTGAAGCCTTGCGCTCCGGCGACCGTCGAGCAGATGAACGTCTGTTTACCCTGCGCAGCAACGGTTCCCAGAGTTCGCGCGCATTCCGCGACATGGTCGTCCGCTACCGCGACGTCATGGAATTCGGCGTCGCCGGTGTTGCTTACCGTGACTGCGAACGTGACACGGTCCCCCTCGCGCACCTGCGAAGGCGCCGCGGCGACGGCTGCCGCCAGCCCGGGATGAACTACGTCGACCCGCGCGGCTGCGGTTACGCGTTGTGTCGTGCCGAGCTGATCTTTGCCAGTCGCGACAACGGTATTGGTCACGTCATCCGCCTGGGCTAACTGTTCGCACTTGTACGTCTCGACCGCGTTGGGAGCCATAGTGCCGAAATTGCGCACACAGCCCGGCACGCTGTCGTCCGCCACCGCGACGTCATCGAGCGGCACGTCGCCAGGGTTGCGCACCGTGACAGTGAAGGTGACGCGGTCCCCTTCGTGCACCTGCGCGGGAGACGCGGCCGCGGTGACCGCCAAGGCCGGGTGGATCACCGTGACGGTCGCCGAAGACTTGGCCGTGACCGGTCGGCCGGTGCCGTCAGTGCCCGTGGCGGTGATGGTGTTCGTGGTGGTCATAGCGGGTTTCGCGGTGCAGGAGTAGGTCTGCTGTGTCCCGGGCGTGAGTACCCCGAAGGACCGCGAGCACGCCGGATTGGTGTCGTCAGTGACGTCAACCGGATTGAGCGGACTGTCGCCGGTGTTGCGCACGGTGACCTTCCAGGTGACCTGGTCCCCACCGTGCACCACCGGGGGGACGGCGGCCTTCGAGACGGACAACGCAGGCGTGATGAGGGGGACTTTCGCGTCCGCGGTCGAAGTGACGACCTTGCCGAGCGGATCGATCCCCTTCACGGTCGCGCTGGCTCCGTCCGGCAGCGGAACCGTCGCCGTACAGGTGCCCACCACGGATTGCCCCGGCGCGAGAGACCCGACGGCGCGAGCGCACGAGGGGACCCCTGAGTCGCTGATGATCACGTCGTGCAGCGGAACGTCGCCGGTGTTGACGGTCTTGAGGGTGAAGGTCGCCTGATCGCCAGCACGGTAAGCCGGTTTGTCGACCTGCTGACTCAACGTCACGGCCGGGCGGAGGACGTCGACGTTGCTGCCCGCCGACGCCGTCAGCGGTTCCCCGCCGGAGCCCACGCCCGTCACCTTGACCGTCGAGACGAAACCCTTCTCCGGCGCGGCGAACGTGCATTGATAGCGCGTGGCCGCACCCGGAGCCAGGGAACCGATCTTCTTGCCGCACTGCGGGTTCTGCTCGTCCACGACGTCCACATCGGACACCGGGGTCGCGGCCGGATTCGTCACGCGCACCGTGAACGTCACCTGGTCGCCAGCGTGCACCCGATGCGGTTCAGCGACCGCGCTGACCTGCAGATCCTGCTCCTGCCGGGCAGGCACCGCTGTCGCGGCGGACGCGACCGGGGGCAGCAGAGTGGCCATCAGGCCGAGGACTAAGAGCAGACGTTTCCCGGCCGAAACCATGCGCGCAAGTTTTCCACCATCCGGTGACGTCGCGGCGATTTCCTACCCGGCAGTGGGATTACCTCACTCCGCTGAGCGATGAGTGAGACGCACGGTTGACTCGTGGGTGATCGCCGCTGCCTGATCGAGGAAACCGATCACCGTTTGGAGTTGCTCGTCGGAGTAGCCGGCCGCCAGCGCCTTCATCGCCGCGACGGTGTAGTCCCACAGCGGGGCGGCGCGCTCGATGTTCGCCGGGCTGATGCCGACGAGGACTTTCCGCCGGTCGTCCGGATGCGGCATCCGGTTGACGATGCCCTTGCGCTCGAGCCGGTCGACCAGCGCGGTGACGGACGCGGGCGCGAGCCCGGCGTACCCGGCCAGCTCCTTCGGCGTGAGCGGGCCGAGGCGGGCGAGGTACTCGGTGACCTTGCTTTCGACCGCCGAGAGCCCGCTCTGCTCGGCGATGGCGGTGTGGAACATGACCGTCTCCGTCGACAGCACCCGCGAACGATGCAGCAGCTCAGCGACCAGATCCTCGCGCTCGCTTGACATGACCGGGAGTCTAGCGGACTATTTAGTTCGACAGAACGAATTACTTTCCAAGATATTCGAGGGGGCGAACCATGACACGAGTTTTGATCGCGGGCGGGGGCATCGCGGGGGCGATCACCGCGATCGCGCTGCACGAGGTGGGCCACGAACCGGTGCTGTACGAGGCGTACGGCCGAAGCTCGGAAGGGGTCGGCGCGTTCCTGACGCTCGCCGTCAACGGCCTCGACGCGCTGACGCCGTTAGGCCTGAAACCGCTGGTCCAAGACCTGGGCTTCGACACGCCGCGGATGACGCTCGGGCTCGGCAACGGCCGCAAGCTCAGCGAGTTCCCGCTCGGCGGGCCGCTGCCGGACGGCACGGTGAGCCAGACCGTTTTGCGCTCCGACCTCTACGTGGCGCTGCGCGACGAGGCGGCAAGACGCGGCGTGCAGACGGAGTTCGGCAAGCGCCTGACCGACGCCAAGCAGACGGCGGACGGGGTCACCGCGACCTTCGCCGACGGCACGAAAGCCCACGGCGACCTGCTGATCGGCGCGGACGGGCTGCGGTCGGCAGTCCGCGGAATCCTTGATCCCGCCGCACCGTCGCCGCGGTACGTGCCGCTGCTCAACACCGGCGGCTTCGCACGCGGCCTCGATCTCGACGACGAGCCCGGCCTCATGCACATGGTGTTCGGCCGCAAGGCGTTCTTCGCGCACGTGCTCGCCCCGGACGGGGTGGTCTGGTGGTTCGCGAACGTGCCGCACGCCAGCGAACCGACGGAATCCGACCTCGCCGCGATGCGCGGGCCCGGCTGGCGGAAGCGGCTGCTCGACCTGGCCCGCCCCGACCGCACGCCGGCCACCGCGATCATCGAGGCCAGCGAAAACATCTACGAACCGTGGGCGACGTACGACTTCCCGACGGTCCCGGTGTGGCACCGCGGCCGGATCGGCCTCATCGGCGACGCCGCGCACGCGACGTCACCGGCGGCCGGTCAGGGTGCGGCGATGGCGATCGAGGACGCGGTGACGCTCGCGATGTGCCTGCGCGACGTGTCCGACCCGGCGGCCGCGTTGACCACCTTCGAGGCGTTGCGCCGCGAACGCGTGGAAGCCGTTGTGGCGCAAGGAAAACGCAACGGCGACGCCAAAGCTCCCGGCCCGATCGGCCGCGTGCTCCGAGACTTCTTCATCTCGCGCGCCGTGCGCAAACCGGCCACCGACGACCCGAACCGGTTCATGTGGGACCACCGGATCGACTGGGCGGCCCCGGTGAAGGCGGCTTAGCGCCAGGTGTCGACGCGGTGGAAGTTCTTGTACGCCCGGCTCGGCGTCGGCCCGCGCTGCCCCTGGTAGCGGGAGCCCGCTTCGCTGGAGCCGTACGGGAATTCCGCCGAGCTGGACAGCCGGAAAATGCACAGCTGACCGATTTTCATCCCGGGCCACAGCGTGATCGGCAGGTTCGCGACGTTCGACAGCTCGAGCGTGATGTGCCCGGAGAAGCCTGGGTCGATGAAGCCCGCGGTGGAGTGGGTGAGCAGCCCGAGCCGTCCGAGCGAGGACTTGCCCTCGAGCCGCCCGGCGAGGTCGTCGGCGAGGGAGACCTGCTCGAAGGTGGACCCGAGCACGAACTCGCCGGGGTGCAGCACGAACGGCTCGTCGCCCTCTTTTTCGACCAGCGAGGTCAGCTCGTCCTGCTGCAGCTGCGGGTCGATGTGGGTGTATTTGCTGTTGTCGAAGACCCGGAAGTAACGGTCGAGCCGGACGTCGATGCTGGACGGCTGGACCATGTCAGGGTCGAAGGGGTCGATGCCGAGACGGCCGGCGTCGAGCTCTTTGCGGAGGTCACGGTCACTGAGCAGCACGGATGCAGCCTATCGGGCGGGCAGGCGGCGCCGGGGCACCCCTCCGCTCGAACACGGCGTTCATCCGCTTGAGGTACCGCCGGCGCCCGAACGCCCCGAGCGCTTCCTGCAGCGCAGTCGCACCGGGGACGAGCTGGCGGACCGTCTCCGCCGCGTAATTCACCCCCGCGG
The DNA here is from genome assembly GCF_042647905.1 of Amycolatopsis halotolerans. NCBI lineage: Bacteria > Bacillati > Actinomycetota > Actinomycetes > Pseudonocardiales > Pseudonocardiaceae > Amycolatopsis > Amycolatopsis halotolerans. Next base: position 70,547 of record NZ_JBHRWI010000049.1, read on the forward strand.
CGGCGAGCACCGCGGCCTGCGCGACCGGGTTGTCCGGCAGCCCGAGAAAGTCGGCGTTGTCCCGCCCGAGCACGAGCCGGCTGATCGCGGAATGCACGCCGACGTTCACCTGCGCGAGAACCTTGCCGGCGGCCCCGCGCCCCTCGCCGATCGCCGCGTGCGTATCGACGAGGGCGCGGGCGAGCCGCTTGGAGTCGTCGTCCGGGATGAATTCGGTGACGGCCAGCATCCAGAGCAACCGCCAGGCGTCGTCCTCGTCGGCGGGCAGCAGCTCGTCGTCGACGCCCATCAGCCAGCCGACGTAGCGCCAGAGATGGAGGATGTCGGCCTTCTCGCGAGCGGTGTAGCGGAGGCCGAGGAGTTGCGTGCCGAAGACGTAGACGAGCGAGAAGAGGAGGAGCGTACCCGCGGTCTGGACCTGATTGACCGGACGGTCCCACCGGTCGTAATCCCAGTCCGGCCGGCTGTTCATCGCGCGCCGGACGTGCGCGTGCACCAGCCGGATCCTGAGCGCGGCCTGATACCCCGTGCCGTGCTTGTGGAGCGCCCCCGGAGTTGTGACGTCAATCCACCACGCCGCGGTCTCCACCAACCGCCGCGGCGCCCGGTACTCGATTTCGCCGGTACCGACCAGGGATTTCGTCGCTCGGGAGGCTAGGTAGCCGCCCATGAGCGACATGTCGCCGAGCGGGAAGAGACCGAGGAGTCCGGCCCTTGTGATCGCCTTCGCACCGCTGACCAGCCTTCTTTGGTCGACCCAGTACGGGGTGGCTTCGACGTGGTCGATGAAGGTTGTTAGTTCGGGCGGGGCTTGTTCCCCGGCCAGCGCTTGGTCGACTCTCGTCTGGTTGTGGGGTTCGCGGTGCAGCCACTCGACGACTGCGTCGGCTAGGGCGTCTTCCTGCTGCGCGAAGGTCCGGAGCCGTTTGAGCTGGCCTTCGTCCGCGGTGGCACCTCTCGTTCGGGCAGCCAGCCGGAACCCGCCTTGGCGGAACATCTCGGGGGGCATCTCGGGGTCGTCCATCGCGCACCTCCGTGGGTCGACAACAAGTGTTGTCACTTTGAGGAGGAGGCGTCAAGGCGTGGCCCCGCTGGACATGGGGGTGCCGTGGTTGTGTATGCTGGCTGGGCACTGCGGATGTAGTTCAATGGTAGAACATCAGCTTCCCAAGCTGAATACGCGGGTTCGATTCCCGTCATCCGCTCTCTTGATTGTTTTCGTAGCTCAGAAGGGGACGTTTCCCAGAATGGAGACGTCCCTTTTTTGCAACACAGCTGCGCCACGGCGGTTTGTCGGCAGATGCGCGACCGCTTCATCATCCTAGGAGTTTCTTCGCACGACTCGCTGAGTCAGGAGGATCCGTGGAGTCGGCTGGCTCGCGTTGCGGAGGGGCGCAAGTTGGGAGCCTTGTTTCGGTCTGCCATGTGCGCCAGCCGAGACGGACGTGCACGCGCGTCCGCCGACCGTCATCCGCGATGTTCTTCGATCGGCTCTGGCCAGCCAACCGAGGTCTCCTCCAGCAGCAGCCGCTGCACCCGCGGATCCGACCAGATCCGCGACAGTTCCTCCGCCAGAGGCCGCATCCCTTCGTCGGCCTGCACGCCAGCTTTTAGCAAGCCCGGAAACCACATCATCCGACGCTGCTGCATGTCGGCCTTGGCGGCGTCGAACTCTAGGTTCAGCTTGTCCTGGCCAGCGGCCACTAATGCCGCAGCATCGCGTTCAGCATCAGACGCATCGCGCAGCGCCAGCTGCCGTGCTACCCCTACGTGCTGCGGCACTGGACCAACGTCAGGGTCATCAATGACTCGATACCGCTCGATCGTCGACCACGGCAGGCCTGTCACCGGGTCTAATCCACCACCAGGTCGCGTTAACCACGCAGCAGCTCGGGCCCGGCGAGCGCGGTAAGCGTCCTTTAACCTCCGCGCAGTACGGCGATCAGCGAGCGCGACATCCGCCTCCGCAATCTCGTGCCGCAGTTCCTCGTCCGTCGGAGGCGGACTTGTCAGAGCAGTCAACCGATCGGTCAACGGCACTTCGAGGTCGCTCCCATTCACTAACCAGTCAGTCTGGAACGCAACGACTTCATCGAGGTCGACCTCCGGCATCCCAGTACGCAACGCCGCGTCCTGCTCACGCCACTCCTCGATACCCAACGAGCCAGCACCAGCCCGCGCCCGAAGCTCGAACAGACGATCCAGCAGCCCCACCGGCCAACCCCATAGCACGTCAGCCGCCTGAGCCTGGTTGAAGTCCATCGACTGATTATCTCAGAACGCCCGAACGCTCCACGACACACCGGCCAGAACTGGCGAGTTGGACAATGCCACCGACGCCCATCTCGCCAGCCGATCCGAAGCAGCAAACCAACGACATGTTCCGGTTAAACTGGGAAACCGCCAATGGTGGCCGTACCTCGGCCGATAAGGGAAGCCAAGGCCGAACTGCCAGCACTTGCGTTACCGGCACGACATTGATGCTCTTCCTCAATTGATCGCAGCTTTCCATACAGGATTCTACTGAGCGGCGGCAATTCCACCCAACGTCCGACGATCTCAGCATCCGAAAACCCGGGCTGGTCACCGACCCAACTTGCCAACTCCTCGCCGGGACGGGGGCAACTGTCCAGTTCAAGCCCTTCCCATAAACCCCGAATAGCTTCCAAGCAGGCAGCGACTGGCCAATCATTGAATAGGACACGGTCTTTCAGATCGTGACAGTCGAGACACGCCGCTACGACATCTCGCCCGCCCGCCACTCGCGGCACCGGGAAGTGATCGTGCTCATGACGGTCGCCCAGGGGCACTTCGCAGTAGAAGCAGACGAGACAGGAACACTTGCGCTTCCTGATCGATTGGCGCACCTGCTTCGGGTCCATGTACACGGTTATCGCTCCAGTCGTCCGACCTCCTGCAAGGATGACGGGGTGATCCTGTGATCGCAACCAGGATCCGAGTGTGCCATCCCGAATCCCTAAGCAGCGACAGTCTTTCGGCGGAGCTGAGTATTCACTGCGGGCTGTGAGACTGGGAGCTATCCGACTCGAGTAACTGTGTCAGTCTTCAGAGACTGAGCCGTTGCCCTGCGGTGGAACCAAAACAACCCGCACAACACCGCCAACCACACCACTCCAACGACCAACGCCAGGCGGGTGTCCTCAGCGAACGCCATCACCACGAAGATGAACACCATGAACACCATCGTCAAAACCTGACCCACCGGCCAGAACGGCACCGGGAACTCCCGCGAGGCCTGTTCCCCAGCGGACAGCTGGCGACGAGCCCGGTAGTGCGTAAGCAGGATCATGAACCAAACCCACACCGTCGCAAACGTACCCACCGACGCGATCAGCAGGAAAGCGCTGTCCGGCAACAGATAGTTCAAAACAACAGCCAGACTCAAAGCGGCAGCAACCACCAGGACAGTCATCCACGGGATGCCATTACGCGTAACCCGGGCCATGACCGCGGGGGCTTGGCCGCGTTGGGCCAGACCGTAGATCATTCGGCCGGCGCCGAAGATGTCGCTGTTGATGGCGGACAACGCGGCCGTGACCACGACGATGTTCAGAACCGTTGCGGCGGAGTGCAATCCGAGACCGGCGAAGATCTGGACAAAGGGGCTGCCGGAGGTGCTGATCGTGTTCCACGGGTTCAGCATCATGATGATCGCCAAGGTCGCCACGTAGAAAAGCAAAACCCGGACGGGGACCGTGTTGACGGCCTTCGGCATGGCGGTGCGCGGGTCTTCGGATTCGGCGGCGGTGAGGCCCAGAATCTCTGTGCCGCCGAAGGCGAACATCACCAAGGCGAACGAAGCGATGAAACCGCTGATGCCATTGGGGAACCAGCCGCCATGGGACCACAGGTTGGTGACACTGCCGGAATTAGAACCGAGGCCGAAGATCAGGATTGCCGCGCCGCCGAGGATCATGGCGACGATGGCGACTACCTTGACCAGGGTGAACCAGAATTCCAGTTCACCGTAAACCCGTACGCTGACCAGGTTCGCGGCGGCGATGACCAGGATCGTGAGCACTACCCAGATCCACCGCGGCACGTCTGGGAACCAGAATCCCATATACACAGCCAAAGCCGTCACATCGGCGACGCAGACGATCACCATCTCGAACGCGTACGTCCAGCCGGTCAGGAAACCCGCGAGAGGACCCAGGTGTTTCCGCGCGTATTCGCCGAACGAACCGGGCGCTGGATCGTTGACGGCCATTTCGCCCAAAGCGCGCAGGACGAAGAAAATCGCCGCGCCGCCGATGAGGTACGCGATCAGGACGGACGGGCCCGCTTTGGCGATCGTGTCCGACGAGCCGTAGAACAATCCGGTGCCGATCGCCGAACCCAAAGCGATGAACCGGATGTGTCTGCCGTTGAGCCTACGGCTCAAACCATCCCCGGACCTCGTCGTCATTGACGCCTGCCTCCCGAAATCGGTAGCCCGCGGTGCGAGCGGGTCGGCACAGTAGAACTGATCCGGCCGGGGCCGCCCAACCAACGACTACCGGAAAGCGTCTGCGATTTCAGACGGTCCACAAAGGACCGCTAGGACCCTCAGCCCTCCACCAATTCCCACGGGGAACCGGGCTCGGCGCGGTCGAACACCTGGCCCGGCGCGGCGAGCAAGGTCGACACGACGTCCGGGTACAGCTGTACGACGTGTTCCAGTTCCAGGCCCTCCACCTCGAAATCCTCCGCTTCGGGGACCTCGAAGCCGACGAACAGCCACGTTCCGTCCTGCTCCCGGACAACCTGGCGAACCGCCCGCGATGGCGCTGCGGCGGTTGTGCCGATTTCGGTCAATCCGGTGCTCAGCTGGACTTCTTCGAGCGGCGAACCGGGATGCGTCCAGGCGGCGACGCGGGCGTCGCGGTGGACGAGATCTTCGTCCAGGTCGTCGGAGTCCGACACCGAACTGAGCAGCCAGGTGCGGCGTTCCGGGTCCCAGTCCGCGGCCATCCCCGCGGGCACGTCGGCCAGCGCGACCAGGTGCGGCAGCAGCGCCACTGCCTCGCGCAGGACCATCGCGCCGAACACCTGGCGGTTGACCTCCATGTCCTCTTCGAACTCGGCCCCGTCGCTGATGAACCAGTCGTCGTCATCGTCGAGGACGACGAAGGCCAGTTTCTCCGGGTGCTCCACCAGTTCGTGCGCGATGATCACCGGGGATTCCGGGTCCTGTCGCAGCGGCCATTCCTCGGACATGTTCACTCCCCGTCGTCGATTACCTGCAACCACTCGGCATCCGGTGCCTCGCGGAAGAACACTTCGCCCGGCTCCGCGTCCAGCAGCTCCACCACGTCCGGGTACAGCTCCGCCACGTGCCCGAGTTCGAGGGTGTCAACCTCGACCTCGGTCTGCTCATCCGGGTCGGGCACCTCGAAGCCGACGAACATCCATGTGCCGTCTTCTTCCCGGCTCACGTAACGCACGCTGCGGGCCGGAGCGTCCGCCGCGGTGGCGATCTCCATCAACCCCAGGCTGAGGTTCACCTCGTCCATCGGCGACCCGGCGTGCGGCCAAGCGGCGTCGCGGGCCTCCCGGTACGCGCGGGCCTCCTCGTCGTCGCTCGGGACGAGCGGCGAAATCAGCACCCAGGACGCGCTGTCGGCGTCCCAGTTCGCGCCCATCCCGGCCGGCAGCTTGGCCAGCGCCCGCAGCTGCGGCAACAGCTCGACGACGTCGTGCAAGCACACCGTGGCGAACTGCTCCCCGTCGAGTTCCGGGTCGTCGCCGAACTCCGAACCGTCGCTGACGAACCAGCCCTCCTCGTCGTCGAGAAGCACGTGATCCAGGTTTTCCGGATGCTCGATCAGGCCCTGCGCGACGAGCACCGCCGCGTGCGGTTCCTGCCCCATCGGCCAGTCTTGCGACATACCCGCTCCCCACCTCGCGTTCGGCTGCGGGCCCATCCCACCAGACCCGTCCGTCCCGGCGCACAGCGCGTCTCCGGCAGGAAATTCCACACCCATTGGATTAGGCTCGGCGGCATGGTGCTGCCCGAACGTCTCGCCCGGTTCAACCGCGTGGTCACCAACCGGGTCACGAAACCCTTCGCCGACAAGCTGCCCGGATTCGGGGTGGTCGTGCACCGCGGACGCAAGTCCGGCCGCGAGTTCCGCACCCCGCTGAACATCTTCCGCACCGACGACGGATTCGTCGTCGCGCTCACCTACGGGCCGGACGCCGACTGGGTCCGCAACGTCCGCGCGGCGGGCGGGGCGGAGGTGCTCACGCGCGGCCATAAATACCGCGTGCGTGATCCGGAACTCGTGCATGATGAATCGCGCCGGCCGATGCCGCCCGGGGTGCGGCAGTTCCTTGGACTGGTCGGCGTCACGGATTTCCTTGTGCTTAAACGAGAATAAGGGGCGCGATGCTCACCGGGAAGCTAGTGCGGCTGCGGGCGATCGAACCGTCGGACGCCGAATCGATCTATCGGTGGATCCACGACCCCGCGGTCGGCCAGTACATGACCAACGACCATCCGCGCTCGCTCGCGCAGCTGCGCAAATGGGGCGAAGAGCGGCCGGTGAACAAGTACGAGAACGTCGTGCTGGGCATCGAATCGATCGAGGCCGGGAAACTGATCGGCGTCGTCGACCTCCGCGACGCGCGCCCAGAGATCGGCCGCGCCGAGTTGGACATCTACATCGGCGAGACCGACCACTGGGACGGCGGATACGGCACTGAGGCGCTGAAACTCATGTGCCGCTACGGATTCAACGTGATGCGGCTGCACCTGATCGCGCTCTGGGTGGTCGCCGAGAACGAGCGCGCGCGGCACGTCTACCGCAAGGTCGGGTTCGTGGAGGACGGCAGGCACCGCGAATGCCATCGCGGGCCCGACGGCCAGTACCACGACATGTACCTGATGAGCCTGCTCGAGCCGGAGCTGAACGACTGAGCTAGCTCTTGACCTGCCGCTTGCCCCACAGGCTCGCGGCCAGCGTCACGCCGATCGCGGCGAGCACGACCTGGGTGATGATCTCCAGCCAGTCGATGCCCTTGGTGTCCGCGTAGCCGAGCCCGCGCGCGATGGCGGTGCCGACGAACGCGGCGACGATGCCGACCAGGATCGTCAGCCAGATCGGGATCGCTTGCTTGCCAGGTGCGACCAGCTTGCCGAGCAGGCCGAGGATCAGGCCGATCACGACCGCGCTGATGATGCCGGAAACCGCCATGGCGAACTCCTTCTGCCGAGAGGATCGGGCCCGACCGGTTTAACCCGGAACCCGAGGCGCCAAACCCGGCTTACCGCCCACCTTCGGCTGCCGCCACTGGAAGCACGAAAAATGCCCCGGTCCGGGTGCGGACCGGGGCATTTTTCCAGCCAGTGCGATCAGAAAGCGGCTTCGTCGATCTCCATCAGCGCGTTGTCCGCGGCCTCCACGATGGCGCGGCGCGAGGTCAGCTCCGGCAGCACGCTCTTCGCGAAGAACGACGCCACCGCCAGCTTGCCCTCGTAGAACGGCTTGTCCTTGGCCGACGCGCCGTCGTCGAGCTTGGCCAGCGCGACCTCGGCGCCCTGCAGCAGCTTCCAGCCGACCAGCAGGTCGCCCACCGACATCAGCAGCCGCACGGTGTGCTGGCCGACCTTGTTGATGTTCTGCGGGTCCTCCTGCGACGAGGTCAGGTAGCCGATCAGCGAGCCCAGCATGCCCTGGGTGTCCTCGAGCGCCTGCTTGAGCAGCGCGCGCTCGTTCTTGAGCCGGCCGTTGCCCGCCTCGGACTCGATGAACTTCGTGATCTCGCCCGCCACGAACGCGAGCGCCTGGCCCTTGTCCCGGACGATCTTCCGGAAGAAGAAGTCCAGCGACTGGATGGCCGTGGTGCCCTCGTACAGCGAGTCGATCTTCGCGTCGCGGATGTACTGCTCGATCGGGTAGTCCTGCAGGAAGCCGGAACCGCCGAGGGTCTGCAGCGACTGCACGAGCTGCTCGGTGGCGCGCTCGGAGCCGACACCCTTGACGATCGGCAGCAGCAGGTCGTTGATGCCGTGCGCCAGCTTCAGGGCGGCTTCGTCGCCCTCGCCGGTCCACAGCTGATCCTGGAAGGACGCGGTGTACAGGTAGATCGCGCGCAGGCCCTCGGCATACGCCTTCTGCAGCATCAGCGAACGACGCACGTCGGGGTGGTGCGTGATCGTGACGCGCGGCGCGGCCTTGTTCAGCATGTTCGGCAGGTCAGCGCCCTGCACGCGCTCCTTGGCGTACTCCAGCGCGTTCAGGTAGCCGGTGGACAGCGTGGCGATCGCCTTGGTGCCGACCATCATCCGGGCGTACTCGATCACCTGGAACATCTGCGCGATGCCGTCGTGCACCTCGCCGAGCAGCCAGCCCTTGGCCGGGGTGCCGTGCTGGCCGAAGGTCAGCTCGCACGTGGTGGACACCTTGATGCCCATCTTGTGCTCGATGTTGGTGACGTAGGCGCCGTTGCGCTCGCCGAGCTCGCCGGTCTTCGAGTCGAAGTGGAACTTCGGGACCAGGAACAGCGACAGGCCTTTGGTGCCCGGCTTGGTCTCGATGCCGGGACCCTCGGGACGGGCCAGCACCAGGTGCATGATGTTCTCGACCATGTCGTTCTCGGCCGAGGTGATGAACCGCTTCACGCCGTCGATGTGCCAGGAGCCGTCCTCCTGCTTGATCGCCTTGGTGCGGCCGGCCCCGACGTCCGAACCGGCGTCCGGCTCGGTGAGCACCATGGTCGCTCCCCAGCCGCGGTCGATCATCAGCTGAGCCCAGTGCTTCTGCTCTTCGGTGCCGTTCTTGTCCACGATCATGGCGAAGTTCGGGCCCGCCAGGTACATGAACAGCGGGGCGTTCGCGCCGAGGATCAGCTCGGCCGCGGCCCACTGCACCGTCGGGGGCAGGCCGAAGCCGCCGAGGTCGTTGGTGAGGCCGAGACGCCACCACTCGCCGTCCATGAGCGCCTTGTAGCTCTTCTTGAACGACTCGGGGATCGTCACGCTGAACGTCTTGGGGTCGTACACCGGCGGGTTGCGGTCCGCGTCGGCGTAGGACTCGGCGAGCGGGCCCACGGCCAGCTTGTTCAGCTCCGACAAGACCCCGCGAGCGGTCTCCTCGTCCGACTCGGCGAGCACGCCCTTGCCGAGCCGTTCCTGCACGCCGAGTACCTCGAAGAGGTTGAACTCCAGGTCTCGGACGTTGCTCTTGTAGTGGCCCATGTCGTCACTCCGTGTCGTGTTCGGCTTTCCGGCCGGGCACTGGTTCCCTTACTCGCCGGTAACATCAGGATATTACCTACGAGTAACCAGAGCAAGCGAATCCGCCCTTCCAGGGGTGGCAATTCGCTCGGAATGACGGGTCGACCAGGGGTCGGCCTCACCGGGTGCTGCGCGCCACGGCCTCCTGCACGGCCGGGGGACCGGCGCTGTCGTCAAGCTGGGGGACGAGGATGCCGCTGCGGAACGCGATGGTCACCGCGTGTGTCCGGTCGCGAGCGGAAAGCTTGCGGAGAATGCTCTTCACGTGGGTCCGCACGGTTTCCACGGACAGGAAAAGCAGCTTCGCGATCCCGGAGTTCTCCAGCCCTTCGGCGACGAGCTGCAAAACCTGGTATTCGCGCCGCGAAAGCGGCATGGCGCCCTTGGGCTGCACGAGGTGCCCGTCGACCGGAGCGGCTCTTGGCGACGGCTCGCGCTTGGGCCGCGCGGTGAGCGCGGACAACGCCGGGTCGATGTAGCGCCGGTCGTGGTGCGCGCGCCTGACCGCCTCGGCGAGCCGCCGGGAATCGACCGCACGCGGCACGATGGCGTGCGCACCCGCGCCGATGGCCGCGGCGAGGTACTGCTGAGTGCGGTTGGTGTCGCGCACGAGGGTGACCAGCACGAGTGCCGGGTCGCCCGCGTTGAGCAGTTTCGCGAGATGGCAGTTGGGGTCGAGCGCGGAGTCCAGGATCACGACGTCCGGGCGGACCTGCTCGCACAACTGCATCGCCGCGTGGTGGCTCGCCGCCTGGCCGGACCAGTGCAGGCCCAGCGTGCGGTGCACCATCGACGCGATGCCCTCGCGGAAAATCGGGATGGGGTCGACCACGGCGACTCCCAGGCTTCGACCGCCGGCTGGCTGACCGGCCGACATGGGCGTTCGGTGGGGCTCGATGCCACGCATCTCGGGCCTCCGTCCTCGAGGTCGCTCCCGGTGACCGGCACGCCCCCTCGGCGTGCCCGCCGGTCCCCCCTGCCGGAACCGGCCGGGAACGACACCTTGTCCCTGGTTCGACTCCGCCGAGAGCGGCTTGTGACGCGGTTTCCCCCTCATGGCCGTAACGGCTGGTCGCAGCAAACTCTCAGTAGAAAAGCGGCCTCGAAATGCGGGAGGACGGCGCAGCGAGGGTCCGCCCGAGTGGGTTAGCTCTACTGAGGGTTTAACTGCTCGGGTGAATCTCCGATGACCGCCTGTGCGCGCAGCCGACCGAACTCCACGGCGAGGGTTTTCGGGGTCCAGTGGGCGTTCAAACCGCTGGGATTCGGCAGCAGCCAGACCTTTGATGTCCCAATTGTCCGGTCTTGCGGTCCGACGGCGGCTCGCCGATCCCCGAACGCGACGCGGTAGGCAGTGATCCCGACCACTGCGAGCCAGCGCGGGCGGTACTTCTTGACCTTCTTGGTGAGGATCTCGCCGCCTTCGCGGAGTTCGGCGTCGGTCAGCTCGTCGGCGCGGGCGGTGGTTCGGGCTACGACGTTGGTGATGCCGAGACCCAAGGCGAGGAGTTCGTCTTGTTCGCCCGGGTCCAGCTGGCGAGGGGTGAAGCCGCTGGCGTGGAGGGCGGGCCAGAAGCGGTTGCCGGGGCGGGCGAAGTGCAGGCCGAGCGCGCCGGAGTAGAGGCCGGGGTTGATGCCGCAGAACAGCACGTTCAGGTTGGCGGCCAGGACGTCCGGGATGGTGGTCCCGTGCGCGGCGGCTTGTTCGGCCTTGGTGGGTTTCGCGGGCATGAGTCCAGTTTCCGGCACGCTGGGCGGTGCGGGCGGGACGCCCGACGGCGCCCGGCAGACCGGCGGGTCACCGCTGACCGGGACTGGTTCTCCGCACGAACTCCCGGCGCGGGGTAGCCAACCCGGCGCCCGGATCGGTAGCCTGTGTGATCTCTCGCACAACGGCGTCGATGAGGAGAGCACATGCAACTATGGCTAGTGCTCGGCCTGGTAGCACTGATCATCGCCATAGCCTCGCTGATCGTGATCCTGGAAGACCGCCGCGCGGCGCGCCAAGCCGCGATCGCCAGACGAGCCCGGTTAGCGCGTCTTGGCGAGGTCGATCCGCTCGCTCCGGGCAGGCTCCACGCGGAGAGTTGAAGAGATCGGCCGAAGGGCGAGCAGCAGCGCACCGGCCAGCCAGCCGAATCCGGCCCCGACGGTGTTGGTCATGAGGTCGTCGACGTCGAAGATCCGGTAGACGAACGGCGCGGTCCCGAAGTTCGCGGTGAGCTGGGTGATCTCGACGGCCAGTGAGGCCGCGAAACCGATCGCCACCGCGCCGACCAGGCCGCGTCGCCACAGCACCCGGGCGAAGAAGCCGAGCGGGACGAACAAGAGCACGTTCATCGCTGCCTGCTGGAACGTCTGGGTGGTGAACCAGTCCGCCGCCGAAAGCCCGTGCTTCACCAGCTCGGTGTGGATGTCCGCGATCCACTGGAACGGCTCCAGCTGCACGGTCTGCTCCAGCCGCCTGCTGTTCGGGCCGGGCAGCGGCAGGAAGACGACCGCCAGCGCCATGCACGCGTAGAACACGACCGCCGCCGTGGTCACCAGGCTGCGCGGCCGCAGCCGGCCGTGGCGCGCGAACTGGAGTACGAGCTGCGGGATCAGGATCGTCGCCCATACGGCGAGGAACCCGATGAACCCGTACTGCAGGGCGGTGACCTGTGCGTTCGTCATATCCAGAACGCTATGGATCTTCCCGCGCGCGCACTTCGGTCGAAGAGCCGGACGGTCTGGACCACGGGTCGGCCAGATGGCCGAGTGCTCGCCGACCGATCGGTCAGCGCTCGCTCGAAGGCGGTTCGTCGTCCCGTTCCGCCCGCTCCGAGCGCCAGGCCGCGAAGACGGTGCCCGCGATCAGCAAGACGACCACGCCGAGCACCAGCACGACGAGCTGAAGTTCCATTTGTCCCCCTCGGCACCCAACGCACAGATCGGCTGGCGCGGGGCGAACGTTACCGAAACTTTCACCCGCCACCGGCCGTTCTGCCCTGGTCAGGACCGTCCGATTTGGGCAGACTGCTTCGCCGGGCGTCCGCATCAGGGGTCAAGCGGGCGCGAACACCGGAGGAAACATGAAGCTCTTCACCCGGCTCGCGGCCACCGCCGCGGCCGCACTGGCCACCGTGGCCGTCACGAGCGCGCCCGCCGAGGCCGCACAGACCGCCGACGTCCGGATCATCGCGTTCAACGACCTGCACGGGAACCTCGAACCGCCGTCGGGATCGAGCGGCCGGATCACGCTCCCGGACGGGTCCAAGGTGGACGCGGGCGGCGCGGCTTACCTCGCGACGCACGTCAAGCAGCTCGAAGCGCAGGTGCGCAATTCGATGGTGCTGTCCTCGGGCGACAACATCGGCGCGTCGCCGGTGATCTCGGCGCTGTTCCACGACGAACCGACCATGGACTTCCTCAACGACCTCGGCGTGAAGGCGTCCGTGGTGGGCAACCACGAGTTCGACGAGGGCTACCGGGAACTGCTGCGCATGCAGTTCGGCGGCTGCAACAAGACCGACGGCTGCCAGTTCCGCAAGAGCTACGACGGCGCACGCTTCCCGCTGCTCGGGTCCAATGTGTACTTCGACAACGGGCTGCCCGCGCTGCTGCCGTTCAGCATCCAGTACTCCGGCGGCGTTCCGGTCGGCGTCATCGGCGCGACGCTCAAGGACCTCCCGTCGGTCGTGACGCCGGAAGCCATCAAGGGCCTCAAGTTCGGCGACGAGGTCGAGGCGATCAACCGCACCGCGAACATCCTCGACCGGCTCGGCGTCAAGGCCCAGGTCGTGCTGCTGCACCAGGGCGACGAGGCGCTGCCCGGCGCGGGTCCGAACGACTGCAAGGTCCAGCCGAATGGCGAGGCCGGGACCATCGCGAAGAACGTGACGCCGAAGGTCGACGCGATCTTCACCGCGCACAGCCACCAGCAGTACAACTGCGTGATCAACGACCCGGCGGGCCAGCCGCGGCCGGTGATCCAGGGCGCGTCATTCGGGCGGCTGCTGTCGGTCGTCGACCTGAAGATCGACCGCCGCACGCGCGACGTCGTCCGGTCGCAGACCAAGGCGCACAACGAGATCGTCACCCGCGACGTCACGCCGGACCCGGCCGTGACCAAGCTCGTCGACGAGGCCAAGACGAAGGCCGCGCCGATCGCGAACAAGCAGGTCGGCACCATCACCGCGGACCTGCCCGCGGCGGGCGGGCCGTCCGGCGAATCGCCGCTCGGCGACGTGATCGCCGACGCCCAGCTCGAAGGGACCAAGTCCAACAACGCCGTGATCGCGATGACGAACCCGGGCGGCATCCGCGCCGACCTGACGTACAAGTCGTCGTCCGCCGGTGAAGGCGACGGCGTCGTGACCTACGGCGAGGCGTTCACCGTGCAGCCGTTCTCGAACATCATGCAGACGATCACGCTCACCGGCGCGAACCTGAAGAACGTGCTGGAACAGCAGTGGGGCCAGCCCGGCGGCACCAAGATCCTGCAGATCTCGAAGTCGCTGCACTACACGTACTCGGCGGCCGCTCCGGTCGGCTCGCGGGTCTCGAACATCACGGTCAACGGCACGGCGATCGATCCGGCGGCCAAGTACCGGGTTTCGGTGAACAACTTCCTCGCCGCTGGCGGCGACGGGTTCAGCGAGTTCACCAAGGGCACCGATCTGGCTGGCGGTCCGGTGGACCTGGACGCGTTCATCGCTTACCTCGGCGCGCACCCGGGCATCGCTCCGCCGCCCGCGGACCGGATCACCGCAACTCCGTAACTCAGTAAGTCAGCAGATAAGTAAGTCAGTAGCTCAGCAAGGAGCCCTCGCCCACCCGGGCGGGGGCTCCTCTCGTTTCTCCAAGACAGCGCGGCGGAGGCGGGGCACGATGGTCGGCATGACGATGACCTGGGACGACGTGACCACGTGGGCACAGGAGGAGCTGGCCGAGACCGAGGTGGCGACCTGGTACCGCACCCCCGCGCTGAAGGTGGCGGGCAAGGGTTACGCGCGGCTGCGCACCGAGGCCGAGGGCGGGCTGGTGCTGTTCGTCGGCCTCGACGAGAAGGCAGCGCTGCTCGCCTCGGGCGATCCGGCCTTCTTCACCACGCCGCACTACGACGGCCACGGCTCGATCCTCGTGCACCTCGCCCGCGTCGATCCGCAGCAGCTGCGCGAACTGCTCACCGAGTCGTGGCGGTCGAAAGCCCCAGCCCGGCTCAGCAAATGACGATCGGCTGCGGCGAGTACGTCGTGCTGCGGCTTTCCTCGCGGACCTCGCCGCCGCTGGCCAGGTCGTAGAACACCCGGGTGTCGCTGACCGTGAACCCGGACGCGCCCGGCGACGCGTGACACTGGCCGTCCGGACCGGGTCCGAGCTGCACCGTCGGCGGTACCTGGTTCGACGGCGCTCCGCTGCGGCCTTCGACGCGGAAGTGCTTGGTACCCCAGATCTTCACCGTCACCGACCCGCCGCTGGCGCTCGCCTGGATCGCGAACCCGGTCGGATCGTTGTTGGCCAGCTTGAGGTCCACGGCGTTGCCGGAACTGTCCACCGCCACCGCGTCGCGGCCCGCCGGGTAGCGGTTGACGAAGTGGTCGTGCGCCGCGTGGCCGCCGTCGCCGAGGCCGGCCAGGTAAGCCGCGTTGTACAGAGTGGACGAAAGCTGCGACAGGCCGCCGCCCGGCACCGCCGGACCGGTGCCGTCCTCGTCGACCGGCGCGGACGCGTAACCGCCGCCGCGATAGTCGTTGAGGCTGAAGGAGTCTCCCGGTTTCACGAGGACACCGTTGATGCGTCCGGCGAGCGTGGCGACGTTGTCCGCGGCCGGGCCGCTGAGCCCGCCGGTGGTGTACTCGCCGATGACCTCCTTGACGCCCATCGCGTTCGCGCCGTCGGTGGTCAGGGTCGGGTGCTTCTGGTCGTAGGCGACCGGCAGATCGCGGCCGGACGGCTTCGCGAGCACGTCGGTGAGGGACTTGAAAGTGTTGGCCCAGTTGATCTTTCGCCCGTCTTCGGACGGTGTGACGGTCGGAGTGCCGGAGTCGAGGCTGATCTGCGCGTCCTTGCTGTTCGTCTCGGTGGACACCAGGTCCGGCTGGACGGCCGCGCGCAGTTTCTCCTGATCGATCCGCAGTTCGAGACCGCCGCCGTTCGGCTGGAACTGGAACGACGACGCGATCGCCGACGGCCGCAGCGTGCTGTCTTTGCCCTGTCCGTGCAGCACGACCGGCGAGGCGACCGCGGGCGCGACCACGGTGTCCAGCAAGCGGTGCACGTCGGCGGAGGTGGTTTTGGCCGGGGTCACGGCCATCTTCAGGGTGACCCCGCGCGGCGAAAGCCAGTCCGCCACCACGGTTTGCACCGCGGCCGGGACGTCGGCCAGCTCCTGGCCCTGCCGCGGCTCGACCGCATAAGCGGTGACGCCGTCCGACTCCTTCGGCGTGAACCCGATGCTGCCCTCGACCAGCGGATGGTTGAGCTGCTTCCCAGCGAGCTGCTGCACCGCGTCAGTAACCTCGAGCTGGTCGCTGCGCGTCACGACGCCCACCTCGCGGGTGGTGAAGAACGACAGCAGGCGCGTGACCGGGCTCCACGGCTGGTGCCCGGCCTGAGCGAGCGTGCCCGGCCAATCGAGGCCGAGCCCGGAATCCGCGGGCACGAGCGTCCCGGTGACGTCACCGGCGTGGATCGCCACCGGCCGGGTCAGCCGGGGCTGGAGTTCGCTGTGCAGCTTGGCTTCGGCCTCGGCGTAGGACAGATCGCCGACGTCGACGCCGGCCACCTGCACACCGCGTGGCACGTCGCCGGCGCTGGTCATCAGGTCGATGGTGTAGGCCAGCACGAACAGCCCGAGCAGGCAGCCGACGATCATGAACGTGCGGCCGACGCGCTTGCGGAAACGGCGGAAGCGGGTGTTGGGCGGCGGGGGCGCGTCGGCCACCGCGAAGATCTCCGTGGCCAGATCGGATTCGCCGGCCAGGGCGGGGTCGTCCAGCAGCTCGTCGCTCAGCAGGTCGTCGGCGAAAGCCGACGAACGGTCTTCTTCACGCAACGCCTGCCTCCCCTGGTACGGGAGCTACAGGTACAGCCCCGTGCCGTGTTCGGTCCGCTCCGTGGCCACCGCGTGGATGTCGCGTTCGCGCATCACCAGGTGGCCTTCGCCCTGGATCTCGACCTCGAGCTGGTCCTCCGGATTGAAGAGCACCCGGTCGCCGTGCTTGACGTTCCGCACGCTGTTGCCGACACCCAGTACATCACCCCACACCAGCCTGCGCGCGACTTGCGCGGTGGCGGGAATCACGATGCCGCCGCTGCTGCGACGCTCGCCTTCCTCCTGCGACAACCGCACGAGGACGCGGTCGTGCAGCATCTGGATCTCGAGCTTCGGCGTGTCCGGCACGCCGTTCATGCTACTGACCGGATGCCGGAGCCTTGGGCTCGCCCGCCATCATCAGGCTCAGCGCCTTCCCCCCTCCGCTCTCGAAACGCACCGGGACGCCCCAGTCCTGCCGGGTGATCCGGCACGCCGGGTGCTCGCCGCCGTCGTCGCAGCTCGCGGCCTGCGCCACTACCTGCAACACACCTTCGGTCGCGCCCTCGGCGAACTTGATACGCCGCACGAGGTCAGTTCCGACTCCGGCTCCGTCGGCGAGCAGTTCCGGCGGCGACGCGGTGATCTCCAGCCGCGTCGACGGCCCGTAGCGCTCGTCGAGCTTTTCGCCGGGCGGCGGGGTGAAGACGACGGAAAACTCGACCTCGCCGGGCGCGAGCACGGTCGGCGGCCGCCGCACGGCCTGGTGAGTGCCCGCGACCGCGGTCGCCTGGCCATTGCCCCCGAGCGGGGTAACCCGGTTGCCCGCCGACTCCACGACGTACAGCTCGCCGTCGTGGCGCACCAGTCCTTGCGGTTCGGCGAACCCGGTCGCGAGCGTCGTGACGTCGCGGGTGAACGGGTCGTAGCGGCGGATCGCGCCGTTGTAGGTGTCGGCGATCGCGACCCGGCCGTCAGGCAGCACGGCGAGGCCGAGCGGATGCTGCAGCAGCGCCTGGTCGGACGGGCCGTCGGCGTGGCCGAAGGTGAACAGGTCCGTGCCGACCGCGGTGTGCACGGCGAACGACTCGCCCGCCGGTTCGATCCAGCGCAGGGCCGAGGTTTCCGCGTCGACGAACCACAGTTTCTGCCCGTCCACGGCGAATCCGGACGGCTGGGCGAAGAACGCCTCGTGCACGTCGCCGTCGCGCAGGCCCTCGACGGTGGTCCCGGCGAACCGGCGGATGGTGCCTGAGGACGGGTCGAACACGCTCAGCGTGTGGTTTCCGGCCATCGCGACGACCACGCCGCCCGCGGGGGCCCACCACGTGACGTCCCACGGGCTGGTGAGGTCGGTGTCCAGCGCCTTGCCGGTGTCAGTGCCGTCGCGCCACTGATTCCCGGTTCCGGCAACGGTTTTCACCTCGCCGGTGTTGAGGTCCAGGCCGCGCAGGCGGTGCCCGGCGGTGTCGGCGACGATCGCGTGATACCCGGCGCGCTCGGCGACTTCGTTGGGCAGCAGGGCGATTCCGGACGGTTCGGCGAACTGGGCCAGGTCGAACGGCCCGTCCTGCGTCCCGCGAACGCCGCTGCCGAAGCGGCGGATGACGGTCTCGCCGTCGGACGCGAACTCGACGATGGAGTGATGTCCAGTGTCCGCCACCAGAATCCGGCCACCAGCGGTGACGACGGCCTTGCTGGGGAAACGCAGTTCGGTGCGCTGCTCCTCGACCGGCACGTACGGGCTGCCGCCGCGCCGGAGCGTGCCCTTCGCGTCGTGCTTGGCGACGAGGTCGGCGATTACGCGGCGTAGCGCCTCGCCGTGGCCCTCACCGGCCGCGACGTGCACGACGTAACCCTCGGGGTCCACGACGACCAGCGTCGGCCACGCCCGCACGGCATACTGCGACCACAGCTCCATCTTCGGGTCGTTGACCACCGGATGGTGCACCTCGTACCGGCGAACCGCGGCCTCGATCGACGTGCGCTCGCCCTCGCGGCTGAACTTCGGCGAGTGCACCCCCACCGTGACCAGGACATCCGCGAATTCCTGTTCCAGCGGACGCAGTTCGTCGAGAACGTGCAGGCAGTTGATGCAGCCGCTGGTCCAGAAGTCCAGCAGCACCACGCGTCCGCGCAGTTCCGCCAGGGTGAGCCGGCGTCCGCCGGTGTTGAGCCAGACGTCGCCGGTCAGCTCGGGCGCGCGTACGCGGGCTTGCCGGGCTTGCGGTGAGGAAGTCACGGGAGGAGTGAACTACATCCGGTCACGCGGTGTTCCGTCAACCACGGCCGGAGAGAAGAACCTCACCCCGGCGAGGGAGCCCATTCCGGGCAAAAAAGGACGCGCGGACGCGGCCGGGCGCTACGTACGCTTCGGGCATGGCACACGTTCAGCCGGCCGAAGCCTTCACCGTGGAGGAGGCCCGCATCCTGCAGCAGAATCTCGGCGAGCCCTTGCGGCCCGGCCTCACGCCCGCAGAACTGAGCGACGTCGAGGACCAGTTCGGCTTCACCTTTTCCGACGACCACCGGGTTTTCCTCACCGCGGGCGTCCCGGTCGGCGACCGTTGGCCGGATTGGCGCCACGGCGACCCGGACCAGCTGCGCAAACGCCTCGACTGGCCGGTCGACGGCGTCCTGTACGACGTGGAGAACAACGACCTGTGGCTGCCCGAGTGGGGCACCCAGCCGCGGTCGATGTGCAACGCGCTGGCAGTCGCGCGACGGCACCTGGCGACGGTGCCGCAACTGGTGCCGGTGTGCGGGCATCGATATCTGCCCGCGACAGCCGGGGAATCCGGGTATCCGGTGCTGTCGGTGTATCAGACCGATGTGGTCTATTACGGCTGGGACCTGCGCAGTTACCTGCGGCACGAGTTCGGCGGAGAGCCCTTGGGGGAGGAACCAGCGGGCGTCCGGATCGTGGAGTTCTGGTCGCGGTTCGTGGAATGAGCTGTGTTTGATGGCGCCGGCTCCGCCGTCGCGTGCGGGATCGCTGTGTTTGATGGCGCCGGCTCCGCCGTCGCGTGCGGGATCGCCTTCAAGTCGGCGTCGGACCTGGTTTGACCCAACCGGCCAAAGACCACCACCCAACCCGACCCGAACGCGGGATCGCGTCGGCGTCTGGCGGGAACGACGTGCACGGCCCCCAGGCCGGGTGCGTCGTTCCCGCCAGACGCCGACTTGAAGGCGATCCCGCCGCGACGGCGGAGCCGGCGCCATCAAACACAGCTCAAGACTCCCGGCGCAGCATCCGGCTGACGCCCGCCGCGACGGTGGTCGCGAGGATCCAGCCGGACGCGGTGAACCCGGCGGCGACCCAGTTGTCCGCGCCGTGCATGTACCAGCGCGACTTGTTGCCGAAGTCGACGATCGGCACCAGCAGGTCGGCGGTGTAGATGACCGGATTCCACTGCAGCCCGGAGTCTTGCTGGTTGACGAGGCAACGCGGTCCGCTGGTCATGTAGCGGCCGGTGTGGTCGTTGACGCAATCGTCCTTGCCGAGGCCGAACCACAGGCTGCCGAGCACTAGGAGCGTGAGCAGCCAGCCGAGCGCGCGCACCGGGCGGAAGCCGTAGCCGACCATCGACCGCTGGAGCCAGCTCCACAACCGGACGCCGGGGCCGAAGAACTTGAAGCCCTTGGCAAGTGCTTCGTAGCGGAACTGCTGCTTCCTCAGGGCGACCGTCGAGGCGTGCTCCTCGTTCCCGGCTGCGCGCAGGGTCGCGGCCAACTGGTCGTACGGTCCTGGACGGTAGCCGCGCATTGCCTTGCGGAGCAGGTCGATCCGGTGGTCCAGCGCGTTGTCGTCGTCGAGGGCGATGCCGTGTTTCAGTGCGTCGTAACGGAAGTCTTCCAGTTCGAGACCGTCGGTGGCCTTCCAGATCTCCTCGTTGTCGGCCAATGCGCCGCAATGTGCCCTGCGCAGGCGCACCGATCCCGTCGGCGGTTCGGCAGGAGACAGGACGAACTCGTCTGCCGTGACGTCACTGGCGTCGAGCGCGATGTCATGCGGGGCAAGGGATCCCAGCTTCGCGCCGTTCATGTCGAGCCTTCGCGCGATCTGCGCGCCGTCGAGATTCACGCCGCCCTCGGCCAGGAATGGACGGTCCTTGTCCTCGGTCAGTACGACGTCGCGGCCGATCCGCGCGGTCCGGATGTCGAGGGAGAAACTGCTCGATTTCCGTTGCCCCGGCTCGGTGAGCAGCGTGCCGAACATGTTCACGCTGCCGCCGATTTCCGCGCCTTGCAGCCTCAAAGTGCCCTGCAGGGTGGCGTCGGTCAGCTGGAAATTTCCGGAGATCTTGGCTCTCCGCGCGGAAAACACGTCTCGCCCGGGGTGGAGGAACATCGAATTCCAAGCGAGGAAGTTGCCCCCGACTGTGACGTCCGCGAGCCTGAGCTGCCCGATCGGGACCCGGAGGTTGGTCGCCTCGATGTCGCCGCCGATCGTCGACCCGTCGAGGTGCAGCGCCCGGTCGTAATACGGCGTCGCACGGCCGCGCACCATGGTGATCTCCGCGCCCGCGAGCCTGAGCGACCCGCCGATGCGCGCGTTGACCATGCGCAACGTGCCGAACGCCCGGAGCCCGTCGGACAGTTCGAGATTGCCGTCCACCTTCAACCGATCCGCGACCAACGCCGGTCGCGGATCGAGGTACGGATCTCCGGATTTCCAGGCGTCCACAGCGATCGGCCCGCGCTGGTCGACCTGAAGCCGCGCCTCGCGCATGACGATGTCACTGTCCACAGTGGCGCTGGGCAGGTAGAGAACACCCTTGGCAGAGAACCGTTTCCGCTCGCTGGCAGGCCCGTAGTTGTCGACCTCGCACAGCAGACTGCCGCCGATGTGCAACCCGTTGCCGTTGAACGCGAAGCCGTCCGGATTGTCGAACGTGGCCCCCGAGAAGTTGACGTTACCGCCGGTCCGCATGCCCGGCAGCCGCACCTCGCCCTTGGCGACCATCCGATACGCCAGCAGGGCACCGGTGATCACCAGCCGGTCGCCCTGGATCGCTTTGCCGTGCGGATGGCTGATCGTGGTCCTGGTGAGCACGACGGACCCGTCGATCACCGCGTCGGTGAGGTTGACCGCCGCATTGGGCATCCCGCGCTCACGATCGTCCCCGCGCTGCACGGTCGTGGTCTCGAGCTCGAATTGATCCGCCGCGATTTCCACGACACTGCGAACCAGCCGCACGTCATTCCGGCTGCGCAAATTGCGTGCTCGCAGTCCGGGAAGCCAGCATTTGCGGAATACGAGCCCGAGAAGCGTCGCCTCCCGCACGTCCGGCGGATGCTCGAAGCGGCAGCGTTCGAATTGGAAAAGGAAATTGAGGTCGGCGGCGCGCAGGTCGAACGTGCCGGTGATGTAAGCGTCCTCGACCTGGACGATCGGCGCGTTCGTGGCCTGCCGTCTCCAGCGGAGGATGCCACTGGTGCCAGGTTTGAGCAGGTCCGCGGCCTTCACCTCGTACCGTTTGTCGGGAACCCCGGCAAACGGATCAAGCGGCGGCAAGGTCGTATCGGTCGGCACGAGCCCCTTCTCCCCACGATCGTCGGCCCTCAGGGAATCGGATCAACGGCGGATGAGCAAGGGGCTGGGTGGAGTAGTGCGTGTTCGTCCTGGCGATTGGTCACTTTGCGCGCGCGGACGACTACGTGATCGATTCACGACGCGTGGCCCGCCCCGGGGCGATCTTGCCCGAACGTCCCTCCTGGGCGGTTCGTGCCTGCTAAGGTCACTTCCCGGAGCTGACCAGGAACAGAGGGTAGGCCGCACCCGAGAAGCCGCGGCTCGTGCGGGGAGGCACGACATGCCAGACGGAACGAACAGCGGGCTGCAGGGCGTCCAGAACCAGATCATCTCGACGGCCCCGACCGCACCGGCGCCCGGATCCGGGTTGATCCCGGGGGCCAACGCGGCCGCGCCGCCGCCTCCACCACCGCCGAATTTCGGAGCGCTGGGGTCGGGTCAGGCCAAGGCGGACTTCGCGGCGGCCGCGTCCAACGGCGGCTGGGAATTCAACCCCGAGGCGATGGACAAGGTGATCCAGCAGCTCGAGGACAGCTTGGACAACGAGTACGCGCGGGCCCGGACCATCGCGATTCAGTTCGCGCAGCTCGGCCAGCCGGGTTCGGACACCGTCACGACGGAGTACTCGAAGGCAGCGGACCGCGCCACCACCGCGTACAACGAATTTCTTCGCGGAACGGTCGATTACCTCGATTCTTATGTCCAAACCCTGAAAGATATCCGAACCGCGTACGTGAAGCAGGACCATGCCGCGATCGACGCGCTGCGCGGAACCCGAAAGGTCGACTGAATGCGAATTCGTAGCGTCTGCCAACTCGTACTCGCCGGCGCGAGCGCGATACTGCTGACCGCTTGCGGAGGGGGCTCGACCGGAGGGCAGCCGACGCCGGAGCCAGCCAGTTCGCAGCCATCGGAGGCCATGCTGGCCCCGAAGGTCGCCGTGCCGCTGACCAACACCGCCCAGTACGAGGCGGATCCTTGCTCCGCTCTCCCGACTTCTGAGGTGGAAAAGGCGGGCGGCAAGGTCAAAAGCAGCTCTGTCGCTCAATCGATCGTCGGCAAATCCTGCCAGTGGACGTTCGACGGAAGCGGCGGCAACGTGAGCGCTGGCTTCTTCTCGGGCAACAAGCGCGGCCTCAACAGCCTCTACCTGGAGAACCAAGCAGGCAGGCTGACCACCTTCAAGCCGCACGCGCCGGTGCTCGGCTATCCGTCGGTCGTCTACAGCAAGGGCGACGAGGGGACCGGATCGTGCGCGCTGGCGGTGGGGGTGCGCGACGACCTCACCTACACCGTCAACACCCAGCTGCGGTCGGGAAGCCCCGCGGTCGCCGACCCGTGCGGGCTGGCGGAGAAGCTGGCTGCCGCCGAAATCACTCGCCTGAAGGCAGGGTGACGTGGCGCTCACCGGTCATGACATCTACAACCAGATCCACAGCCCGGGCGACACGACGGGCCTGGACGCGATGGGCGGCGGCTGCGGCGACCTCAAATCCATCCACAACGAGGTAGCCAACAAGCTCACCGAAAGCCAGGCGGCGCTCAACTCCTTCTGGAAAGGGCAGGCCGCCGAGACCGGCAAGGCCGGGCTCGCGCCGTTGATCGCGACTTCGCACCTGGCCGCGGAAAAGATGGACTCGATGCAGAAGTCCATCGCGGAGCAGTCGGCAGCGTTCAACTACGTGAAGAACGCTGTTGTCCCAGTCGCGCCGAGCAGGCCTGACGATCAGAAGCTCACGGACTACGTTTCGCTCGGAGCGAGCGACGACGAGATCGCCGCCGCGGAGTTCGACGACAAGACCAAGAAGAACGTCGAGGCGTACGGCCAGTACCAGCTGAGCACCGATCCGCGAACCCAGACGATGCCGATGGACTATCCGGCCGCGCACGATCCGAACGTGTCCTCGGGTGGCATCACCCCGGATCAGCCAGCGCCTGGGACGAGTGGGCGGGTTGGCTCGGGCGCTGGCCACCATTCGTCCGGCGGCGGATCGTCGCACAATTACAGCAGTGGGCCCAGCACCTACTCGGCCCCTCCCGGGGCGGCGGGCATGCCAGTACCTCCGTCACCCGGGCATGGCGGGCCTGTGGCTCCGCCCGTGTCTCCGCCGAATGACAGCACCAGGGCGGCTTGGGCCGACCCGACGATCCCTCCGCCGCAGACTTGGCAGCCGCCGTCCTCGTTGCCGGGTGGCGGGAATCCCGGGATCGGTGGGGCGAACGGCGGTTTCGGTCCGGTCACTGGGTTCGGCGGTGGTTTCGGGCCCACTAGCGGCGGTGGCGGCGGGTTCGGCCCAGGCGGCTCCGGATCTGGTTCCGGTGGTGCGGGCAGCCCAGGCGGTGCCGGACCCCGAGGTGTCGGTGGCGGCACCGGCGCGGGAGCGCTTGGCGAGAGCGCGGGCCGTGCTGCCATGGGTGGCGGTGCGGGCGCGGCTGGAGCGAAGGGTCAGCCCGGGATGGGCGGCATGGGTGGCGGCGGCAAGGGCGGGAAAGGCCCAGAGGACGAAGAGCACCAGCGCAAGATCCTGCTCGCCGAAGAGGACCCGGACTCGATTTTCGGGGGTTATGACGGCAATCGGCCTACGCCGCCGGTTATCGGGGCTTAGCGGAATGGTCAGGGGGAGGGAAAGTCGGTGCTGCGCAAGCCCGTTGAGCTGAGCCTGCAGACCTTCGAGGTACTGCTGGAGCGGCTGAATCTCGGCGACATCCACCCGACGCTGGTCCGCGGCGCGCTCTGGTACTCGCCGGACGAGCGGCGGCAGTTGGCTGCTGACACGGATCGCGAGCTGCACAATTCCGGTC
This sequence comes from Amycolatopsis halotolerans, assembly GCF_042647905.1. Taxonomy (NCBI): domain Bacteria; kingdom Bacillati; phylum Actinomycetota; class Actinomycetes; order Pseudonocardiales; family Pseudonocardiaceae; genus Amycolatopsis; species Amycolatopsis halotolerans. Next base: position 95,141 of record NZ_JBHRWI010000049.1, read on the forward strand.
TGCTGCAACGCGGACGTCTTAGCGACGAGTTCGTCGAGACGATGCATTTGCTGCAGCGGCCGGGAATCGAGTACTACTCGTGGGTCAAATCGGAGCGCGGCGAACGGACCGTACGCGCGGCGGCGAGCGGCCGGGACGCGGCGACTGTTGTTGCGGTGAACCAGAAGTTGTACATCGCGCCGTGTTCGGCGGATACGGTGGTTCGCGAGTTCATCGCGTTGCTGCCTGAGGCTGCGGCCGCGCGGGTGCTTTCGCTTAACTGTTCCGACGAGGACCTGAATCTGGTCAAGAGCGGCGGCCAACCGTCTGGGCGGACTAGTCCGAGCATTCGGGACGCTAAGCAGGTACTGCAATGGCTTGATAAGCCGCATACGTACTTCGGGCGGTTGTACGTCGCGGTTCGGGACAGTCGGGGGAAGCGGCGGCGTAATGAGAATCCGCCGGGATGGGCGGATATGGAGGAGGGGCGGATCCTGTTCGGGGTGGACAAGTCCGGGTGGGTCAGCCTGGCCGGGGCTGGGCCGCAGGAGATGGCGAAGAAGCTGCAGCAGCTCGAGAACGAGCTGCGAAAGTGAAAGGCCGCCCGGAGAATCTCCGGGCGGCCCCAACTCAAGCGTTCGGGTTCAGAACCCGGGCCAAGAACGCCTTGGTCCGTTCATGCTTCGGATCACCGATAACCTCATCCGGAGCACCGGACTCGACAACAACCCCGCCGTCCATGAAGAAGACCTTGTCGGCTACTTCGCGGGCGAACTGCATTTCGTGGGTCACCACAACCATCGTCATGCCGTCCTTCGCCAGTTGGCGCATGACGCCCAGGACGTCGCCCACCAGTTCCGGGTCCAAAGCGGACGTTGGCTCGTCGAAGAGCATCAGTTTCGGTTGCATGGCCAGCGCTCGCGCGATGGCGACGCGCTGTTGCTGGCCACCGGAAAGCTGACCGGGATAAGACCGAGCCTTGTCCGCCAGGCCGACGCGGTCCAGCAGTTCCAGAGCCCGTTCCCGGACCTGGCCCTTCGGCTCGCGGCGGACCTGGACCGGGGCCTCCATGACGTTTTCCAGCGCCGTCATGTGCGGGAACAGGTTGAATCGCTGGAACACCATGCCGATGTTCTTGCGCTGTGCCGCGATTTCCTTGTCCCGCAGTTCGTGCAGCCGGCCACCATGTTCGCGGTAGCCGACCAGCACGCCGTCAACGTAGAGCCGGCCCGCGTCGATTTTCTCCAGGTGGTTGATGCAGCGCAGCAAAGTGGACTTGCCGGAACCGGACGGGCCGATCAGGCAGAGCACCTCTCGGTCGTGCACTTCCAGGTCGATGCCCTTCAGCACGTCGAGCGAGCCGAAGCTCTTGCATACCTTTTGCGCGGAAACGACAGGAGTCACTGCGCCGCACCCCCGGATCCGCTGCCACCGCGGCCGAAGCGGTAGCCCAGCATTCGCGCTCCCCACTTGTTCTTCTGCGCGGTCGCCCTTGAAGTGCCGCGGGCGAAATATCGCTCGATGTAATACTGCACGACCGTCAGCACCGACGTCATGAACAGGTACCACGTCGCCGCGACGATCAGCAGCGGGACGGTCTTGTAGTTCTGCGAATAAATCGTCTGTGCCGACACGAACAGCTCGAAGTATCCGATGACGACCACCAGCGAAGTGGTCTTCAACATCGAGATGGTCTCGTTGCCGGTGGGCGGGATGATCACCCGCATCGCCTGCGGCAGGATGATCCGGCGCAAGGTCTTGCCCCGGCTCATGCCCAGCGCGGACGACGCTTCCAGCTGACCGCCGTCGACGGACTGGAGACCGCCGCGGACGATTTCCGCCATGTACGCCGCCTCGTTCAGGCCGAGGCCCAGCAACGAGGCGACGAACTGGTTGATCAGCGTGTTCGTGTCCCAGCTGATGAAGGTCGGCCCGAACGGGATGCCGAGTCCGATCTTCGGGTACGCCAGCGCCAGGAAGTTCCAGATCACCAGCTGAGCGATCAACGGCGTGCCGCGGAACAGCCAGATGTAGATCGACGCCGCGCCCGACATCAGCAGGTTCGGCGACAGTCGCATCACCGCGAGCAGCACGCCGCCGAAAATGCCGATGAGCATCGAGAGCACCGTGAGCAGCAACGTGTTCCGCAGGCCGTTGAGTATCCGGCCGTCGAAGAGGTACTCGCCGACGACCGGCCACTGCAACGCGGAATTCGTGACCACGCTGCGGATCACGATGAACGCGACGAACACGATGATCACGCCGGCGATCCAGCGTCCGTAATGCCGGACCGGGACCGCCTTGATCGGGGTGGTGTCGACCTCCTGCCAGGAATCGGCGGGGCCGGGGGGAGTGGACACGAGTAACTAAGTCCTCAGTTTCGTCAGGAAGCGGACGGGTTGATCTCCGACTTGGTGATGGCACCGGAACCCGACAAGCCCCACTTGTCCAGGATCTTCTTGTAGATTCCGCTGTCGATCAGCTTCTGCACGGCGCCCTGCACGGCCTTGCCGAATTCGCCGCTGCCCTTCGGCAGCACGATTCCGTACGGCGCGGTGTCGTACGGCGCGCCCGCGGACTCCAGCTGGCCGCCGGTCTGCTTCACCGCGTAGTCGATGACCGGCGAGTCGGCCAGTTCGGCCTGCACGCGCTTCGCGGTCAGCGCCAGGTTCACGTCGGTCTGCGCCTGGAACTGGGTGATGTTGATGGCCTGCTTGCCCGCCTTGGTGCACGCGGTGTTGCGCTTGCCGAGGTCGTCGACCTGCGTGGTGCCCTTCTGCACGGCGACATTCTTACCGCACAGGTCGTCCACCGAGATTTTGTCCGGATTTCCCTTGAGCACCGCGAGCGAGGTGCCCGCGCTGTAGTACGAGATCATGTCGACGGTCTGCATCCGCTCGGCATTGATCGTGAACGACGAGATGCCCATTTCGTACTTCTTCGCCGAAATACCGGGAATGATGCCGTCGAACGCCGAGTTCTGGAACTCCGTCTGCACGCCGAGCACCTGGCCGACCGCGGTGGCGATATCGACGTCGAACCCGGTCGCCTTGCCGTTGTCGACGAATTCGTTCGGCGGGTAGGTCTGGTCCTGCCCGATCACGATCTTGCCGTCGGCTTTGATGTCGGCGGGCACGAGCCCGGCCAGCGCCGCGTCCTTCTGCGCGGTCGGCGCGCTCTCGCCGCCGCCGGGGGCCTGGCTGGCTCCCGAATCACCGCCGGCCCCGTTTCCGCCCGCACCGCACGCCATCGTCATGCCGACGAGCGCGAAGGCTGGGAGAAGGGCGAGTGCCTTCATTTGCTGTCCTCGGGCCACTTCGTCACTCCTCGTAGTTCTCAAGGGCTGAGAGCTGGCATATTGCCACTCGTAAGCGGGTATGCACAGCACTGATGCGTCACGGGGAAGTTTCGCACAAGACTTGCCGGAAGACGGGTGTCGCGGCCGCCGCGCACGGTAAGTCAGGATGTCCTCCATGAACGCCAACCCCGGTCCCCGGCTGCCGCCAGCCGGACGACGTGCGCGAACGGTGAAAGGCCGCCGCGCGGCCAGGCCCGGCGCGCAGTTCGACGGATACCTCGCCCCGGAGCGGCCGCACGCCGACGCGTACGACGAGATGTTCGCGCCCGACGGCATGGTCCGCGGCCCTTACCGGGCGCTGTACGGCTCGATCGCCGCGCTCGACGCCGGCGATCTCACCAACCGCTCGCAGGCGCTCGATCGGGCGATGGTGGACCAGGGGATCACGTTCTCGCTGTCGGGCCAGGAGCGGCCGTTTCCGCTCGACCTCGTGCCCCGCGTCATCCAGGCGACCGAATGGTCCCGGCTCGAGCGCGGTGTGACACAGCGTGTCCGGGCGCTGGAGGCGTTCCTCGCCGACGTCTACGGCGACCGGCAGATCCTCCGCGACGGCGTGCTGCCGCGCAGGCTGATCACCTCGTGCGAGCACTTTCACCGCGAGGCGTACGGGATCAAACCTCCCAACGGAGTGCGGATCCACGTCTCTGGAGTCGACCTCGTCCGCGACGAGGAGGGCACATTTCGTGTCCTGGAGGACAATCTCCGCAACCCGTCCGGCGTGTCGTACGTGATGGAGAACCGGCGCACGATGGCGCGCGTGTTCCCGGACCTGTTCGCGCGGCATCGGGTCCGTCCCGTCGGTGACTACGCGTCACATCTGCTTCGCGCGCTGCGAGCGGCGGCCGCGCCGAACGTCGCGGATCCGATGGTCGTCGTGCTCACTCCGGGCGTGTACAACTCGGCCTACTTCGAGCATTCGCTGCTGGCCCGGCTGATGGGCGTGGAGCTGGTCGAGGGTCGCGACATGTTCTGCCGCGACAACGTGGTCTACCTGCGCACCACCGAGGGCGAGCGCCAGGTCGACGTGATCTACCGGCGGATCGACGACGAATTCCTCGATCCGGTGCACCACCGGCCGGATTCGGTGCTCGGCGTCGCCGGCATCCTCAACGCCGCCCGCGCGGGCAACGTGGTGGTGGCGAACGCGGTCGGCAACGGCGTCGGCGACGACAAGCTCGTCTACACCTACGTGCCGGAAATGGTGCGCTACTACCTGAACGAGAAACCGATTCTGCCCAATGTGGACACTTTCCGCTGCTGGCTCCCGGACGAGTTCGACCACGTCCTGCAGCACGCCGACGAATTGGTGATCAAACCGGTCGAAGGCTCTGGCGGGTACGGCATCGTTTTCGGGCCGGACGCGTCCAAAAAGGAGCTTGACGCGCTGCGCCGCAAAGTGCGCGCGAACCGGCGCGGCTGGATCGCGCAGCCGGTGGTGCAGCTGTCCACGGTTCCGTCCAAGGTGGACGATCGACTCGCGCCGCGGCACGTCGACCTGCGGCCGTTCGCGGTCAACGACGGCAAGGAAATCTTCGTACTGCCCGGCGGGCTCACCCGGGTCGCGCTGCCCGAGGGCAGCCTGGTGGTGAACTCTTCGCAGGGCGGCGGATCGAAGGACACCTGGGTGCTCGCGTCGCGGTCCTCGACGTCGGAGCAGGAACTGGACCGTCCCGCGCTCGGCGACGTGTCCGTTGTGGACGGTGTCGCCGCGGAACAGGGTCCGGAGCTCTCCACGTCGCAGCAGCAACAACAGCAACAGCAGAGCTGAGGGAGGGAAATCATGATGCTGGCCCGCAACGCGGAGTCGCTGTACTGGATCGGCCGTTACGTCGAACGCGCCGACGACACCTCCCGCATCCTGAACGTCTCGGTGCATCAGCTGCTGGAAGACGCGAGCGTCGACCCGGACCACGTCAGCCGTCAGCTGCTCGCCGTGCTCGGCATCCCGTTCGACGCGGGCGACGCGCTCGACGTGTGGAAGCTGACCGAATTGGTCGCCTACGCGAAGGACAATCCGTCGTCCATCGTCGGTTCGATCAACTCCGCGCGCGAGAACACCCGCGGCGCGCGCGAGGTGGTGTCGACCGAACTGTGGGAATGCCTGAACGCCACCTGGAACGCGGTGCCCGACCGGCAGCGCTACGCCCGCCGCGCCGGACCGCACGCCTTTCTGTCCTTTGTGGAGGAACGGGCCGCGATGTTCGCCGGGCTCGCCGATTCCACGATGAGCCGCGACGACGGCTGGCTGTTCCTGGTGCTCGGCCGGTCGGTCGAACGCGCGGACATGGTGGTGCGGCTGCTCCTTTCACGAGTTTCGGACCGGGCGTCGTCGCCGGGATGGATGACGGTGCTTCGCTCGGCAGGCGCGCAAGACACGTACCTACGCACGAATCGTGGCGCGCTTGACGCCGCACGCGTGGTGCAATTCCTGCTCAGGGACACCCTGTTCCCGCGTTCAGTCTTCCACGCCTTGCGCCAGGCGGAGGATTGCCTGCGGCAGCTCGATCCCGGAATCAACGCGCGGGGCAACGAAAAAACCGAGGCCGTCCGGCTGCTTGGCCGCGCCCGCAGCGAGCTCGAATTCCTCCACCCCGCGGCACTGCTGGACGACCTGCCGCGACGACTGCGCGGGCTGCAGGAATCGATCAAGGAAATCGGGGAAGCGGTGTCCATGCAGTACTTCCACACGTCGCCGTGGGTGGCGTGGAGCGGTGCGGAGGTGTCCCTGTGACCTGGCAATTGCGGGTGACGCACCGGACCGGTTACCGGTACGCGACGCCGGCCACCCAGTCGTACAACGAAGCCCGGCTCACCCCGCGTTCGGACCGGCGGCAGACCACCTTGGCCACGCGCATCGAAACCTCCCCGGCCACGCGTGCCTATCGCTACACCGATTACTGGGGCACCGACGTCACGTCGTTCGACTTGCACGCGCCGCACACCGAGTTCACCGTGCTCGCGACGTCCGTGGTGGAGACGGCGGACGAAGCGGAACCGGTGCGCTCGGCGACGTGGAAGGACCTGCAGAGCGAGACCGTCCGCGATCAGCGCACGGAGTATCTGACGCCGACGCCGTACACGCCGAATGATCAAGAACTGTCCAAGCAGGCCCGTGCGCTGCGCAAGGGGTTGGACCCGGCGGACGCGGTGCTCGCGATCTGCGGCTGGGTGAACGAGCAGTTGAAATACCAGCCCGGAACCACCGGCGTACACAGCACGGCGACTGATTCGTGGCGAGCGCGCGAGGGCGTGTGCCAGGACTTCGCGCACGTCACGCTGGTGATGCTGCGGGCGATCGGCATTCCGGCGCGGTATTGCTCGGGGTATCTGCACACCAAGCCGGAGGCCAAACTCGGCGAAAAGGTGGAGGGCGAGAGCCACGCCTGGGTCGACGTCTGGACCGGCGGTTGGTGGGCGCACGATCCGACGAACGCGATCCCGGTCGGGCCGCGGCACGTGTGGGTCGCGACCGGCCGGGATTACGCGGATGTGGCTCCGTTGAAGGGGATCTTCACCGGGGCTAGTCAGTCCACTTTGGATGTGTCGGTGGAACTGACCAGGATGGCTTAGTCACGCGGTCTGCCGACGACGGGAAACCGCCAGCAGCCACAACAGGTACCCGCCGCCCAGCGCGGCCGCGACCACGCCTACCGGCAGTAGCGAAGCGTCCAGAACCCGCTGGCCCACGAAGTCCGCCGCCAGCACCAGCACCGCGCCCATCGCCGCGGAGGCGACCAGGTTCGGGCCCGGGCGACGGGTCAGGCGGCGAGCGAGTTGCGGCGCGGCCAGGGCGACGAACGGAATCGGCCCGGTCGCGGCGGTCGCGGCAGCGGCGAGCGCGACCGCCGCCAGCAGCACCACCGCACGCACACGCGGCACCGCGACACCGACCGCGACAGCGGCGTCATCGCCCATTTCCAGCATTCGCAACGCGGGTTGGTGCACGAAGATGAACGGCGACAGCACCAGAACAGCCAGGCACAACGGAATGAAGTAGTTCCAGTCGCGACCCGCGAGGTCGCCGGTCAGCCAGCCGACGGCCTGTGCTGCGGCTTCGAGTTTCGCTTGCACCAGCAGATAACCGTTCACCCCGGCCAGCACGGCGCTCACCGCGATGCCCAGCAGCACCAGCCGTGAGCTGAGCAAACCGTGCGGGGCGCACAGCGCGGTGACCAGCAACGCGGTGAGCAGGCCGCCCACGACCGCGCCGACGGAGACCAGGCCCGGACCGGCACCGAACAGCAGGATCATCATGATCCCGCCGGTCGCCGAGCCGGTGGTGAAGCCGATGATGTCCGGGCTGCCGAGCGGATTCCGCGTCACCGTCTGGAAAACCGAGCCCGCCAGTGCGAGCGCGATGCCGACGAAGATCGCCACCAACGCGCGCGGCAAGCGACCGGTGACCACCAGGTACTGCGCCTTCGTGCCGGATCCGGCGAGCGTTTGCAGTACCTCCATCGGCGTCATCTCGTAATCGCCGGTGCCCACGGCGAGCACCAAAAGCACTGCCGCCACCAGGGTCAGCAATCCGACGACCACCCACGTCCTCATCGCCGCACCGCCTTCAGCCGCCGCGCCACGATCACGAAGGCGACGCCGCCGATCACGTCCGTCATCACGCCCACCTGGATTTCGCCGTTACCGCCGAGCAGCCGGCCGAGCACGTCGCAGCCGAGCAGCAATACCGGACCGAGCAGCGCGGACAACGGCAACACCCACCGTTCGTCCTGGCCGACCAGCGCGCGGACGACGTGCGGGATCATCAGCCCGACGAACGCGATCGGTCCGCATGCGGCGGTCGCGGTCGCGGAGAGCAGGCCGACGGCGATCATGCCTGCCGCGCGGATCAGTGCCGGGTTCGCGCCGAGGCCGCGCGCGCTGTCGTCGCCGAGCGCGATCGCGTTGAGCGGCCGGGCGAGCACGCCCGCGATCACCAACGCGGCCAGGAAAAACGGCAGTAGCCCGGCGAGACTGTCGAGGTTCCGGTTCACCAGCGAGCCGACGAGCCAGTACCGCATCTGGTCGAGGCTGTGCGTGTTGATCATCTGCATGCCCTGGTTGATCCCGACGAACACGGCCTGCACCGCGACGCCCGCGAGCACCAGCCGCAGCGGGCTCACCGAGCCGCCGATCACCGTGACCAGGACCGTTCCCGCCAGCGCGCCGAAGAAGGCGAACCACACCAGTTGCTCCGGCGAAGACACCGAGAACACCGCGCCGCCCAGGACGATCGCGACCGCCGCGCCGTGGTTGATGCCGAGCAGGCCGGGGTCGGCGACCGGGTTGCGGGTGATCGCCTGCAGCAACGCTCCGGCGAGCCCCAGTCCGACCCCGACGGCCAGGCCCAGCAACGTCCGAGGGAGCCGATCGTCGCGGATCACGACGTCCTCGAAGGTGCCGCTGTAGGAGAACAACGCGTGCCAGACGCTGCCGAGCGGCAACCGGTTGGAGCCGAAGGCAATGGACAGCACCACCACCGCGACGAGTGCGACGAGCGCCGCGACCAGGACTGTCGCGCGGACGCCCCAGCGCCGGGATGTGACGCGCTCCCCAAGCAGGACCATGGCGTTCACCCTAAGGCAAGGCTAACCTCAGGCGGTACCTCACCCGATCCTCCGGAGTTCCGATGACCATCTCACCGGCGCGGCTGTCCCGCCGCGGCTTCCTCGCGGGCACCGCCGCCGCGGGCACCCTCGGCCTGCTGAGCGCCTGCGGGTACAAAGACGACCAGCCGGCGGCGGGCGACGGCGCGACCTGGTCCTTCACCGACGACCGCGGCCGCAAGCTCTCCGGCGAGCGTCCGCAGCGCATCGTCGCACAGGTGACCGCCGCGGCCGCGTTGTGGGACTTCGGGGTGAAGTCGGTGGGCATCTTCGGCCCGTCGAAGCTCCCGGACGGCAAGACCGATCCGCAGGCGGGCGGCGTCGACCTGAAGTCGGTGACCTCGCTCGGCAACGTGTGGAACGAGTTCAACTTCGACAAGTTCGTCTCGTTGAACCCGCAGCTGCTGGTCAGCGTGATCTATCTGAAGCAGCAGATGTGGTACGTGCCGGACACGATGGCGGACAAGGTCGACAAGGCCGCGCCGAGTGTCGGCATTGGACTGCAGGACATCGCGATGCCGCAGGGGATCGCGAAGTTCGAGGCGCTGGCGAAGGCGCTCGGCGCGAACGTCGCGACGCCGGAAATCCAGCAGGCCAAGGAGAAGTACGAGGCCGCGGACGCCAAGCTCGCCGAGGCGGTCAAGAAGACGGCCGGGCTCAAGGTGCTGCTGCTGTCGGCGCAGAAGGACACGACGTACGTGGCCAACCCGGCGAAGTTCGCGACCTCGAAGCACTACCAGGACAAGGGGATGCAGTTCGTCCTGCCGGAGAAGCCCGACGAAAGCCAGGGCGGCTACTACGAGCAGGTGAGCTGGGAGAACGTCGGCAAATACGCGGCCGACGTGATCATGTACGACTCGCGCGGCGGCTCGCTGTCGCTCGGCCCGGACGGGCTCGGCGGCGTCCCGACCTGGCAGCAGCTGCCCGCGGTGAAGGCGGGCAAGCTGATCCCGTGGAACAACGAGACGCCGTTCTCGTACCAGCGCTTCGCCCCTGAACAGACCCGCATCGCCGACGCCCTCGCCAAGCTGGCCTAAAGCACCCCAATGTGGCATTGGGTGCATGCAACGCACCCAATGTGGCATTCGGTGCGTGAGATGCACCCAATGCCACATTGGGGCGTTCGCCGGGTCAGCTGCGGGCGTGCGCGTCTAGCAGGTGCGCGACCGCTTCGGTGACCTGCTGGGCGTAGTCCAGGTTCAGCCACTCGTCGGGAACGTGGATGTTGGAATCCGCCCCGCACGCGCCGGTGACCAGGAACTGCGCCTCCGGGTACTTCTCGCCGAGCAGGCCCATGAACGGGATCGACCCGCCCATGCCCGCCGCGCGGTGCGGACGGCCGAACACCTCGTCGTCGACCCGGCGCAACGCGTCGGTGAGCCAAGCGGCTTCCTCCGGCGCGTTCCAGCCGTTCTCCGCCTGCTGGTCCTCGGCGATGGTGACCTTCGCGCCGTACGGAACGTCCGTGGTCAGCACCCGCTTGATCGCCGCCAGCGCGTCGTCCGCGACCGCCGTGGGCGGCAGGCGGAAGCTGAGCGTGAGCGTGGTGCTCTGCCGCAGCACGTTGCCTGCTTCGGCGGGCAGCGGAAGCCCTTCGCCGCCGATGATCGACAGCGTCGGCCGCCAGTAGTTGTTCAGCAGCAGCTCAAGCGCGTCCTCGGACACCGTCTTTCCGCCGCTCACCAACGGGAACGCGGTGTGCAGCGCTTCCGGGGCCACCTCCGCGACCGCCTCGATCTCGGCGCGGCGGCTGGCCGGCACCTCGACGTTCAGCTCGGACAGCTTGATCTCGCCGGTTTCCGCGTTCTCGATCCGCTCCAGCAGCTGCCGCAGCACGCGGAACGAGCTCGCGACGACACCGCTGGCCAGGCCGGAGTGCTGCGCGGTGGCGAGCAACTGGACGTTGACCGTCAGGTGCACCATGCCGCGCAGGCTCGTGGTGAGCCACAGCCGCTCGTAGTCCATGCCGCCCGCGTCGAGGCAGACAACGAGGCTGACTTCACCGAGCCGTGCACTCAGGTGCTCAAGGTAAGCGGGCAGGTCCGGACTGCCGGATTCTTCGCCGGTTTCCAGCAGCAGCGCGATTCGCGCGTGCTCGCCGCCGGCCGCGTGCACTGCTTCCAGCGCGGCACTGGCCGCATACCCGGAGTAGCCGTCGTCGACCGAACCGCGGCCGTAAAGGCGACCGTCGCGGATGACCGGCGTCCACGGGTCGAGGCCTTCGGACCAGCCGCCGACCGGGGGCTGCTTGTCGAGGTGGCCGTACATCAGGACGGTGCCCTTGTTCGTCGCGCCCGGGGTGGCCGGAACGTCGACGAACAGCAGCGGAGAACGGCCTTCCAGCTCGATGACCTCGATCCGCGCGCCCGGCAGGGCGCGCCCTTCGAGGTAGGCCTTGACGTGCTGGACGGCGGCGGCGAGATGCCCGGTCGACGCCCAGTCCGCGTCGAACGCCGGGGACAGCGCGGGGATCGCGACCAGACCGGACAGGCTCGGCGTGACGTCGTTGATCCACGTCGAGACCACGGATTCGCGTACGGATTTTTGTTCCACAGCGCCATCTTGCCACGGTGACCGACGTCACCGGCACGAGTGAACGTCGTGAGTGCCGATCGCGGTTCCCACCGGGACAGCCACTCACGAGGGCAGGTGGGACGCGGGATGGCCGACCGACCATCGCCTCTCCCATACTCGGGCTTCCAAACGTTTTCCCTGTTCAGCGAGGTTTTCTCAGCAACAAATCAGCAACTGCCGCTCTCCATCGGAGTAATTCTCGTGCCAGGATGTGGCCACGAACCGTCAACGCCGACGATGACCGGAGCACCTCGGACCCGAGGCGCCGGTCCCCGCCGGTGCAGTCGCTGTGGCCGCCACAAGCGGCCGTCAGAGGCGCCGACACCGAGGAGAACAGCTCATGCCGTCCGAACAGTGGACGCACCCGGAACCTGGAGACGGGCCGGCCGCCGTAGCGGCCCAGCCTTCCCCTGAACAGGTGATCGCCGGTTTGCGAGCGACAAGCGAAGGTGGCGCTGAGCTCACTCAGCTGCTCACCCCCGAGGGCCAGCGGATCCCGTCCGAGCGGTTCGACCGCTACGTCGCGGACGTGGACGACGAAACGCTGAAGAACCTCTACCGCGACATGGTGCTGGTGCGCCGCGCGGACCGCGAGGCCAACGCGATGCAGCGCCAGGGGCAGCTGGGCATCTGGGTGCCGCTGCTCGGCCAGGAAGCCGCGCAGGTCGGATCAGGTCGCGCGCTGCAGCCGCGCGACATGGCTTTCCCGAGCTACCGCGAGCACGGCGTCGCCTACACCCGCGGCGTCGACATGCGCGACCTGATCGGGATTTTCCGCTGCACCGACCACAGCGGCTGGGACTACCGGGCGCACGGGTTCCACCCGTACACCATCGTCATCGGCAACCAGGTGCTCAACGCGGCTGGTTACGCGATGGGCCAGAAGTTCGAGGGCAAGGTCGGCGACGAGGGTGGCGAGGCCACCATCTGCTACTTCGGTGACGGCGCGACTTCGCAGGGCGACGTGCACGAAGGTTTCGTCTGGGCCGCGGTGTACGACGCGCCGCTGGTCTTCTTCTGCCAGAACAACCAGTGGGCGATTTCCGAGCCGACCGAACGCCAGTCGCGGCTGCCGCTGTACCAGCGCGCCCGCGGCTACGGCTTCCCCGGCATCCGCGTGGACGGCAATGACGTTCTCGCCTGCCTCGCCGTCACCCGGTGGGCGCTGGAGGAATGCCGGCACGGCAACGGCCCGGTGCTGATCGAGGCGTTCACCTACCGGATGGACGCGCACACCACGACCGACGACCCCACCCGCTACCGGCTCTCGGACGAGCTGGAGGAGTGGAAGCTCAAGGACCCGATCGAGCGCGTCCGCGCGTTCCTGGCCCGCAACGGGCACGCCGACCAGGCGTTCTTCGACAGCGTCCAGGCCGAGGCGGACCAGTTCGCCGCCGAGCTGCGCGACTACACGTTCAACATGCCCGAGCCGCCGCCGGACCGGGTGTTTTCCCAGGTGTACGCAGAACCTTCGCCGGTGCTGGAAGCGCAGCGCGAGGAGTATCTGTCCTATCTCGACGGTTTTGCCGCGGCGGGTGAGCACTGATGACTGATCTGCAGAAGCTCACGATTGGCAAAGCGCTCAACCTCGGTCTCCGCCGGGCGATGGAGGAGGACCCGAAGGTCCTGATTATGGGGGAGGACGTCGGCAAGCTCGGCGGCGTCTTCCGGATCACCGACGGACTGCAGAAGGACTTCGGCGAGCAGCGCGTGCTGGACACGCCACTCGCCGAATCGGGCATCATCGGCACCGCGGTCGGCCTCGCCGTGCGCGGATTCCGGCCGGTGTGCGAGATCCAGTTCGAAGGCTTCATCTTCCCCGGCTTCGACCAGATCTCCTCGCAGCTGGCGAAGCTGCACTACCGCACGCAGGGCAAGGTCAAGATGCCCGTCGTGATCCGGGTGCCGTTCGGCGGCGGGATCGGCGCGGTGGAGCACCACTCGGAATCGCCGGAATCGCTGTTCTCGCACATCGCCGGCCTCAAGGTGGTGTCGATTTCGAACGCAGTGGACGCCTACTGGGGCATCCAGGAGGCGATCCGCTCGGACGACCCGATCCTCTTCTTCGAGCCCAAGAAGCTGTACCACTCGGGCGCGTTGAAGATGGAGGTCGACACCTCGACGGCACCGTCGCGGGTGTTCGCGTCGCAGGTGGTGCGCGAGGGCACGTCCGCCACGGTCGTCGCGTACGGACCGTCGGTGAAGGTGGCGCTCGACGCCGCCACGGCCGCCGAAGCCGAGGGCAAGTCGCTGGAGGTCATCGACCTGCGCACGCTCTCGCCGCTCGACCTCGGACCGGTCTTCGAATCGGTCCGCAAGACCGGACGGCTCATCGCGGTCAGCGAAGCGCCGTCGGAATCCTCGCTGACCTCGGAAATCGCGGCCCGCGTTCAGCAGGAATGCTTCTACTCCCTTGAGTCCCCCGTCCTGCGCGTGACCGGATTCGACACGCCGTACCCGCCTGCGAAGCTCGAGGAGCACTACCTCCCCGACCTCGACCGGGTCCTGCACGCTGTCGACCGATCTCTCGCCTGGTAAGGGGGTTGCATCAGAAATGCCCGAGTACAAACAATTCCCCCTGTCGGACACGGCGGAGGGGCTGACTGAGGCCGACATCCTCGCCTGGCGCGTCAAGCCGGGCGACACGGTCACGGTCAACCAGATCGTGGTCGAGGTCGAGACCGCGAAGGCCGCTGTCGAGCTGCCGATCCCGTGGGCCGGGGTGGTCACCGAGCTGCACGTGGAACCGGGGCAGACGGTGGAGGTCGGGACGACGATCCTGACCATGGACGTGGATCCCGGCGGGAAAGCCGCGCCCGCCGCTGCTGCTGCTTCCGCTCCCGCGCCCGCTCCGGCCGAGGAGGAGATGAAGCCGCTGGTCGGCTACGGCTCCAAGGCGGCCGGAACAACCCGGCGGGCGCGAAAGCACCCCAATGTGGCATTGGGTGCGTCAGATGCACCGAACGCCACATTGGATGCGTCGCACGCACCGAACGCCACATTGGATGCGTCGCACGCACCGAACGCCACATTGGATGCGTCGCACGCACCCAATGCCACATTGGATGCGTCGCACGCACCCAATGCCACATTGGGGCAGCCCCCGGCCCCAGCGGCACCGGCAGAACCGGCGGCCCCGCGCGGCGGTTACGTCCCGCTGGCCAAACCGCCGGTCCGCAAGCTGGCCAAGGACCTCGGCGTCGACCTGCACTCGCTCACCGGCAGCGCGGACGGCGGCGTGATCACCCGCGACGACGTCCACGCCGCCGCCAACGGTTCCGCCGCCCCCACGGTGTCCACAGTGTCCACTGTGGACACCGGCTACGACCCCGCCACCCGCGAGCGGCGCGTGCCGATCAAGGGCGTCCGCAAGGCGACCGCGGCCGCGATGGTGCAGAGCGCGTACACCGCTCCGCACGTCACGGAGTTCCTCACCATCGACGTCACGCCGATGATGGACCTGCGCGAGAAGCTCAAGAAGTCGCGCGAATTCAGCGGCGTCAAGCTCACTCCGCTCGCGTTCGCGGCGAAGGCCGTGTGCCTCGCGGCGAAGCGCACGCCGGACGTCAACGCGGTGTGGGACGAGGCCGCGCAGGAGATCGTCTACAAGGATTACGTGCACCTCGGCATCGCGGCGGCGACCCCGCGCGGTCTCGTGGTGCCGAAGATCCGGGACGCGGATTCCTTGTCGCTCAAGGAACTCGCGGGCGCGCTCACCGAGCTGACCGACGTCGCGCGCGAGGGCAAGACCACGCCGGCGGCGATGCTGGGCGGGACGTTCACGATCACCAACGTCGGCGTTTTCGGCGTCGACACCGGCACGCCCATCATCAACCCGGGCGAGTCGGCGATCCTGGCGGTCGGGGCGATCCGCGACACCGCGTGGGTGGTCGACGGCGAGATCAAGGTGCGCAAGGTGATGCAGCTGTCGCTGAGCTTCGACCACCGGGTGGTCGACGGGCAGCAGGGGTCGGAGTTCCTCGCCGACGTCGGTGCGCTGCTGGCCGATCCGGCGGTCGCGATCACGTACTGAGCCGAGGGCCGTGTCCACCCGGGCACGGCCTTCGCTTTATCGAGTTGACGGAGTGAGTGCTCACTCCGTAGCGTGGCGAGCATGGAAACGAGGAAAAGAGCACCGGGGATGGCCCCGGACGACCGGCGGCGGATGATCGTCCGCGCGGTGCTCCCGCTGGTCGTCGAGCACGGCCACGGGGTCACCACCGCGCAGATCGCCCGGGCCGCCGGGATCGGCGAGGGCACCATCTTCCGGGTCTTCAAGGACAAGGACGAACTGTTCGACGCGTGCGTGGAAGCCGCGCTCAATCCGGCGGAGGCGCTGGAGATGATCGGGGAGATCCCGGCTGAACTGCCGCTGGAGAAGCGGTTGGCCGAGGCTGCGGAGGCGATGAACGCGCACCTGCAGCGGATGGGCGCGGTGATGGCCGCGACCATGAAGGGCCGCCCGCGCGCGGCTGTGGAAGAAGCGCGCAACCGCAAGTCAGTGACCGGAGACAGCCGCCGCGAGTCGCTTGAGGCGATGCAACGCGCGGTGCGGGAGCTGTTCGTTCCGGACGCCGCCCGGCTGCGGCTTCCGGTGGACAAGGCCGCTTCGCTGTTCCTGGCGCTGCTGTTCACGCAATCCCGCCCGATGCCAGGCGCCCCGACCACTGACGAGGTCATCGACGTCTTCCTGCACGGTTCGGTGCTGGCGTGATCCCCGGCGGTGGGGGCGGGATCGAGATGGCCCTCGGCCGCCGCGGTCGCCGCAAGATGGCGCAATCCGTGCCGGACAGCGGTCTCACCGGGCCGGTCGACATCCCGGAACCGGAGCAGCCGGAACAGCCGAAAGGCCTGCGGGCGCGGCTGTCGCGCATGCGCACTTCCGTGGCAGGCACCGTCCGCGGCCTGCCGAAGGTCGCGAAACTGACCTGGCAGGCCAGCCCGACGCTGACGATCGTGCTCGCGGTGATCACGCTGGCGTCCGGCCTGCTGCCGACGGTCACCGCGTATATCGCGAAAATCCTGCTGGACTCGGTGGTCGCGGCGATCCAGCATCGCGGGTCGACGGCGGACATCGTGCGCATCACGCTGTTCCAGTTCGGCGTGCTGGCGGCGACCGCGATCAGCAGCTCGCTCACCACGATCGCGCAATCCCTGTTGCAGGAACGGATGACGCTCAGCATCCGGCACCAGGTCATGCGGCACGCGAGCGACCTGCACCTGGCGTACTTCGAGGGCTCGGCGTCCTACGACATGCTGCGCCAGGCCGCGCAGGAGGCGCCGACGCGTCCGTTGTCGATGATGACCTCGGCGCTCGGCCTGATCCGGACGCTGATCACCTTCGCCAGCATGATCGCGCTGCTGGTGTCGATCAGCCCGCTGCTCGCGCTGGTCGCTTTGCTGGCCCCGATTCCGGCGTTCATCTCGCAGTCGAAGTACGGTTCGCGGGCGTTCTGGCTCACCTTCATGATGTCGCCGATCAAACGGCGGATGGACTATCTGTCCTCTTTGGTCACGACGGACACGTATGCCAAGGAGACCAAGCTGTTCGGCCTCGGTCCGTACTTCGTGGACCGGTTCCGGAAGCTGGGCGTGGTGGCGTATGACCGGCAGCGGAAGCTGACGGTGAAACGGAATGTCAGCTCGACGTCATGGGGATTGCTGAGCACGCTGGTCGGCTCGGGGATCGCGTTGTACATCGCGCTGGAAGCGGTGGGCGGACGGCTGACGCTGGGCGACTTGGCGCTGTACACCGCCGCCGCGACGTCCGTGCAGAGTTCGGTGACCGGACTGTTCACCGCGTTTTCCGGGATGTACGAGAACAATCTCTACCTGGACACGCTGTACCGGTTCCTCGACACCACACCGGAAATCACCGCCCCGCCGAAGCCGCGGCCGCTTCCGTCCACTGTGGATGGACACATCCAGTTCGAGTCGGTGAGCTTCAGCTATCCGGGCGCGGACGAACCGGCCTTGCACGGGGTGAGCTTCGAGATCCGTCCCGGCGAAACCGTCGCCGTGGTGGGCCGCAACGGCGCGGGGAAGTCGACGTTGTTCAAGCTGCTGTGCCGGCTGTACGACCCGACGGCGGGCCGGATCCTGTTGGACGGCGTGGACATCCGCGAGTACGACCCGGTCGAACTGCGCACCAAGATCAGCGCGATGTTCCAGGATTACGTGACGTATCAAGGCACCGCGGCGGAGAACATCGGCCTCGGCGACCTGAACCGGCTCACCGATCGCGCGCACATCGAGGAGTCCGCGCGCCGCGCCGGAGCCGACGAGCGCATCGCCCGGCTGCCGACGGGTTACGACAGCCCGCTCGGCCGCTGGTTCGACCAGGGCGTGTCGCTGTCCGGCGGGGAATGGCAGAAGATCGCGCTGGCCAGGGCCTTCCAGCGCGAGGCCCCGATCCTCATCCTGGACGAGCCGACGTCGGCTTTGGACGCCCAAGCCGAGCACGACCTGTTCAACCGGCTGCACACGTTGTCGCGCGGGCGGACGACGCTCTACATCTCGCACCGGTTCTCGACGGTCCGCCAGGCCGAGCGCATTCTGCTGCTGGACCACGGGAAAGTCGCGGAGTACGGAACGCACGAGGCGCTGATGGCGGCCGACGCCGGATACGCGGAATTGTTCACGCTGCAAGCGGAGGCGTACTTGAAGTGATTATGTTGGGGTGATCAGCCGAGGGGGTTTCGTGCTCATCACCACTCAGGACCTGGGGGTCACCGCGGGCGAGACTGAGCTGTTCAGCGGTCTCGACCTGGCCGTCGACGCCGGCGAATGCCTGGTCGTCCGCGGTGCCAACGGGGCGGGGAAGTCGACGTTGCTGCGCTGTCTGTACGGGAATCAGGTGCCGACGTCCGGTTCCGTGTCCGTCTGCGGCGGGCCGCCCGACGAGCGGTCCGCCGCTTTCCGCCGCCGGGTTTCAGTGCTTTTCGACGATTCGGCGCTCTTCGACGAGCTCACGCCGCGCCAGCATCTCGACCTGCTGCGCAATTCCTTCGGCGGCGAACTGGCCGACGGTCCGGTGCCGGCTCCCGACGTGCCCGCGTCGGAACTCTCCGCTGGACAACGACGTCGGCTCCTGCTGCACGCCGCGGTCGCGCGCCCGCACGAGGTGCTGTTGCTGGACGAACCGGAGCGCGCCCTGGACGCCGACGGCCGGGCTTGGCTGACCACTCTGGTCCGCACCAGCACGGGACGCGGCGCGGCGGTGGTCGTGGCGAGCCATCACCCGCCGCTCGCGGACGAGGTCGCGGATTACGTGGTGGACCTGTGAAACGCCCGGACCTGGTCCTGGCGCTGGTCATCGCGGTCGGCCTGCTGGGATCGCCGTTCTACAACACCGAACTGGTGCGGAGCCAGCTGATCGGCGGCGCTCCGGTGGGCGCGCTCGGCAGCCTGCTCGTGCTGTGCACCGGCCTCGCACTGGCCTGGCGCGCGACCTTGCGCCGAGGCTATCTGTGGGCCCATCCCGCCACGCTGACCTGGGACGATTTCGACGGGCAGCGGCCTGCCGCGCTCACCCACCGGCTCGTGCTGGACTGGGCCGCCCGCTTCGGTGTCGCCGCGTATTTCTTCGCGGTGTCGGGCATGCTCATCGGTTTCCCCAGCTCGCTCGTCGGCCCATTGGCGCTTTTCGTGGTTGTCGCCGCACTGGCACTGGCGATGGGCCGCCGCCGCTCGCTCCCCGGCGAATCCCTTCTCCCGCTTACCCTCGCACTGCCGCTGATCGTTCCACTGTGGACATACGTGGCAGCCGCCGCCATCGCCGCCTGCGCACTGGCTCGGTCCTCTCCATTGCCGCACACAGTTTCTCGCGACACCCTGATCCGGCACTACACCGAACGCATGGTGCGCCGGACGTCCGCCGCCTTCCTGGACGTCTGGGCGCTGCTCCCGGCCGGACGCCCAGTGCCGTGGCGGAACGCGCTGGCCGGACGCTTCATCGTCACCCGGTATGTCGTCACGGGGACTCTCGCGCGCCGGTACACCCTCGGCCTGCCGGTCTTCCTGGCACTCGCCGTAGTCGCGACCCACGCGACCTTCCCCGCCGTGACGTCGGTGTGGCTGCTCGGCATCGGCGGTTATCTGGCGCTGCTGCCGTTCACCGCGCCGGTCGCGCAGTTGCATCGAGTGCCCGGACTCCGCCGTTGGCTGGACGCGTCAAACCTGCGCCTGCACGCCGTGACCTGTGCTTTCCTGTGCCTGCTCGCCCTGGTCTGGGCGGGTGTGGTCCTGCTGCTGGGCATCCCAGCCTCCGTCAGCGCGGTCGTGGCTGTCCTGATCGCCGCGCTGTCGGCGGTGCGCTCGGTGACCCGCGGCCCGCTGGACTTCAGCTCGATGGGGATGGTGCTGTACGAGGGCGTCCTGATCCCCGCCGGACTGGTGCGGCAACTCGTCCGCGGCCCGGATCTGCTGGTGCTCGGATTAATTGCCGCGAGTTTCGTCCCGGTCTAGTTCTAGGCTTGCTCGCCATGGGGCGACGCATCATGGTCACGGGCTGCTCCGGGGCCGGAAAATCCACCCTGGCCAGGCACATCGGTGCCGCCCTCGACATCCCGGTCACACATCTGGACCGGCTCCACTGGCGTCCCGGCTGGGTTGAAGCCCCGCCAGAAGAGTTCCGCGCCGCCGTCGCCGAGGCCGCCAGCACGGACAGCTGGGTGATCGACGGCAACTACAGCAAGACCTTCGACCTGCGCCTGCCGTTCGCCGACACCGTCGTGCTGCTGGACGCCTCCCGCTACACCTGCCTGTATCGGGTCGTGGGGCGGCAGCTGCGCGAGTGGGGCCAGGAAACGCAGGCGCCCGGGTGCGTGTCGAAGATCGACGCCGAGCTGGTCCAGTGGATCTGGAAGTGGCCGACCCGCCGCCCGCTGATGCTGCGGCGGATCGCCGCCGAAGCGCCGACCGCACGGCAGGTGCTGCTGCGCTCGCCACGCGAGGTGTCCGCGTTCCTGCAGCGCCTGCGATGATCGCCTCGCGGGACCGGGAATGCGGTGCCGCACAAATGGAAGCCCGAGTTGGAAAGATCCTGTTCGAGGCGGCACAGGCATGGCGTCAGGCCGGTGACGACGACCGCGCCATCGCACTGTTGACCCAGGCTGTCGCACTGGGCGGTGCGGAAGGCGACAACGCCCGAGCAGAACTCGCCGAGGTGCTGTTCGATCTCGGCCGAGCAGTCCCAGGTCCACCTGGACGAGTTGCGGGACCAGCGGCTGTCCTCGCCTCTTCCGACCGAGCGATCGGCAGCCCATCCCGGCACCCTGACCTGGACTTTCTCGCGGCCGGGAGCAAAACCCGGCACTCGTTCGTTCACTGAGCATGGCTGTCGTGTTCCTGCTCTACGTCATCGCTGAAGTCGCCGCCATCTGGGCGGTCGGCTCGGTCGTCGGTGTGCTCGGCACGATCGGTCTGCTGATCGCGGGCGCGTTCGTGGGCTCGTGGCTGGCGCGCCGCGAGGGCGGCAAGGCGATGCGCGCGTTCATGGCGACCGCGCAGTCCGGCCGCAATCCGGAGAAGGAACTGACCGACGGCATGCTCGTCGCGCTCGGCGGCGTGCTGATCATGGTCCCCGGTTTCGTCAGCGACGTGCTGGGCCTGCTGATCCTGGCACCGCCGACCCGCTCGGTCGCCCGGCGGTTCTGGCTGCGCCGCGCGGAGAAGCGCGCCGTCCGGTACGCCAACCAGCGCCGCGGCCCGGTGATGGTGGTGGACAGCGAGGTCGTCGCGGAGGAGCCGCGGCCGTCGAACCACCCGGTGATCGAAGGCCGGATCGTCGAAGGCTGAGTCTTTGCCACAATGGCTCCCGTGGAGCGGCTGGTAACGACTTCCGCGGTGAGCGCCCGCATGAGCAAACAGAAGTCCCGCAACACCGGGATCGAAATGGCGCTGCGCAAGATCCTGCACGCCGCCGGGTTCCGCTATCGAGTGCACCGACGTCCGGTCAAGGGCGTCCGCCGCGAGGCTGACCTGGTGTTCGGCCCCTCCCGCGTCGCGGTTTTCGTGGACGGCTGCTTCTGGCACGGCTGCCCGGAACACGGCACGTGGCCGAAGAACAATGCGGATTATTGGCGGACCAAGATCGAAACCAACCGCCGCCGAGACGCGAATACTGACGCACTGCTGCTCGAAGCGGGCTGGCTGTCCGTGCGAATCTGGGAACACGAAGCCAGCGATGTCGCCGCGTCGCGGGTGATCGAGACCGTGCAGGAACGCCGGCCCCATTAATGTTGGTGCCATGCCTCTACCGGGTCAGCCCACCGCCGCGGAGTTCTTCGCGGGCATCGGTCTCGTCCGCCTAGGCCTGGAACCGGCCGGCTTCGACGTCGCGTGGTCCAACGACATCGAACCGGCGAAGCAAGCCATGTACGAGGCACACTTCCACGACCAGGGCGCGCACGAGTACGTCTTAGGCGATGTCGCCGCCCTGCGCGGTGCCGACCTGCCCACGGGCCTCAGCCTGGCCTGGGCTTCCTTCCCGTGCACGGACCTCTCCCTGGCTGGCTGGCGTCGCGGCCTGGCGGGTTCGCACTCGTCGACGTTCTGGGAATTCACCCGCATCCTGGACGAGCTGGGCCCGGACCGTCCGCCAGTAGTAGCGCTGGAAAACGTCGTAGGCCTAGCCACGAGCCACGGCGGCAACGACCTCCGCGCCGCGATCCGCGAACTCAACCGGCTCGGATACTCCGCCGACGCCCTCACCCTGGACGCCCGGCGGTTCGTTCCGCAGTCGCGGCCGCGGTTGTTCATTGTCGGCGCGCAAAACCCGCCTTCGGACTCGCCTGCGCCCTCGCCGCTGCGCCCCGCTTGGCTCTCGCTCGACCCTTCGTTGCGGACACATCGCGCCGCCTTGCCCGCGCCGCCGCCGCTGCTGGTCACCGGGCTATCCGCCGCCGTCGAACGTCTGTCCACCGATGACGAGCGTTGGTGGACGCCCCTGCGTGCTGACGCGTTCGTTGGATCCCTTTCGCCGCTCCAACTGGAGCGCTTGACGCAGTTGCAGGCGGGAAAGAAGCTGGTCTACCGCACCGCTTACCGCCGAACCCGAAACGGAAAGCCAGTGTGGGAAGTCCGGCCAGACGACATCTCCGGCTGCCTGCGCACCGCCCGCGGCGGGTCGTCCAAACAGGCCGTCGTACAAGCTGGCCGAGGCAGCGTTCGAGTCCGGTGGATGACCCCACGCGAGTACGCCCGGCTGATGGGCGCCGGGAAGTACGCACTGGACGGACTACGGAACAACCAGGCCCTGTTCGGCTTCGGGGACGCGGTGTGCGTGCCGGTGGTGCAGTGGCTGTCAGAGAATTACCTGATGCCGTTGGCCCGTGGGGAAATGAGCCTGGAGACCGCGGTCTAGTCCGCCCCAGTCGGCTTAGGAATGTCGAAATACCCCGACAACCGCACCGCCGGCGCGTACTCGCCCTTGACCTTCACCTTCCCGGTAACGAACATCGCCGCCACCGCGGCATTCCCGGTCGCCATCCGGATGAAGTCCTCCACCGCCACGGTGATCGTCGTGTCCGGAGTCCGAGCCAGGTCGGTGCTCGACACGCACAACCCGTCCTCGATGACCGTTTGGTAGCGGTCGAAATCGTCCCCGGCGGGGAAGCGCCACGAGACCACGATGTCCACGTGCCGGGCTCGTTCCGGGAGGAAGTGTTCCGACATCCGGCGGAAGATCTCGTCCAGGAAGACCGCGCGCAACTCGTCGTGGTCGGCGATGCCTTTCAGCTGCTCCCGTGAAGCCGCCGCGACGACATCCACCAGGGCCTGGGTGGTCAGCGAGCCGATGTCGATGCCGGCTCCGGCCGTGCCGAGCATGTGCAGCGTCTCCAGGACCTGCACGAACTGCTCCGGAGTCAGTTTGCCCACCTCGAGGGTGCGGGCGAAACCGTTCACCGCGTGCTCACCGGGTGAGTGCGCGGCACGCATGCGCGAGCGCCAGCGGGACACCGGGGCGGCTCAGGCCGGTCGGGGGAGGTCGAAGTGGCCGACCAACCCGGCTGCGAAGGCCAGGTCGCCCTTGACCTTCAGTTTTCCGGTCACGAACAGGACCGCGGGCGTCGCCTGGTGGGTGATGATGCGGAAGAAGTCCACGGGCGAAAGCGTAATCGTCACACGGGGTTTCTCGCGCATTTCGCGGGACACGGTGCAGGTCCCGTCGGAAAGCACCGTCTCGTAGCGGTCGTAGCCGCCATCGCCGGTGCCGCCGGACAGCCGCCAGTGCACGACCGCGTGCAGCGACTTCGCACGGATGTGCGCTCCCATGCGCGCGAAGATCTCGTCCAGCACCCGCTCCCGCAGCGCGCGTTCGGCGACCACCGCCTCCAGCTGCGCCCGCGACGCCCGCGCGACCAACGTGGCGAACTTCGTCGGGTCGACCTTGTCCAGCGAGAACGCCGGCACCTGCTCGGACAGCCGGACCAACGCCGCCAGCAGGCGGTTCATGTCGGAACGGCCCAGCTCACGGGGGTCAATGGCGTCCGCGACCGCGTTGACGTCGAGCGCGCTCGCGTCGACGGCTTCGGTGCGGTCCAGCGCGTCCAGCAGCGCGACCCCGCGCAGGCCGGCCAGGTCAGAGCTGGTCGCCTCCGGGTTGTCGGCCATCTTCCACCCCTTCCAGAACTTTCCGCCGTAAGGCTACCGGTGAGTAGGTAGCCCGGCAAGCAACGCCGGGGGCCTGGCTCCGGGTACCGTCCGTGCCAGCGAGAGGGAGGAAACAGCACTGTGCCCGACGAAGATCAGCGCCCACCCGAGCGAGCGAGACGGCTCCCGAGGGCGGTCCGTGAACGCCAGATCCTGGACGCCGCGGTACAGGTGTTCTCCCAGCACGGCTACCACTCGGCGTCGATGGACGAGATCTCCGAGGTCGCGGGCGTCTCCAAGCCGATGATCTACACCTACCTCGGCTCGAAGGAAGACCTCTTCGGCAAGAGCATCCAACGCGAGGCGACCCGCCTGCTGGAAGCCATCCAGGCCGGCGTGCAGCCCGACCTCCCGCCGGACATGCAGCTGTGGCACGGCCTGCGCTCGTTCTACCGCTTCGTCGCCGAATACCGCGAGTCCTGGACAGTGCTGCACCGCCAGGCGCTGACCGTCGGCGGCGGTTTCGCGGCAGAGATCACCGCGATGCGCACGCGCGCGATCGAACTGGTCGCGGCGCTCGTGGTGGCCGCGGGGACGCGCAAGGGCCTCGGCGAGCAGACGGAGTTCTCCGGACCCGGCTTGGCCGCCGCGCTGGTCGGCGCGGCGGAATCGCTGGCCGACTGGGCACTGGACCACCCGGAGATCTCCGACGGCGTGCTCGCGTCCTGGCTGATGAACCTGGTGTGGCTGGGGTTCAACGACCTTGTCGAGGGGCAGGTCTGGAAGCCCTCAGAGTGAGCGCTCCGACCGTCTCGATCTGCGCGTTGGTGTTCACGGTCTTCTCGTTCTGGTGGCTCAACGCGCGACCAGGTCGGTACTCATCCCGCTGGTTCTCCACAACACCGGTGCACTGCCGGTCGGAGCGTCACCCAGATATTCGCTGAGTTCGACTCCGCTCCGCCGGGCTTCCAGAACCTAGATCGCGAGATTCGCGTTGAGGCTCAACTCGGACGGCGGGCAAGGTGGCACCACGTCGTCACTTTCGTGCTTCACGCATCGGCGGCCATTCATCCCGAGCAGTACCTCGAGTACCGAAACGAGAAGCCCTCAGAGAGCTGAGATCACCCCGTCCAAATGGGGCTTCGGCTTCCGGGCGTGCCACAGCTCAAAAGCCCACCCGTCGTCCGTCTGCCAGGTCGTGAAGGCCGCGCGGCCTGGCAGCAGCACCGGTTGCTTGAACCGCACCGCGACGCTGTACGCGTCCGGCAGCCGACCCTCGAAGGACGCCAGCGCGTGCGCCTTCGTCCACATGCCGTGCGCGATCGCCTTCGGGAAGCCGAACAGGCGCGCGGTCAGCGGGTGCAGGTGGATCGGGTTGCGGTCACCGGAAACCTCGGCGTAGCGGCGGCCGATGTCTCCCGGGACGTGCCACAGCGCGGACGGTTTCGGGGGCGTCAGCTGAGTACGCGGGCCCGATGAGCCTGAGCCCGAACCCGTGCGGCGGAGATAAGTCGACACCTCGCTCCACACGGTGTCCGCGCCGGACTGGACCTCGCTCACCATGTCGAACTGGGTGCCTTTTTCGTGCGGGCGCAGGTTTTCCGCGCGCACACTCACCCGGAACGTCTCGCCGAGCAGCAGCGGACGGTGCTGCGTGATCCGGTTCTCGACGTGCACCAAACCCAGCAGCGGGAACGGGAAACCCGGTTCGGTCATCAATGCCATCTGCAGTCCGAAGACCAGCATGTGCGGATACGTCGCCGGAAGCTCGTCCGAGAAGCGGAATCCGCAGACTTCGTTGTAGGCCGCGACATGTGCGGGATCAACGACGACCTCGGGGCGCACCAATTCCGTACTAGGCAGGGTCGAGCCGCCACCTCGGCGCAGCAGGGCTTTCGGGTACAGCGTCGCCAGGCTTGGCGCGCTCGTCACTTCGCGAACGGCCATCCCTCACGCCCCCAGCAGCGCCTGGCCGCACACGCGGACCAGGTTTCCGTTGACCGCGGCCGACGCCGGATTGGCGTACCAGGCAATGGTTTCCGCGACGTCCACCGGCAGCCCGCCCTGACCGAGACTCGACAACCGCCGTCCGGCCTCGCGGATGAACAGCGGGACCGCGGCGGTCATCTTGGTCTCGATGAACCCGGGCGCGACCGCGTTGATCGTGCCGCCGTACTCCGCGAGCTGCGGCGCGCCGACGTTCACCATCCCGATCACGCCCGCCTTCGACGTCGCGTAGTTCGTCTGGCCGACGTTGCCCGCGATGCCCGCGATGGACGAAACCCCGATGACGCGGCCGTTTTCGCGCAGGACCTTGTCGCCGAGGAGCTTGTCGTTCACCGCGAGCTGCGCGGCGAGGTTCACCGAGATCACCGAATCCCAGCCGCCCTCGGTCATGTTGCCGAGCGTCTTGTCGCGGGTGATGCCGGCGTTGTGCACCACGACATCCACGCCGCCGTGGCGGGAAGTCAGGTATTCGGCGAGCTTGGCGGGCGCGTCCGCGGCAGTGATGTCCAACTGCAGCGCCGAACCGCCGATTCGATTGGCCACAGTGGACAGATCGCCGCCCTGCGCGGGGATGTCCAGCGCGACCACGTGCGCGCCGTCGCGGGCGAGCGTTTCGGCGATCGCCTCGCCGATGCCGCGCGACGCCCCGGTGACCAGCGCGACCTTGCCGTCCAGCGGCTTGTCCCAGTTCTCCGGCGTGGGCGCGGTCTTCGCGTGCGTGCCGACGCGGATGACCTGGCCGTCCACGAACGCCGACTTCGCCGACAGCAGGAACCGCAGCGTCGACTCGGCCGCGTCCTCAGCTCCTTCGGCGACGTACACCAGCTGCGCCGTCGCGCCGCGCTTGAGTTCCTTGCCGACCGAGCGGACGAACCCCTCCAGCGCGCGCTGCGCGATCCGCTCGCGGCCCTCGGCCAGCTCCGGCGGCGTGCCGAGCACGACCACCCGGCCGGAGGAACCCACCTTGCGGATCACCGGGTGGAAGAACCGGTAGACCTCGCGCAGCTGTCCCGGATCCTTCACGCCGGTGGCGTCGAAAACCAGCGCCGCCTGCCGGTCGGCCGGCGCGCTGATCACCTCGATGCCGGCCTCGGTGAGCTGCGCCCGAACGCTCTTCTCCAGCCGTCCGCCAGGCGCGGCGCCGAGAAGTGCGGGACCCTCGAGTGCGGGTTGGCCGGGACGGTGCCGGCGCAACGTCGCGGGGTTGGGCAGGCCGAGCTTCGGCACCACGAATTTCCCCAGCGGAGTCCTCGTGAACTGCTGGTACCTGTCCGCCATCACGTGCCTCCCGTGCAGTCTGCGTCACGTCGCAGTCTAACCTACTCGCTAGTAGGTTACAGTGTGAAAGGGACGACTCAGAGAGGTGGACGCCCATGGCGACCAGGAAAGCCCCGGCAGTGCGCAAGGTCGCGATCGTCGGCGGAAACCGGATCCCCTTCGCCCGGTCGAACGGCCCGTATTCCCGGGCCTCGAACCAGGACATGTTCACCGCCGCGCTGGACGGTCTGGTCAGCCGGTTTTCGCTGCAGGGTGAGGTGATCGGGGAGGTCGCCGCCGGCGCGGTGCTCAAGCACTCCAAGGACTTCAACCTCGCCCGGGAGAGCGTGCTGGGCAGCAAGCTCTCGCCCGCGACGGCGGCGTCGGACGTCCAGATGGCGTGCGGCACCGGATTGCAGGCAGTCATCAACGTCGCCCACAAGATCGCCCTCGGGGAAATCGATTCGGCGATCGCGGGCGGCGTGGACACCACGAGTGACGCCCCGCTGGCGGTGAACGCCAACCTGCGCCAGATCCTCGTGCAGCTCAACGCGGCGAAGACGCTCGCCGACCGGCTCAAGCTGGTCGCGAAGCTCCGGCCGGGCCACATCGTCCCGGAGATCCCGCGCAACGCCGAACCGCGCACCGGATTGTCGATGGGGGAGCACGCCGCGCTCACCGCGCAGGTCTGGGACGTCACCCGCGAGGCGCAGGACGAACTCGCCGCGACCAGCCACCGCAACCTCGCCGCCGCCTACGACCGCGGCTTCTTCGACGACCTGGTCACGCCGTACCTCAAGCTCGCCCGCGACCAGAACCTCCGCCCGGACTCCTCGGTCGAAAAGCTCGCCAAGCTCAAGCCGGTCTACGGCGGTCCGGACGGCACCATGACTGCGGGCAACTCGACGCCGCTGACCGACGGCGCGTCCACCGTCCTGCTCGCCACCGAACAGTGGGCGAAGGCGCACAAGCTGCCGGTGCTGGCGTACCTGACGTTCAGCCAGACTGCCGCCGTTGATTACGTGCACGGCGACGAGGGTCTGCTGATGGCCCCGGCGTACGCGGTGCCGCGGATGCTCGAACGCGCCGGATTGACGTTGCAGGACTTCGACTTCTACGAGATCCACGAGGCGTTCGCGTCGCAGGTGCTCGCCACGCTCAAGGCGTGGGAGGACCCGGCGTTCGCCAAGGAGAAGCTCGGCCTCGACGCGCCGCTCGGCTCGATCGACCGCACCAAGCTCAACGTGAACGGCTCCTCGCTGGCGGCCGGGCACCCGTTCGCGGCGACCGGCGGCCGGATCGTCGCGACGCTCGCGAAACTGCTGAACGAGAAGGGTTCCGGGCGCGGCCTGATCTCCATTTGCGCGGCTGGCGGCCAGGGCGTCACCGCGATTCTGGAGAAGTAAGCCAAGGTCCGTGAAGGGCTCCTTGAGGGAATCTGATTACCTCAAGGAGCCCTTCACGGACGTTTAGCCAAGTCAGTCGGTGAGCGACTTTTCGGCGCGCTTGGCCAGTTTGTCGGCGCGCTTGCCCGCCTTCTTCGCCGCGCGCCGGGCCCGCCAGCCCAGCGACGGCTTGCCCGCCGTGTCGCCCGCGGCCAGCAGCAGCCCTCCGGCCAGCGACGCGTTCTTGAAGAACTGGATCTGCTGGGCCTGCTTCTCGCCCGGATCGCTCAGCTGCCAGAACCGGTGCGCGGACAGCGTCGTCGGCACCAGCGACCCGAGCAGCGCCACCGCCGCCAGCCGCGGGGCCTTGCCGCTCGCCAGCGCGAGCCCGGCCCCGATCTTGACCGCCGCGTCGATCCGCACCAGCGTGGCCGGATCGCGCGGAACCTGGTCCGGCACCAGTCCCTCGACCTTGTCGAAGGTCTCGGTGAGGAACGGTTCGGCCGCCTTCGCGTGGCCCTGGGTGTCGCGCAGGGCACCGATGCCGCCGAGCACGAAGATCGACGCGAGCAGTGGACGTGCCACCCGGCGCAGTATCACGGTCTCGCCTCTCTGGTCTGGAATCCCTGGGGAAGAACCTACAACCGGGATTGCCCGCCCCGCTGCCCGCCGAACCGAGCTAGCGATACCTAGCCGAATATTGCTCTGGTCCTAGATTGCCGTAGACAGTTCTATCGGGTTCGGGCTTGACCTTGACGCTACGTCAACCTCTACCGTCGAAGCCGTGGTCAGGACGGAATGGTCGATCCAGGACATCGCCCGGTCCGCGGGCACGACGAGCCGGACCCTGCGGCATTACGACGCCGTCGGGCTCCTGCCGCCGACGCGGATCGGCGGCAACGGCTACCGCTACTACGACGAGGACTCACTCGTCCGGTTGCAGCGGATCCTGTTGCTGCGCGACCTGGGACTGGGTCTGCCCGCGATCGCCGAGGTGCTCGACGGGCAGCGCGACGGCGTCGCGGCGCTCGAAACGCACCTGGCGCTGCTCAAGCGAGAGCAGCAGCGGATCGGACGGCAGATCGATTCCGTGCGGACCACGCTTCGGAAACTGAAGGGAGGTGAACGACTGATGGCAGAGGAAATGTTCGAGGGATTCGACCACACCCAGTATCAGGAAGAGGTCACCCAGCGCTGGGGCGCCGACGCCTATCGCAAGGGCGACCAGTGGTGGCGCTCGCTGTCCGAGGACGAGAAGAAGGCTTTCCAGCAGGAACAGCTCGACATCTCGGCGGCGTTCGGAGCTGCCCGCAAGAGCGGGTACGACGCCGGTTCGGACGAGACGCAGGCTGTCACCGCACGGCTGCACAACTGGCTGCAACCGGCGGCGGGGACCGTTTCCAAGTGCTACTTCGCCGGTCTCGGGCAGATGTATGTCGACGACCCGCGGTACGGCTCGTACGACGAAAAGCACGGCCCCGGCACGGCCGAGTACATCCGCGACGCGATGAAGATCTACGCGGAGCGGAACCTGACGGACTAACGCTCCGTCAGAAGGTGCGCTGGGGGTAAGGATGGACGGGGCTGCAGACCCGGCCATCCTTCGGCGACACGCACTAGCTGTATATCCCTGAATATCGGGCTAGCTCTAGATACCTCGATACGGTGACAGAGTGGACCCCATCCGCAACCCCTTCGCGCCCGGCGCCGGGCAGCGGCCGCCTGAGCTGGCAGGCCGGGAAAGGGAGCTGAAGGCGTTCGAGGTCGTGCTCGAACGCGTCGCTCGCGGACGCCCCGAACGCAGTCTCGTGCTGACCGGCCTGCGCGGGGTCGGCAAGACGGTGCTGCTGGGGGAGTTGCGGTCGATGGCCGTCCGGCACCGGTGGGGTGCGGGCAAGATCGAGGCGCGACCGGACGCGGAACTGCGGCGTCCGTTGTCGGCGGCCCTGCATCGGGCGATCCGCGACCTCGCCGTGCGGCATCGCGCGCCGGACCGGGTCGAGGAAGTGCTCGGGGTGCTGAAGGCGTTCGCGCTCAAGGCGAACAAGCCGGACGCGAAGCTGCGCGACCGCTGGCAGCCCGGCATCGACGTGCCCGCCGCGCAGGGCCGGGCGGATTCCGGCGACATCGAGATCGACCTGGTCGAACTGTTCACCGACGTCGCCGAGCTCGCCGCGGACGTCGGCACCGGCGTCGCGCTGCTGATCGACGAGATCCAAGACCTGCAGCCGGACGACGTCTCGGCGCTGTGCGCGGCTTGCCATGAACTGTCGCAATCCGGCGCGCCGCTGGTCGTGGTCGGGGCGGGGCTGCCGCATGTGCCCGCGGTGCTGTCGGCGTCGAAGTCGTACTCCGAGCGGCTCTTCCGCTACTCGCGCATCGACCGGCTCAGCCGCGAGGACGCCGACTACGCGGTGATGGCCCCGATAGAACGCGAGGACGCCGGGATCGAACCCGAGGCGCTCGACGCGCTCTTCGACGCGTCCGGCGGTTATCCGTATTTCATCCAGGCCTACGGCAAGGCCGCCTGGGACGCCGCGCCCGCGGACCCGATCACGGTCAAGGACGTGCAGGTCGCCGCGCCCGAGGCGGAGTCCGAGCTGGCGGTCGGGTTCTTCGGGTCGCGCTACGAGCGCGCGACGCCGGCCGAACGCGAGTACCTGCTCGCGATGGCCGAGCTGACGCAAGGCCGCGACGAGGCCGCTGGCACCGCTGACGTGGCCGTCTACCTGGGGCGCAAGCCCTCGTCGCTGTCGCCGGCGCGCGACAGTCTGATGAAGAAAGGCCTGGTCTACTCCGCCGAACGCGGGCAGATCGCCTTCACCGTGCCGCACTTCGGGCACTACCTGCTCGGCCGGGACTGAGCGAATCTTCCCCTCGCTACCGGTCTATGCGGCTGCCTAGCAGTTTCTAGTGATTTTGCTAGATAGCCGTAGAGGACGTTAGCGCGTTAGCGGCTTGTGACTGCCGACACGCGATCTGTCCGGTGATCTTCAGGAAACTGCCGATGATTCTTCGGCAAGTGCCCCATGTCACCGTAGATTCGTTGGCTTCCTTGTGAAAAAAGGTGCATACTAGAGACACAGCCACCGAAGACCTCTGAAGGGGATGCAAGAGACCATGAGCAACATCGCCGCCAAGCTCCGTGCCCGTCGCGCCGAGGCTCGCACTCGCCGGGCGCTGAACCGGGCGATCGACACCGCGGCCACCTCCACGGTCCGGCAGGAGCTCATCGCCCTCGCCCAGGCGCGTCAGCCGTTCATGCGCTGACCTGCACAATCAACCTGTTGGTGTGTCACTCACGTGAGTGATCTAGACCACAGCGAATCCTGGGTGTAACGCCGCGGAGAGCCGCGTCGATACCCACTACGACCCCGTGATGCTGGCGGACCCCCGACCTGGCAGCATCACGGGGTTTCCATATGTCTGGACCATTTTCGTTCCAGCTCCACCGCCGGGGGAATTCCCTTGCCCCGAACGGGCGGCGGGGAGATGCTTGACTCAGTCAACGATCGAGTCAAGGTGGTCCCCGTGCCGGATTCCGTCCTCACCGAACGCGTCGCCACGGTTCGCGCTTTCAACCGGCTCTACACCGGCGTGATCGGCGTCCTCGACGAGGGACCCGCCGACGCCGAATACTCGCTGAGCGAAGCGCGGGTGCTGTTCGAACTCGCCCAACAGGACCAGCTGCAGGTCAGTGATCTGCGCAAACGGCTCGCGCTGGACGGCGGCTACGCGAGCAGGCTGCTCGGCCGCTTGGAAACCCGCGGCCTCGTCACCCGCGAACGCTGCGCGGACGACGCGCGCCGCCAGCTCGTCACGCTCACCGCCGAAGGGCACGAGGCGTTCGCCGATCTCGACCACCGTTCGGCCAGCCAGATTGGCGGCCTCCTCGACCAATTCGCGGACGCCGACCAGCGCCGCCTGCTCGGCGCGATGGGGACCATCACCGCGCTCGTCGGCGAACAGTCACCGGAACCGGCGGTCACCGTGCGCGCGCCACGACCAGGCGACCTCGGCTGGGTGGTGCACCGGCACGGCGCGCTGTACGCCGAGGAGTACGGCCTCAACGAACGCTTCGAAGCCATGGTCGCGCGTGTGGTCGCCGATTTCGCCGAACACCGCGAAGACCCGCGCCAAGCCGGCTGGATCGCCGAGCTCGGCGGCGAACGAGTCGGCAGTATTTTCTGCACCCCCGGCGACGAGGAAGGCACCGCGAAACTCCGGCTGCTCCTGCTGGAACCGGCCGCGCGCGGACACGGCGTCGGCAAACGGCTGGTGCGCGAATGCGTCGAATTCGCCGCCGCGCAGGGGTATCGGGCGATGGAGCTGTGGACGCTGTCGCTGCTCGCCGCCGCACGCGGGATCTACCGCGGCGCCGGATTCGAACTCGTCGGCAAAGAGGAGACGGACGCGTTCGGCCCCCTCGTGACCGGCGAAACCTGGCGGCGGGAGTTATAGATGTTCGTTCTGTACTGCCCGGTGTGCGACCGCCGGACGCTGCTGGGCGTCGACGAGGTCGATTGGGTCGAGAACCTGACACGCGGCGTGATCTCGGTGTCCGGCCACTGCCCGCTCGGCCACGCCGCCGTCATCCTGACCGGCGACGCGTTCACCCCGCACGCGGACCCGAGGTATTTCGGGCCCGCGCCGCGAATGTGGACGAAACCGGTGCACCGCCTGCGCGGCTGGCTGCGCACCCGGTTCGAAATGAGCCGCGACCTGCCCGGCCCGTTCTATCGTTTCTGACGCCCCATCAAGTAAAACTCGGGATTCGGCTTGAGCGCGGTCAAGTGCGCGAGCCGGTTGGACATCGCGAACAACGCCGTGATCGCGCCGACGTCCCAAATCTCGTCCTCGGTCAGCCCCGCCTCGCGCGCCATCGCGAGATCGCCCTCGCCGAACAACGCGGAATCGCGGGACAACGCCAACGCGAGATCGACAATCGCCCGGCCGCGCTCGTCGAGTTCGACCTGCCACGGGTTGGTCGCGACCTGGTCGGACAGCTCGGGATCCTTCGCGCGGATCCGCAGGATGGCCCCGTGCGCGACGATGCAGTAGGTGCAGTGGTTCGCGCCTGAGGTGGCTACGACGACCAGTTCGCGTTCGGCCTTGGTGAGTCCGCCTTCGCGCTCCATGAGGGCGTCGTGGTAGTCCAGGAAGGCCCTCAGCTCGGCGGGCCGGTGGCCGAGTGCGCGGAAGATGTTCGGCGTGAAGCCGGATTTCTCCGCGATGGCACCGATGCGCTCGCGGAGATCGTCGGGAAGGTCTTCGAGTTCCGTCACGGGGAACCGGCTCACGGGGTTGGTCATGCCGCCCACGCTAACCCGCCCGATTGGCAGACGGCAGGAGGTCGGGTGGGCCAAGGTGTCTGGGTGGACGAACGACCGGCGTTGCGGCCGATACCGCGGTGGGTGATCTGGGCTGGGCTTCCGGCGATGGTGGTGCTTGCCGGGGTGGCGGTGTGGGTGCTGCTCGCCTTCGCACCGGACTCGGCGCAACTGGATGCGATCCGGACTGGTGGGACGCTCGGAGTCGGGCTGGGTGGTGCGGTCGCGTTGTGGCTGGCGGTGCGGAAGCAGCGGTCTACGGAGTTGGATTTGCTGCAGAAGCAGGAGTCGCATCGGCTTGCGGAGCAGGTCGCGGCGGACACCCGGGAACATCAGCTTCGTACGGCCGCCGATGCGCGGGAGGATGCGCTGGCTCGGCGGGTGACTGAGCAGTACGGGAAGGCTGTCGACCAGTTAGGGTCGGAGCGCGCGCCGGTGCGGTTGGGCGGGTTGTACGCGCTCGAACGGCTCGGGCAGGACCATGCGGATGGCCCCTTGCGGCAGATGATCGCCGACGTGTTGTGCGCTTATCTCCGGATGCCGCCGGACGGAACCATGGAGGAGACGCAAGTCCGGCGCGCCGCGCAGAAGATCATTTCAGACCACTCACGACCAGACGACGAGCAGCAATGGCCCGGCCTCAAGATCGATCTCTCCGACGCACATCTCGATCGCGTCGACTTCAGAGGATGCCAATTCGACACCATTCTCTTCACTGGAGCAGTATTCACCGGAGCAGCCGCCTTTAATAAAACGGTTTTCACTGAAACGACCGACTTTAGCAAAGCACACTTTGACTGCAGAACTACGTTCGAATCTGCCATATTCACCAAAGACGCTTTATTTGAATACTCAAAGTTCGCCAAAGTCGCCACCTTTTCCGGCGTAGAATTCGCTGGAGATGCCGCGTTCGACAACACTGAATTTCTGTACCTCGTCGAGTTTCGAGAATCGCAATTCTCCTCGATCGCATCCTTTGCTGAAATTATTTTCCATCACTACGCCGGGTTTCTTTCAGTTCGCTTCGCCGGCCTGACGAGTTTTGCCGCTACTCGTTTCAACGGCAACGTCGTTTTCACTGACTCCGAGTTCATCCAACTTCCCGGCTTCGACGATGCGCGAGTGCGGGTGCGGGTGGACCGACCGCACCTCGCTCGGCACAACTGGCCGGACGGATGGGCCCTCGGCGATCCCGAAGACGGTTGGGCCCCGCTGACCCGAACCGACTGACCCCCGGATGGACCTCGTTCACCCGGAAGGGGTTTGCTTACCCGGTGAACTGGACCGCGTACGTGGACGGTTACTGCGAGCGCACCGCGCCCGGACTCTGGGGCGAACCGCTCAACGACTTGGCCAACCTGGCGTTTCTCGTCGCCGCCGGGATGGTCTGGTGGTATGCCAACGGGCAGCGCACCGGGCGGGTCCTCGCCGTCCTGATCGGGTTGGTCTTCGTTGCCAGCAGCGTGTTTCACCTGGTCGCCACCCGGTGGGCCGCGGTCGCCGACTCCGCCGCGATCTTGTTCTTCGTGTTGTTCTACGCCGCGCTCTTTCCCCGGGTCTTCTTCCAGGCCAAAGCCAAGTGGGCCTGGCTCGGCGCACCGGCGTTCCTGGCGCTCACTGTCGCCTCAAGCGCGCTCGGCGGCGGGCTGTACCTCCCAGCGCTCATCGGGCTCGCGGGGTTCGCCGTCGCGTTGGGGGTCAAGCGCGACTCGTACTGGCTGGACTTCGCCATGGCTGCCGCGGTGTTCGCGTTGTCCTTGGCGCTTCGGAGCATTGACGACGTGGTCTGCGGAGATTTCCCGGCAGGCACGCATTTCCTGTGGCACGTGCTCAACTCGGTCGTGCTGTACCTCGTCGCGAAGGCGATGATCGGCAAAATGCGAGAGGC
Organism: Amycolatopsis halotolerans; assembly: GCF_042647905.1. Taxonomy (NCBI): domain Bacteria; kingdom Bacillati; phylum Actinomycetota; class Actinomycetes; order Pseudonocardiales; family Pseudonocardiaceae; genus Amycolatopsis; species Amycolatopsis halotolerans. The sequence continues at coordinate 131,116 of NZ_JBHRWI010000049.1, forward strand.
CCCCTCGCCGGACGACGGCGAGGGGGCCTCTGTCTAAAAAGGACTCAGTGGGCGCCGATGGGGCGCAGGTCCTTGTCGTGTTCGTCGGCGTGGTAGTCCTCGGGCGCGGTTTCGTCGTTGCCCGGGCTCCACTTCAGGGCCCGTGCGAGCACCGAAACCACCGCGGCTACCACGATGTTCGCGACCAGGGCCACGAAACCGGGGTAGATCTGCACCACCGCGAGACCGGTGCCGCTGAACGGGTGCCAGCCGAAGATCGACAGGTTGCCCATCGCCAGCGCGGAGCCGCCGAAGTGGAGTTTTCCGTTGGCCGGGTTGGGGATGCCGTACAGCATGATCAATCCCCAGCCCATGCCGACGATCCAGCCGGCGATCAGGCCCGCCTTGTGGAACCAGCGCGTGTACAGGGCGATGGCGACCGCGGGCAGGGTCTGCAGGATCAGCACGCCGCCGATGAGCTGCAGGTCGATCGAGAACTGCGGGTCGATCAGGATGATCACCAGCACCGCGCCCAGCTTGACCACCAGCGACGCCAGTTTGGCCTGCTTCGCCTCCTGCTTCGGCGTCGCGTCCTTGCGGATGTACTCCTTGTAGATGTTGCGCGTCCACAGGTTCGCCGCGGCGATCGACATGATCGCGGCGGGCACCAGCGCGCCGATGCCGATCGCGGCGAAGGCGATGCCCGCGAACCAGTTCGCGAACTGCGAGTCGAACAGCAGCGGGACGATCGTGTTGCCGTCCGGCTTTCCGGTGGCCGCGTTCGTCAGCGGCTTGACGCCCGCCGAGATCGCGACGTAGCCGAGCAGCGCCAGCAGGCCCAGCACGAACGAGTAAGCCGGCAGCGCCACCATGTTCCGCTTGATCACGTTGCGGCCGCGCGAGGCGAGCACGCTCGTGAGCGAGTGCGGGTACAGGAACAGCGCCAGCGCCGAACCGAGCGCCAGCGTCGCGTACTGCAGCTGGTTGCTCGAGGTCAGCAGGATCGAGCCGGACGGCTTGCCCGTCTTCGGGTTCGGCTTGGCCAGCGTTTCCTTGGCGGTGTTGAAAATGTGGTCCCAGCCGCCGAGTTTCGAGGGCAGGTAGATGATCGCCACGATGATCACGATGTAGATCAAGATGTCCTTGACGAACGCGATCAGCGCGGGCGCGCGCAGGCCGGACTGATACGTGTAAAGCGCCAGGATCACGAACGCGATCAGCAGCGGCAGGTGCCCGACGATGCCGGAACCGTTGATGCCCATCGTGCGCAGCACGGCTTCGAGGCCGACCAGCTGCAACGCGATGTACGGCATGGTCGCGACGATGCCGGTGATCGCGATCAGCAACGCCAGCGTCGGCGAACCGAAGCGGCCGCGGACGAAGTCGGCTGGGGTCACATAGCCGCGCGAACGGCTGACCGACCACATGCGCAGCGCGGGCAGCAGCACGATCGGGTAGACGACGATCGTGTAAGGCAGCGCGTACAGGCCGAGGGCGCCGGCGCTGAACACGAGCGCGGGCACGGCGACGAAGGTGTAGGCCGTGTAGAGGTCACCGCCGAGCAGGAACCAGGTGATCCACGAACCGAACTTGCGGCCGCCGAGGCCCCATTCGTCGAGGTGGTCGAGGCTGCCGCCGGCCTTCCAGCGTGAGGCGACGAAGCCGAGCACGGTGACGACGACGAACAGGAACGCGAAGACGATCAGTTCGACCCACTGAATGTTGTTCATCGGGCGTCCCCCTCGTCCAAGTCGTCAACGCTCAGCTCGTCCTGGCCCTGGTTGCGCGGCTTGTCCTTGGTCGCCACGTAGACGATGCCGGTGCACAGCACGCCCAGCACGACGAACGCCAGCTGGAACCAATAGAAGAACGGAAGGCCGAACAGCCGCGGCCCGTCGAAGTTGAACAGCGGCGTGACCAGGATCAGCAACGGGATCAGCAACAGCAGGTTCCAGGCACTGAACTGGAACCCGCGCACCCGACCGCCCGGTTTGGCAGTGGACATCGAACCTCACCTAACACTCACGTGACACGCGACCGCCTGACCCTAGACCGCGCTCATCCCGCCGTCATACGACTTCGATATCGATTCGATCAGCACTGCGACCACGGTCCAGGGTGTGGACAACCTCGGGGACAACCCGCTCCCGCACGGCCTCGGCGAGCCGTTCGCTACCCCTATCGGCGGGACCGGGCCGCCTCGAATGCCCCAAGAGCTTGTGCCGGACGGCGGTTGTCCACGGGGTTCGGCCGCTTGTGCACAGAGTTATCCACAGGCAGTGGACAACTCTGTGGCTAAACTGGTCGGCATGGTCCGCGTGCCCCTCACCGACGAAGAACGCTCCCGCGGCGAGCGGCTCGGCCTGGTGCTGCGCGCCGCCCGGGCCAGCCGCAGCATGGTCGACGTGGCCGCGGAAGCGGGCATTTCGGTCGAAACCCTGCGCAAAATCGAGACCGGCCGGATTCCGACGCCCGCGTTCTTCACCGTCGCGGCGATCGCCGACGCGGTGGACATGCCGCTGGACCGGCTGCGCGTCGCGTGCGACGGCGATCCGGCGGCGTTTTCGCAGGCCAGTTAAGGTCTCACGGCTTCTCGGGTTGATCGGGCAGCTGGTCGGGGCGGATCAGGCAGAGCTGGTGAGTCCGGCCGCCGCGGGCAGGATCGGCGAGCTGATCGGGCAAGCGCCCTGTGGACAACTGTGGACAGCTCAAGACTCGACGCGAAGCGCGACCGCGATCCGGACGAACGCGGCCACCCTGGCAAGCGGCAACTGTGGACAACTCAAGCCGCGGCGCGAAGCGCGACCGCGGCCCGGACGAACGCGGCCACCTCCGGGGAGCGGCTGGTGGACGGCCAGGCCAGCATCGTCGTTACCTCCGGGGCGTCGACGACCGGAACCGCGACGTGTTCCGGCCACTGCCAGGCCCGGCTCGACGCCGGGATCACCAACAGCGTCCGGCCGAGTGCGACGAGCTGAGCGAGCTTCGACTGAGTGCGCACCTCCGGTCCTGGACCATCCGGGTAGCTACCGTCTAGGCGGGGCCAGCGGGCGATCGGCAGGTCCGGCACGTCGCTGACCTCGGCCAGTGTCAGCGTCTCCCGGACAGCAAGCGGATGGGTCGCCGGGAGGATCGCGACTTGGCCCTCGACCTGCAGTTCCTCGGTGTCGAATCCGGCGAGGTCGTCGTAGGGGTGGTGCATGATCGCGACGTCCGCGGAACCGTCGCGGAGCAGGCCGGCCTGCTCGCCGACTTCGCACAGCAGGATCTCGACCGGCGGCGCGTCCGGGGCGTTCAGCAGCCGTCGCAGGAGTTCGTGCGACGCACCGGCTTTGGTCACTAGGACCAGCTGCGAGTCCCCGGCTCGGCGCGTGCGGCGGGCGGCGGCCGCGACTGCGGCGAGGGCCAGGCGGGATTCGCGGAGCAGCACCCGACCGGCCTCAGTCAGCGCGACGCCGCGGCGGTTTCGGTCCAGGAGCTGCACGCCGAGCCGCCGTTCCAGCTGGGCGATCGCGCGGGACAGCGGCGGCTGGGCGATCCCGAGCCGTTCGGCGGCGCGGCCGAAGTGCAGGGTTTCCGCGACCGCGGTGAAGTAGCGAAGCTCGCGGGTCTCGAGGTCGTCCACAGAAATCAGCGTAATACCCGGTGGGTATCACAGCGGACCTGATCGATCTTGGCCACAACGCGAGGTCCGAGACGACCATGGGCGGAGTGAACGACACGAAGACCGCGCTGGTCACCGGCGCGAACAAGGGAATCGGCCTCGCCATCGCGCACGGCCTCGGCTCGATCGGTTTCACCATTGCCGTGGGCGCACGCGACGAAACCAACCGAGAGAAGGCCGTCGACGAACTGCGCGCAGCGGGCATCGAAGCGTTCGGCGTCGCGCTCGACGTCACCTCCGAAGACAGCGTCGCCGCCGCGGCCGAGACCCTCGAACGGCTCGACGTCCTGGTCAACAACGCTGGCATCGGCGGCCAGACCGACGGCGGCGCCCAGGACCCCACGACGCTCGACCTCGACGTCGTCCGCACCGTCCTCGACACCAACGTCTTCGGCGTCGTCCGGGTCACGAACGCGATGCTGCCGTTGCTGCGCCGCGCCAATTCGCCGCGCATCGTCAACATGTCCAGCAACATGGGCTCGCTGAAGCTGCGGACCGGCCCGATTCTCGCCGCCTACGCCCCGTCGAAGACGATGCTCAACAGCATCACCGTGCAGTACGCCCGCACGCTTGCCGACACGAACATCATCGTCAACGCCGCCTGTCCCGGTTACGTGGCAACGGATTTCACCGGTTTCGCCGGAACGCGCACGCCCGAGCAGGGCGCGGCGATCGCGGTCAAGCTCGCGACGTTGCCGGACGACGGGCCGCGCGGCGGGTTCTTCGACGACGCCGGGGCCATCCCCTGGTGACGCCTCAGCCGCGCAGGTCGGCGAGCACCCGTTCGCGGTCGTTGAGGTAGCGGCAGTCGCGGACGGGCAGCTCGAAGGAGTTCAGCAGCTTCTCGAAATCCGCGTACTCGTCCGGGTTGAGCTGGATGCCGGTGACCTCGAAGTGCGCGGCCATGGTGTCGGCGAGTTCCTCCCATTCGCCGGACCACTGCAGGTCGCGGTAGTGCTCGAGGTCCTCCGCTGGCATCCGGTCGGCGAGCAGCCGCAGGACGCTGTCGACGAAGTAGCTGATCCGGTTGCCCGACCGGTCGTCGACGGTCGGGTTCGCCGGGTCCCGCGCGGCGTCCGGGTTCCGGACCACGCCGGGGCCCGGCAGCGGGAAGCTGGTGTGCACGAGCCCGTCGCCGTTGACCAGGACGACCACGCGCACGCCGTACCGTTCGCCGACGCAGCGCCAGCGGCCGTTGTACTGCTGCCGCCGCGGTTCGCCCGGGTCGTTGGCGACGTCCTTGACCACCGCGATGATCTGCTCGTCGGTCCATCCGGGCGGGAATTCGCAGGTCGCCCTGCGGCCGATGCCGGAAGCGTGTCCACCGCCCACGTTCGGCTCCTCTCGTCGGCACGGAGCCTAACCCGGGAGCGCCCGTTCAGCCGACTTGTGCCAGCACGAAGACGCCGACCGCCAGCAGGTCCGGACCGCGGAACAGTTGCCGCATAAGGTTTGCCGGCATCGGTCCGGCGGGGGTGTCGACGAAACCCGCGCTGCTGTAGTCGACCGGCTGGCGTGTGACGGTGCGCAACACCGAAAGCACCGCCAGGGCGACGGTCACCCACGAGAGCGCCGAAAACGCGGTGCCCAAAGCCAAAAGTGCCACTGAGAGCAGAGCGCACCAAACCAGTCCGACCACCGTGAGCGCGACGCCGTGGGCGATCACCAGCTCGTGCGACGACGAGCCGAGCCACCTTCGGCGACCCGGATTCCGCCACAGCACGCCAAGACCGGCCCCGAACGGAGTAAGTGCGACGTACGCGCCGATCCCGACGAGCACCGGTCCCGGCAGAGTGGGAACAGCAACATGGCCGACGGCTACCGCGAAAGCCACTAACAAAACCGCGCTCGCGTACCGGGCACGGCCGACGATCCCGACCCACGCGAGCCGGAACGCGGTGGGCGGGCGCAGCGACCACGAGCCCGCGGGCGCGGACTCCGGCAGCATCATCATCGGGTCGAGGAACGTCACCGCCATCGCGCGAAGAACCCGCGCGTTCCAGCCGTCCAGCAACACCGCGCGCCCGGCGCCGCTGACGGCTTCGCCGCCAAAAGCCAGCAGCAGACCGCATAACGCGAGCGCGGCGCCGACGTACTGCACCGCCGTCGCGTCAAGCCGAGCGGCGGCGATGACGACGGCGGCCACTGCGAGGAGCAGCGGTCCAGCGGCTTCGAAAAGGAACGCGGTGCGACGCGCGGTGGTGAACGCGAGGATCGTGCCACCGGCGACGAGCGCTGCCGCGGCGCGCCACCAGTCGAGCGAACTGCCGCCGACCGCCAGCATCAGCGCGGCGAGATATCCGATCACCACCACGAATCCGGTGAGCACGCTGGCCAGCCGGGTCGCGACGACGCGGCGGCGGTCCACCTCGGCGAAGTCCATCCAGGTCAGCTCGGCCGGTTCGGCCCAGACGAAGCCGCGCCGCAGCAGGCTTCGCCAGCCCACGGCGGCACACAACGCGACCAGGCCGAGCACCGCCGAGTAGTCCACTGCGGACAGTCCAAAGAGGACTTTGTGCCAGGCGTCGGTGCGGAAGAACGCGGTGAACAGGAAGCCGACGCCGAACATCAGCACGAACGTGGGACTGTCGCCGCTGAAGATGCCGCCGAACCGCTTGCGGCCGGGCACGCGCAACCGGGTCACCACAGTTCGAGCACGCTGTCTGCCGTGTCCAGCAACGGTTGATGGTGCGTGGCAACGACGACCGCCGCGCCCGCCGCGGTGGAGCGGCCGATCAGCTCGACCAGCCATTCCTTGCCCGCGGTGTCGAGCGCGCGTTCGGGTTCGTCCAGCAACAGCACTCGATGCGGTCGCGCGGTGACGCCCAACAGCAGCAATCGGCGACGCTGTCCGGCCGAGAAATGTCCGGCGGTGACCCGGGCACGTTCAGCGAGTCCCGCGTCCGCGAGCAGTTCTTCGAAATCGCCGAGATCGTCGCCGAACGAACCGGAGAGCAGCTCCAGGTGCTGCATCGGGGTGAGTTCGGCGAAGAAGTCGGAATCGTCGAAGAGCACGGAAACCTTGCGGCGGAACGAAACGCTGCGCTCGTCCGGTTTCGCGCCGTCGATCAGCACCCGGCCCCGCTGCGGTTGCTGCATGCCGTACAGACACCGCATCAACGTGGATTTGCCGACGCCGTTAGGCCCGACAAGCACCGCGCATTCGCCAGGATCGACGGAGAAATCGAGATCTTCCAACAGCCACAGGTCACCGGCCTTCACGCCGAGCCCGCGCGCGTCGACTATCGGCGACACAGCAGGTCCACCACCGGGGCCAGCACTTCGAGGTTGGGTTCGAGGACCGTGAAATAGCTGAAGCCGAACCGAACTCGGTGCGCGACCAACTGGTCAGCGATTTCCTCAACCGTGCCCACCAGCACCGTCGGGACCTCGGCCAATTCTTCGAGCGTGAGCGTGTCGCTGAGGCGGGCGTGGATTTCCCGCAACGCGCCTTCACGGTCATCGGTGATCTGGACGAATTGCGCGAGCAGGTTGAATTCGGCGGCACGGCCAGCCAGCCGCTCGGTGACAAACCGCGTGCGTTCTTCCACTGCGTCCGCCGTCGCCAGCATCGGCGGCGCACCGTCGCGCACCTTTGCCGTGCCGCTGAAGGCAATGGTCGCCGCGTGCTCGGCGGCGAGCGAAAGCAGCCGGTCGCCGCGACCGCCGATCATCAATGGGGGACCGCCGGATTGCGCCGGTTGCGGCGCGTATTCCGGATCCGCGTACAGCCGCTGGAGTTCCTTGATCGCGAGTTCGAGGTGATCGACCCGCGCGCCCGCGCCCGGAAACGGCATTCCCGCCGTTTCGAACTCCTCTTTCACATATCCGGCGCCGAGGCCGAGTTCGAGCCGTCCGGACACGAATTGGTCCGTGCCCGCGACGTCCCGGGCGAGCAGTGCCGGGTTGTAGAACGGCGCGTTGAGCACGAAAGTGTTGAGCCGCACCCGTTCGGTGACCGCGCCGGCCAGCACGAGCGCGGGAAACGGCGGCGCGATGCCGAGGTGATCGGCCACGCTCAGCACGTCGTAGCCGAGTTCTTCGACCCGGCGGCACTTCGCGATCCACTCGTCGCGCGAGCCCGGCAGCACCATGTTCACGCCGAACCGGAACGGCCTGTCCCCAGTAGACACCATGCGGCCCACGCTACCGCCCTCCCCAACGCAGTGAAGGGCTCCTTGAGGGAATCTGATTCCCTCAAGGAGCCCTTCACGGACCTTGGCTTGGCAGCTCAGCCGAGGCGCTGGGCCAGCGCGTCGAGCTCGTCGCGCAGCGAGGACGGCACCTCGCCGATCTTCGCGAACCACTCCTCGATGAGCGGCAGCTCCGCGCGCCACTCCTCGTTGCGCACCTCCAGCGCGGCCTGGATGTCCTCGACCGGCTCGGACAGGCCGTCGAGGTGGAGGTCCTCGGCGTTCGGCACGAAGCCGATCGGGGTCTCGACCGCGTTGCCCTTGCCCTCGACGCGCTCGAGCACCCACTTGAGCACGCGCGAGTTCTCGCTGAAGCCCGGCCACAGGAAACGGCCGTCGTCGCCGCGGCGGAACCAGTTGACGTAGAAGATCTTCGGCAGCTTGTTCGCGTCGGCGTTCTTGCCCAGGTTCAGCCAGTGGTTGAAGTAGTCGCCGGCGTGGTAGCCGAGGAACGGCAGCATCGCCATCGGGTCGCGGCGCACGTTGCCGACCGCGCCGACCGCCGCGGCGGTGGTCTCCGACGACATGGTGGCGCCCATGAACACGCCGTGCTGCCAGTCGCGGGCCTGGTTCACCAGCGGCACCGTCGTCTTGCGGCGGCCGCCGAACAGGATCGCCGAGATCGGCACGCCCTTGGGGTCGTCCCACTCCGGCGCGAGGATCGGGCACTGCGACATCGGCACGCAGTAGCGCGAGTTCGGGTGGGCGGCCTTCTCCTCGGAGTCGGGCGTCCAGTCCTGGTGCTTCCACGAGGTGGCGTGCGCGGGCTTGTTCTCCATGCCCTCCCACCACACGTCGCCGTCGTCGGTGAGCGCCACGTTCGTGAAGACCGTGTTGCCCTTCTCGATCGTGCGCATGGCGTTCGGGTTCGTGTGGTTGTCGGTGCCCGGCGCGACGCCGAAGAAGCCGAACTCCGGGTTCACCGCGTACAGGCGGCCGTCCTCGCCGAAGCGCATCCACGCGATGTCGTCGCCGAGGGTCTCCGCGCGCCAGCCCGGGATGGTCGGCTGCAGCATGGCGAGGTTGGTCTTGCCGCAGGCGCTCGGGAACGCCGCCGCGACGTAGTGGACCTTGTCCTCGGGCGAGATCAGCTTGAGGATCAGCATGTGCTCGGCGAGCCAGCCCTCGTCCCGGGCGATGACCGAGCCGATGCGCAGCGAGTAGCACTTCTTGCCCAGCAACGAGTTGCCGCCGTAGCCAGAGCCGTAGCTCCAGATCAGCCGCTCCTCCGGGAAGTGCGAGATGTACTTGGTCTCGCTGCACGGCCAGGCGACGTCCTGCTCGCCCGCGGCCAGCGGCTTGCCGACCGAGTGCAGCGCGGGCACGAACTCGCGCTCCGAGCCGTCCGGCGCGATGAACTTGTCCAGCGCGGCCTTGCCGGCGCGGGTCATCACGCGCATCGACGCGACGACGTAGGCGAAGTCGGTGATTTCGATGCCCAGCTTGGGGTTTTCGTCGCCGAGCGGGCCCATGCAGAACGGAATGACGTACATCGTGCGGCCGGTCATGCAGCCGCGGTACAGCTCCGTCATGGTGGCCTTCATCTCGGCCGGGGCCACCCAGTTGTTCGTCGGGCCCGCGTCCTTCTCTTCCTTCGAACAGATGAAGGTGCGGTTCTCGACCCGCGCGACGTCGTCGGGGTCCGAGGTGGCCCAGTAGGAGTTCGGCTTCGCGTCCAGCTTCACGAAGGTGCCGGCGTCGACCAGCTCCTGGTTGATCCGGGCGGCTTCCTCGTCAGACCCGTCGACCCACACCACGCGGTCCGGGGTGGTCAGCTCGGCGACCTCCCGGACCCAGGACAGCACGCCACTGTGCGTCGTCGGCGCTTTGTCCAGTCCGGGGATGGCGACTGCGGTCATCTCTACTCCTGACTTCCGACGACAAAAGAGCCCACACCGCGAACGACAGTGTTCTTGGTGCGGGCTTCGTTGCCGGCGACCGAATGGCTTCGCACACCGGCGGAAGACCGGTGTGCGGGTTTTGGGATTCCCCGACTGTAGCCGGATGGACGGCAGGTAACCGAGAGCTGACCTGTCGGTTCTCTCACAAGAACGATAAGGGAATCGATTCAGTTTCACCGGAACGGGCCAGCGGCGAAAATCTTTCCGCGTGGCCCGCGTCGCATTCGTGCCGGATGCCGGAGCTGGGCTGATCAGTCCTGATCTTCGCCAGGACGCTGCCGGACACTCCCCGGGCGCCGGTTCGCCGGACGCGGGCGGACGGCGTGGGGCCTTGGCGTCCCGGAGACGACGAAACGGGCCCGGCGCGCGGCCGGACCCGTTCGTGTGACGTCAGTTACCGAAGGCTCAGTTGGGGCTGATCCACTGCCCGGTTCCGCTGTCGATCTTCGCGACGCCGCTGAGCAGCTGCGCGCCCTCGCCGCCCCAGGCCGAATCGCTGCCCGGGTCGACCGCGGCGGCCGAGTCGAGTGCGTGGTTCGCGCCGTCGGTCTCGGTCCACTGGCCCTGGCCGGTGTGCTCGAAGGTGTGGGTGGAACCGTCCGCGCCGACCTGCACCGCGACGTCGGCCTGGCCGTCGCCGTTGGTGTCGGTGAAGGCGATGGTGCCGCCGGACTTGGTCTCGACGACCGCGGTGTCGTTGTGCCCGTCGTGGTCGGTGTCGATGGTGGCGACCCCGGCGTCGACGTTGCCGTCCGGCAGGTCGGCGTGGATGTGCCCGGTGGTCGAGGTGTCCTGCGAGTGCGTGTCGGTGCCGTCCGAGCCGGACTGGCCGTGGCCGGATTCGACCCAGCTGCCGGTCTTCTCGTCGTAAACCGCCTGGTCCACGACGTGCCCGGTCGAGTCGAGCACCGCGTAGTGGTCGGCGACGCCGTCGTGGTCGGTGTCGGCGAACGCCTGCGCGGTGCCGTCGTCGTGCTCGACGACCGCGGTGTCGGCGACCCCGTCGTGGTCGGTGTCGTAGTTGACCTCGGCCTGGTACTCCTGGCCGTCGACGTGGACGGCCAAGGCCTCGTGGCCGGTCGCGTCAGTGCCGCCGCTCTCGTCGACCCACATGGGTTGGTCCCCCTTATTACGCCGGGTCTGCCGCTGGTTTCGCTCGGTATGACTCACGTTAGGCCGGTTCGGTTCCCGTCCACAAGCCGATCACCTGCTCACGGCGGCAAGTTGACCGGAAGCCCGGAGCCGGTGACGAAGACGCACCAGGTCCCCGCTTCCTCGCGGTTCAGATCGAGCCGGGTGGTCGTCGGCGGATGCGCGTCGCGACTGACCTCGACCTCGAAGAACGCGCCGTCGCCGGGGCCGGTGGTCGGCTTGCCGACGCGCATCGAGACGTTGTCCTTGGCGAAGCGCTCGACCGACCGCGTCGCAGGGTACTCGGTGGAGGCGTGGCAGTCGACGTTCTGCAGGCCGATCGGGTCGCGCCGGTTGACCGCGTCAACGTAGGCCCGGACGACGACCTCGGGGCCGCCTGCCGGACGGTGCACTTCGACGCTGTCGTCGGTCGCGATGACGAAGATCGCGAAACCGCCGCCGCCGAGCAGCACCACGGCACCGAGGCAGATCCCGATGATCAATCCGACGCGACGGTGCTTCTTCGGCGGTTGCGGCGGTTGCCACTGCGGCGCGGGTCCGCTCGGGTTCACCGGGGGCGGGCCGCCCCATTGCGGGGCTGGCGGTGCTCCCCACTGGGGCGGGCCAGCGGGTGGCGCGCCCCATTGCGGCGGTTGCGGTCCAGGCGGCGGAGATCCGGGTCCGTACGTCACCGGCTGATCATGCCCGATCGCGGACCGTGCGAATGCGAGAAAGCAGAGTCTCGGCCCTGGTGTGGCTCTCGGTCACGTCCTTCAGGCGCTTCGAGACGATCGCGATCTTCTTCGCCCGCTCCTGCGCGCTCATCTTGATCGTCTGGTCCACCTCCTTCAGCTCCGCCTCGATCGCGTCGATGCGTCGGCTGAGTGCCTCGTCCAGGGCGAGCGACAGCTGCTGTTCGGCCTCGATGAGTTGTTCGGCGATCAGCTGGTCGAGCGTCGAGCGGGCGTCGGCGATGGCTTCGACCAGCCATTGCTTCAGATGCTGTTTGTCCGAGGCGTGCTTGCGAGTGCGCGCCATCCACCAGCCCGCGCCGAGGCCGATCACGATCGTCGCGGGGAGCACTACCGGGTTGAGGATCGCCACGCCGGCCAGCGGCAGGGCGGCGATCTTTCCCGCGCCGACGCCGCCGGAAATGCCCATGAACACCAGCAGTTTGTCTTCGGCCGTCGGCGGCTTCTTGTCCGGCGGGCGCAGTACGACCGGCGGGCCGCCGGCGCGGGCGAACTGGGCGCGGATCACGTCGAGTTCCTCAGCCGAGAACAGCTCCGACAGGGCGGTGTTCGTGACCTGGTTCAGGCGTTGCGACAGCTGCATCGACACTCGCTGCGACGCGGTCTGCAGCGCGATGTCCACTTCCTGCGGCAGCGCGGCCAGGTCGTCGCGCTTCGCCCCGTCGATGCGTTGGCGGAAATGCGCCTGTGCCTCGCGCATTTCCCGGCTGCTCTCGTGGCCGACCTCGACCCGCGTGCGCTGGATTTCGCCGCGCAACCGCAACTGCCAGCCGCGGGTGGAAGTGCGGCGCTGGGACTGAAGATCGTCGCGGCGGGCGCGGAGTTGTTCGGCTTCCGCTTCGCCTGCCGACAGGGCACGGCTTTCCGCTTGCAGCTTCGCTTTGATCCCGGCCAGCGCGCTCGACAGCGAGCGGAGCGTGTTGGCTTCCTTGAGCATCATCGACCGGCCGACCAGCAGTTCCTGCAGCGCTACCTGCACCGCCGCGATGCCGGACTTCTCCCGCAGCATGGCGGCGACCTGCTCGTTCGGCGCCTTCGCGGCGGTCTCGAACACGCGCGCCGACACCGGATGGAAGACCGCGTCGGCGAACCGCGGCGCGTGTTCGGCGAGCAGTTGCCGGTCGGCTTCCAGGATCTCGCGCCAGCCGCGGAACGCGTCGGTTTTGGCCAGTACGAAGACAACCGTCTCGACGCGGTCCGCGACCTCGCGCAAAAACTGCAGCTCAGTCGAGGTGAACGGGGCCGACGCGTCGACCACGAACACCAGCGCGGTCGCGCCCGCGGCGGCCTCCTTGGCCAGCTCGCCGTGCAGCGAATCGAGCCCGCCGACGCCCGGGGTGTCGACCAGGGTCAGCCGTTCCAGCAGCGGGACCGGGCCGGAGACCTCGACGTAGCGCGGCGGCAGCTGTCCCGGCGGCAGCTCGTGCGCGGCGGACACCCAGTCGACCAGCTGTGTCAGGTCGAACGGCACCGAAGCCAGCTGACCGGGGTAGCAGGCCTGCGCGCCCCACTGCTGCGCGTGCTCGAAAACGAGGTAGGTCGCGGTGGCCACGTCAGCGTCCACAGGGGACAGTCCCGGGGTCGCGAGCAGGGCGTTGACCAGCGAACTCTTCCCGCGGTTCGTCTCGCCGACGACCACCACGGACGGTTTCTCGGAGCGGGCCTTGCGCTGGTCCTCGACCCACTTAGCAGCCTGTGGATCAGCCTCGCGGACGACGCCGAGCAGCTGTTCGCGAGCGGCCTGGACTTGAGCGGGAAGCGTCGGTGCGGTCACTGCGCCCGCTTCGCGTAGACGGTGACGATCGGCGCGCGCAACAGCCGTTCCTGGTCAGCGAACCCGACGACCTCGGTCTCCGCGACGACGCCTTCCAGCTCCGGATCGTCGGTGGGCACGGCACCGCCCGCCTCGTGGCGCGCCGGGTCGAACCGTTCGCCTTCGGCACGCAAAGCGGTGACGCCGATGTCGGCGAGCCCATGTTCGAGCCGTTCCACGACACCGCTGCTGCGGGCGCGGTCCAGCGCGTACAGGCAGAGTTGGATGAGCGCCTGCCGGTCGGAAAGCGCGCGTTCGAGGTCACCCGGGGCAGCTACGAGGTCCACATCGGGATCCGACGCATCCGCCGCGTCGTCGGTTCCGTCCGCTTCGGCGATGATCCGAGCGAGGGCGTCCGCGCTGATCTCGCCGGTCGGCGCTTCGGCCGCGTCGGCTGCTTCCTCGTGGCCGAACCACGCCATCAAGACCCTCCACTGGCCGTCCCGGTGATTCCACCAGTTTGCGGCACCCCGGCGCGCGGCGGGGGCGGATCACTCAGACGGGCCGAGAATCCGCGTCAGCAACTGCCGCAGCACCGCTTGCTCGTGCTCGACGTCCAGGTCGGGATCGAGGCTCGCGCGGGACAACAAGGCGTCGACGAGCGCAACGATCCAGTTTCCCGCGTCGGCCGGGGACAGCATGGGGGAGAAGCGGCCGGTCCGGACGCCGCGTTCGACCAAGCCCGCGAGGCCGACGCGCATGAGATCGTCGTTGCTGCGGATCAGCTCGTTGAACTCCGGATCGCGCGCGGCCTGTGCGGCTGCTTCAAGGATCAGCCGCACCACGCCAGGCAGGACGATCGCCGACGTCATCCGCGCGACCACGGCGAGCACGCCTTCCCACGGGTCGGCCATTTCCACCGCGGTGGCGAGCAATTCCTCGTTCTCGGCGGTGTCCGCCTCGAAGATGCCGACGAAGACCGCGCGCTTGCTGGGGAAGTAGTGGAACAGGCTGCCGGAGCTGATCCCGGCGGCGCGGCAGATGTCCGCGGTGGAGGTCTTTTCGAAGCCGTCGCGGGCGAAGCACTCGGCTGCCGCGTCGAGAATCGCGCGCCGTTTCGCCGCGTGCTTCTCGGGATCGACCGTCCTCACCACTGGGACATCATCGCTCAGGCGGCGGTTCGTCGAGCCACGGGCGGCCGTGCGCGGTAAACGCTTCGGCCAGTTGCCGCCGGGAGAGGTCCGTCTTCTCCTTGGCCACTTCCCGGTCGTTCTCGCCGAGCAGCACGAGCTTGCCGTCGTCGAAGAACACCGCGGTGAGAGGAGTGTCGATGCGCCGGCGCCGTTCGCGTCGTTCGAGCGTGACGCGGGTTGCGGAAACCGTGACGATCAGCCGGTCCCACGCCCAAAACCAGGCGAACGCCACCCCGAGCAGCACGCCGACGGCGACCGCGCCGATCAGCCGCCACGGCTGCGGGATCTGGTGCAGCAGCCGGAACGGGCCCTGCACCGGGAACCACGGCAGCGACGCGATCCAGGCGGCGAGCGCCTGGACGCCCCAGCCGAGCAGCGCCCCGCCGACCGGGCAGGCCAGCCAGGACCCGCGGCGCACCCATGCCGGTTCGTCGACCGTTGTCTCCATGGTGGCCAATAGTAGACCGCGCGCTCGGTTTATGAATGTCCGGCCTGGTCGAACGCCCCAATGTGGCATTGGGTGCACGGGACGCACCGAACGCCACATTGGGTGCGTCTAACGCACCCAACGCCATATTGGGGGCACCGCGGGTTCAGGCGAGTTCGCGGATCAGCGAGCGCATGGCCTGGTCGAGCGCGGGGACGTCGGCCGCCAGCTGGGACGAGACCAGCAGCTGGTGCTCCGCAGTCCGCAGCCACACCCGGCCCGCGACCGGGATCTCCAGTACCGACAGCCGGAACGGCCGGGCGCGGCGGCCCAGCTCGACTTCGGTTTCGCGGACGAGGCGGCCCAGGCGTTCGCCGGCGAGGATTTGGCGGCGGTGGAAGCCGGACGAGACCGGGCGGCGGGCCGCGGCGAAGTGTTCAGCGGCGGCCGGGGCGAAGTGCTGTGCCGCGAGGTCGATCGCCGAACCGTCGCCGGGAGCAGGGCTTTTCCGGCGGGTGCGCGCCGAACCGCGGTCGCGCAGGAAGGTCAGCAGGCCGTTCCACCACGGTTCCCACTGCACTTGCACCGCCGCGCGGTCGAGGGCGGGCGGGACGTGCACGGGGACCGCTGGCTCCACCGGCGGGAGCAGCTGACCGTCGGCGATCGAGAGCGCGAGTACGTCCCGGAGGAACAACGCCACGTCGACGTCGTGGTCGCTCCCCCAGTTCACCCGCCACGAGGTGGTGTCCTCCAGCCGCACGACATTCAGCCTACGCGTCGCGGGCGAGTTGTTTACTGTTCGCGAATCTGTTGCCAGATCAGGAAATAGGCGCGGTGCACGACGTGGGCCACGCGGCTTTGCGCCGGAGTCGCGCCGAAAGACGCGAAAGAACGCCACCAGCCAGCGCGTTCCAGCGCGTGCGCCGCCAGTTCCGGCCGCGGGGCGCCGGGAAGGCCGAGCTGTGCGCCGATGTCGGCGTTGCTGCCGACCCGAAGCACCTCTTCCGCCAGGTCTTCCGGCATCTCGACCGCCCCCGACGCGACGAGCGTCAATGCCTCCAGCAACCGCAGCTGATGCGCTTCCGGACGGGCCAGCAGCACCTCGATCGCGTCGTGCACGCGCTGGCGTTCGCCCGGGTCGCCGGACGTGTGCGCCAGTGCGGTCACCGACGCGAGCGCGGCCGCGGCCTTGATCCCGTCCGCGCGTGCGGCGAAGACGATGGACAGACGGCGGCGGACCGCGTCGAGTCCGGAGATGTCGAGAAGCTTGCGGCGCAACGCTCCCGCGGTGATCTCCGGTTCCGCGCGGATCTTCTCGACCGCGCAGCGGATTCCGAAGAGATCGAGCTTCTCCAGCAACCGCAACCGAATCCCGGTCGGGATGTCGCACTCCCAGCTGGTGAAGATGTCGGCCGCGATGAGCATCGTTTCGAGGATGTCGTCGTCGAGCGCGGCGAGCTGGCCGAGCGCTTCGGCGTCCGCGGAGGTGAACCCGCCGGACTCGGCCGATTCGGCGATCAGGCCGATCACCGGCAGCACGTCCGCGACGCGCGGCTTCAGCGTCGAGGCCTGTTTCTCGGCGAGCAGTTGCGCCGCCTTCCAAACGTCTCCGCCGGAGCCTTCGACAGATTCCGCGACGACCGTGTCCGCCTTGTTCAACACCGCGATCGCGTTGACCGGCCCCGCCTCGCGGCTCGCGGTCGCGGCGGTGAACGCGGCCAGCGCCTGCTGATCGTCCGCGCGCACGCCCTGGGTCACCACGTAGAGCACGGCTTCCGCGCCCGCGACGGCGTTGCGCGAGGTGTCGTCGAGGTCGTCGGAACCCTCGTCCTGCTCGGCCGCGCCCAGCAGCTGCTCGGTCCGCGACACCGACGCCGCGTCGAGCGAGCCGAGACCCGGGGTGTCGATCACCGTCATGTCCTGCAGCACCGCGTTGGTCAGGTACGCCTCGAGGTGCGACACCTCGGAGATGTCGACGCCCAGCTCAGCCGGGATCGATCCGTCGGCGGCGAACGGCAGCACCTGCTTGCGGCCGTCGAGGAACACCACCTCGACCCGGTCGACGGTGCCGTACTGGAACCGCGTGACCAGCCGGGTGCACTCGCCGACGTCGGTGGGCGCGACGAGCCGTCCGATCAGCGCGTTGACCAGCGTCGACTTGCCCGATTTGATCCGCCCGGCGACCGCCACCTGCAGCGGCGCGCCCAGCCGGCGCAGCACCTCGGCGAACCCGGCGGCCGTGCGCGGGGACACCTGGGACCGCAGCCGGTGGCACAGCTCCGCCACCGACGCGGACAGTGGGCCGGCGAGCCGCCCCCGTTCCGCCGCTGCCGTCACCGCCCCGGCCCCCCTTCCGGCTCGTTCGCTCCCCCGTGCGGGAATCGTCGCATGCCGGTCATCCTTCGGTCGCACCGAAGGTGCTACCCGCGACCGACGCGCCCGCCGGCCGCGCGACCTACTGTTGAGTCGTGCGACGGCTCAGCCTCTGGATGCGTGCCCACCCGATGGTGGGCGACTCGCTGCTCGCGCTGTTCCTCGCCGCGTTCGACATCCTGGTGTTCGCCACCGGCGGCATCGACCCCGCGCTGCCCGGCCCGGATTGGTTCGTCGCGATCCCGATCGACCTCGCGGTGGTCGCGCCGCTGGTCTTCCGCCGCAAACGGCCGGTGCTCGCCGCGTACATCGTGTACGTCATTTCGTACGCGCACAGCGCGCTGGACCTCGGGGTTTCCGGCCTGGCCGCGCTCGCGATCAGCCTCTACTCGGTCCAGGTCTACGTCGGACGCAAGCAAGGACTGCTCTACGGCGGTGCGTTCGTGGTGGCCATGGTCGTCACCGCGATCGTCAAACCCGAGCCGTCGATGGCGGCCCAGTTGGTGTTCAGCGCCGTCACCATCGCCTTCTGCTGGCTGCTCGGCGAGTTCATGTACGCCCGCCGCGCCTACCAGCGCGAACTGGAGGCCCGGCTGCACCTGCTGGAGACCGAACGCGACCAGGCCGCGCGCATCGCGGTGGCTGAGGAGCGCGGCCGGATCGCCAGGGAACTGCACGACGTGGTGGCGCATTCGGTGAGCGTGATGGTCGTGCAGGCCGACGGCGCGGCGCTCGCCCTGAAGTCCAATCCGGAGCTGGCCGGACGCGCGCTGGGGACGATCTCCGAAACCGGCCGCGGCGCGCTCGGCGAACTGCGCCGGCTGCTCGACGTGCTGCGCAACGACCACGGCGACGGCGAACCGCGGGTGCCGCAGCCGGACGCGACCGCGCTGGGCGACCTCGCCGAGCGGATGCGCGCCGCGGGCGTCCCGGTGGACCTCGTCCTCGGCGACGGACTGGACGAACTGCCCGCCGGGGTGTCGCTCGGGATCTACCGGATCGTCCAGGAATCGCTCACCAACACGCTCAAGCACGCCGGTGCCGGGGCCAGCGCCGCGGTGCGGGTGCAACGGACCGGCGACCAGGTCGAGGTCCTCGTGCGCGACGACGGCGCGGGACGGGCTCGGCGGCTGGAGCAGGTCGGCGCGGGCGGAACTCCCGCGGCCGGGTCGACGGGGGCGGCGGCCCGGCAACCGGTGCCGCGGCTGTCGGTAGCGGGCGGGAACGGGCTGATCGGGATGCGGGAGCGGGCGAACGTGTACGGCGGAACACTGGAGGTGGGCCCCGCCGCCGGCGGTGGCTGGCAGGTGCGAGCGGTGCTGCCGGTTAGGTTGAACTCGTGATCCGAGTGGTGGTCGTCGACGACCAGGAACTGATGCGCGTCGGGTTCCGGATGGTGCTGGGCGCGCAGGCCGACATCGACGTGGTCGGGGAGGCGGGCGACGGCGCGCAAGCCGTGCGGATGGCCGCGGAACTGCGGCCCGACGTCGTGCTGATGGACGTGCGGATGCCGGTGCTCGACGGCGTCGAGGCGACGAAACAGATCGTCGCGGCGGGCACCGCGCGGGTGCTCGTGATGACCACCTTCGACCTCGACGAGTACGTCTACGCCGCGCTGCAGGGCGGCGCGTCCGGCTTCCTGCTCAAGGACACCCAGCCGGACTACCTGGTGTCCGCGCTGCGTTCGGTCGCCGACGGCGACGCGGTGATGTCGCCCTCGGTCACGCGCCGGCTGCTCGACCGGTTCGTCGGCTCCGGCGGCGCGGAAATGCGCGACCCGGCCGAACTCGACGTGCTGACCGACCGCGAACGCGAAGTGCTCGTGCTGATCGCGAAAGGCATGTCGAACATCGAAATCGCCGAGACGTTGTTCCTTTCCGAGGCTACGGTGAAAACACACGTGGGGCGGATCCTGTCCAAGCTCGACCTGCGCGACCGGGTACAGGCGGTCGTCCTCGCGTACGAGACCGGGCTCGCCCGGCCGGGGATCGGCTGAAGCGTCCGATTCGGACACTGTCCACACCGGACCCCGCTGCGGATTTCGTAGCGGGGTCCTCGCGTATGAGGCAAAGTTCAGGGTCGGCTCAGGGACATCCCCCATCGCGCTCAACCCTGCGACACGATTGAGTACTACTCAGGTCGGGTAGCCGGTTCGGTCCACGGGATGACGCGAAAACGGCCGAGCTGAGACAGGATGAATTCCGTCAGCACCGCCGTAGAGGGAGCAGGGGATGATCGAGGCAACAGGTCTCACCAAGCGTTACGGGAACACGCTCGCGGTGAACAACCTGTCGTTCAGCGTGGCAGCGGGGAAAGTCACCGGATTCCTCGGCCCGAACGGCGCAGGCAAGTCCACGACCATGCGCATGATCCTCGGCCTGGACAACCCCACCGGGGGCCAGGTCCGGATCGGCGGGAAGCTGTATCACGACCTGAAGGAACCGCTGCGCACGGTCGGCGCGCTGCTCGACGCGAAATGGGTGCACCCCAACCGCTCGGCCCGCGCGCACCTGCAGTGGATGGCCCGGTCCAACCGGATCCCGGCGGCGCGGGTGGACGAGGTGCTCGACACCGTCGGCCTCACCAGCGTCGCGGGCAAGCGGGCGGGCGGGTTCTCGCTCGGCATGTCGCAGCGGCTGGGGATCGCCGCCGCGCTGCTCGGCGACCCGGAGGTGCTGCTGTTCGACGAGCCGGTGAACGGCCTCGACCCGGAGGGCATCCTCTGGATCCGGAAGTTCATGCAGCGCCTCGCCGCCGAAGGCCGGACCGTGTTCGTGTCGAGCCACCTGCTCTCGGAGATGGCGCTCACCGCGACCGATCTCGTGGTCATCGGCAAGGGCCAGCTGATCTCGCAGTCCACCACTGAAGAGTTCGTGGCGCGGGCCGCGGAGAACACCGTGAAGGTGCGCTCGCCGCAGCTTCCGGCGCTGCGCCAGCAGCTGATCTCCGCCAGCGCGCAGGTGACCGATTCCGGCGAAGCGCTCATTGTGTCCGGAATGGACAGTGCGAAGATCGGCGAGATCGCCGCTTCGGCGAGCCTCGTGCTGCACGAGCTGAGCCCGCAGACCGGCTCGCTCGAGCAGGCCTTCATGCAGATCACCGGCGACTCCGTCGAGTACCACACCGGGCTCGAGGCAGAGGCGCAGCAGGCCGCGGCCATCCGCTGACCACACTCTCGTTGGGAAGAGAAAACTCATGACTTTGCTCGCGGTCGAACGCATCAAGCTCCTCACCACCCGGTCGCCGTGGTGGTGCGCCCTCATCGCACTGGCCCTCACCGTCGGATTCGCCGGCCTCATGGCCTCCGCCCTGCCGAGCGGGGAGGAGATCTCGGTCGCCAACACCCAGGCCGGACACCAGTTCGGCATCGCGGTGATCATGGTGCTGGCGGCGCTTTCGGTGACCACCGAATACCGCTTCGGCACGATCCGCACCACGTTCCAGGCGGTGCCGCACCGGGGTTCGGTGCTCGTCGCCAAGGCCACCGTCGTCGCGCTGCTGTCGTTCGTGATCGGCGAGGTCGCCGCCTTCGGCGCGTGGGCGCTGGGCTACGCGATCCGCCCGTCGGACTCGGTGGCGCTGCACACCTCCGCGGACTGGATCAACGTCGCCGGCGTCGGGGTGGTGTTCGCTTTCGCCGCGGTCATCGCGGTGGCGGTCGGCACCCTGATCCGGCACAGCGCCGGCGCGCTCTCGCTGCTGCTGATCTACGTGCTGGCGGTGGAAAACCTCGTGCAGCTGATCCCGACCGTCGGCGCGAAGATCCACCAGTGGCTGCCGTTCAACGTCGCGGAGCGCTTCCTCGGCGGTTCGGCTTCCTCGCGAGGACCGGGCCTGCCGGACGCGGTCCTGTCGCAGTGGGGCTCGCTGGCCTACTTCGCCGGCGTGGCCGTGGTGCTGCTGGCCATCGCGATCGGCGTCGCGAAGAAGCGCGACGCGTAAAGACCCACAGGGGCGTTCGGACGAGTCAGGCGGGGGCCGGGCCAGCCGAACAAGGGGAAAAAGGGGAAAAGGGGAACAAGATCCGGGTCGCCTTTCGGGGGGCGGCCCGGATCTTTTCGTTTCGGTAGAGTTCGGGTCCACGAGAAGGGGGACGGCGTGCTCCAAGCGACTGGACTCACCAAGTCCTATGGCGACACCGTCGCGGTGCGGGACCTGACGTTCACCGCGGAAGCCGGTCGCGTCACCGGGTTCCTCGGCCCGAACGGGGCGGGCAAATCCACCACGATGCGGCTGCTGCTCGGGCTCGACGCGCCCACCGCGGGCACCGCGCACATCGAGGGAAAGCCGTACCGGCAGCTGTCCGATCCGCTGCGCACGGTCGGCGCGCTGCTCGACGCGACGTGGCGGCATCCGGGCCGCACCGCCCGCCAGCACCTGCGGTTCCTCGCCGCGACGAACGGGCTGCCGGACCGGCGCGCCGACGAGGTGCTGGATCTCGTCGGGCTGTCGGCGGTGGCTCGCAAGCGGGCGGGCACGTTCTCGCTCGGCATGCTGCAGCGGCTCGGGATCGCGAGCGCGCTGCTCGGCGACCCGCGCGTGCTGTTGTTCGACGAACCGGTGAACGGCCTCGACCCCGAAGGCGTGCACTGGGTGCGCCAGCTGCTGCACGGGCTCGCCGCGGAAGGCCGCACGGTGTTCGTGTCGAGCCACCTGCTGCCGGAGATGGAGCAGACCGCGCAGGATCTCGTGGTGATCGGCCGCGGCCAGCTCATCTATCAGGGCACCATGGCCGATTTCGTGGCCCGCGCCGGTTCGCGCGGGGTCCGGGTGCGCACGCCGCACGCCGACGCGCTGCGGAAAGCGCTCACCGAAGCACGCGCGGTTTTCACCGAGGATTCCGGTGCGTTCCTTGTGTCCGAAATGGACAGTGACGCGATCGGCGAACTCGCCTACGCCGCGCGCGCCACGCTGCACGAGCTGAGCCCGCTGGCCGGTTCGCTCGAACACGCCTACCTCGAATTGACCGGCCAGGCGGCCGAATTCACCAGTGGAGGTGCGCGGTGAATCTGCTGCGGGCGGAACGGATCAAGCTTTTCAGCACTCGCGCGCCGTGGTGGTGCGCGCTGATCGCGGTGGCCGCGCCGATCGCGTTCACCGCGTTGTTCCTCGGGCTTTCCGGGGCGGAAATCACCGCGGACGTGAGCAACACCCAGCTCGCCACGAGCACCGGCCGCACGGTCGCGCTGGTGCTGGCGGTGCTCGCCGCGACCGCGGACTTCAGCTGGGGCACGCTGCGGTTGACTTTCCAAGCGGTGCCGACGCGGACGCCCGCGCTGCTCGCCAAGGGCGCCGTGGTGTTCGCGGCCTGCGCGGTGCTGGGCCTGCTCGCCGGCGTCGGCTCGTGGGGAATGGCGCACCTCGTGCGGCCGGACGCGGACCTCGGCCTGCACTCCGGAGCGGACTGGCGGATCGTGTTCGGCCAGATCCTGACCTTCGCGCTGGCCGGCCTGCTCGGGGTCGGCGTCGGCCTGCTGCTGCGCAGTTCCGCGCTGACGCTGGCGATCGTGCTCGTGTGGACGCAGCTGGTCGAGGGCCTGGTGCTGCTGATTCCCAAGATCGGCAGCGATCTCTACCAGTGGATGCCGTTCTACGCCGCTTCGCAGTTCGCCGGTGGCGATTTCGCCAGGACGACGCTGAAACTGTCGCCGCCTTTCGGGCCGTGGGGTTATCTCGCGTATTTCGCGGCGATCAGCGTGGTGTTGTTCGCCGCGGGCGTGGCGACCGCGAATCGGCGGGACGCCTGACCTGCACGTGCACATTCCCGATTGCGCGGCGGGCAATCGGATTAAATTCACGTAAACCGGTGTGGCTTCTCTCACAGGGAGCGGACATACTGTCGGAAAACCACGGATATTCAACGCGGAGCCCCGTCTCAGCTCTCCGGAGGTGAACCGTGACGGTGGACGTTGATCAGGAATTCGTTTCCCGCGACGCTGCGGTACCGACCCCCCGGCTCGAGCCGATGCTGGACCTCGAATGGTCCCAGGCGATCGAACTGCCCCGGTTCGCGCTGCCCGCGACCCGGCCCGCCGAACTGCGCCAGGCGTGGGTGCACCGCGCCCCCGAGGACGCGGTGCTCGGGCTGTACCGGCGGGTGAGCGGAACCGACGAAACGCTGCCCGCGCCCTGGTGGCTGCGCGCGGTCGCGAGCGGGCGGCTCGAATCGCGCGAACTCGGCTTCCGCATCGAGGACCGGGTGGCGCAACTGCTCGGCAAGCGGATGGGCTGGGAGTTCGTGCCGTGGGCGGCCGACGGCGAATCCGGGTACTGGGAATTCATGCCGTCCGAACGCGGCAAGTCCGGTCATTCCATCCCGACGACCGTGCTGAACACCGACCGGCACGACGGCTGGATCGACGTGCTGCCCGCGCATTCCGCCCGCGCCCCGGAGCCGGTGGCGGTCGCCGGACTGGCCGGACTGCGCTCCCGGCTCGGGGAGTTCGAAGCGGTCCGCTGACCCGCCCGTATGTTGTCCGGGTGGAAAACGAGGACCAGCCACGGCTGCGCAGCGTGGTCAGCTACGTCAAACGCGGCGGACGGATGACCGTCGGTCAGCAGCGAGCCTGGGAAGAACACTGGCCGCGACTCGGCCGGACGGTGTCGGAGCTGCCTTCCGGGCCGGTCGACTTCACCGCATGGTTCGGCAGGGAAGCGCCGGTCATGCTGGAGATCGGCTCCGGAATGGGCGAGACGACCTCGCAGCTGGCCGCCGCCGCGCCGGAGCTGAACTATGTCGCCGCCGAGGTGTACGACCCCGGGCTCGGGCAGTTGATGCTGCGCGCGGAGAAGCTCGGCGTGACGAACCTGAGGCTGATGCACGGTGACGCGGTGGTCCTGCTGACGTCGCACGTCGAGCCCGGCACGCTGTCCGGCGTGCGGTTGTTCTTCCCGGACCCGTGGCCGAAGAAGCGCCACCACAAGCGGCGGATCGTGCAGCCGGAGTTCGTGGCGTTGATCGCTTCGCGGCTGGCGCCGGGTGGGACGTTCCATATGGCGACGGACTGGGAGCACTACGCGGAGCAGATGCTCGAGGTGTGCTCGGCGGAGCCTGCGCTGCGGAACCGGTACGCGGATGAGCCCGGTGGCTGGGCGCCTCGGCCGGAATGGCGGCCGGTCACGAAGTTCGAACAGCGGGCGGACCGGGAGGGGCGGGTTTCGCACGACTTGATCTTCGAGAAGCGCTGATCTCGGGCTGATCTCGGGCTTGAGCACCACAGTGGCATTGGGTGCGTGAGATGCACCCAATGTGGCGTTCGGTGCGTTGAGCGCACCCAACGTGGCATTGGGGGCAGGTTGGCCGAGCAACCAGGGCTGGTGGAGTGGGCCGCGTTGGCGAATGGAGCGAGATCAGCGAAGCAGACCGGGCTGACGAAGCAGTGAAGCAACCGAGGCTGGCGTAGTCGGCGAAGCGAGCAGTACTGACGAAGCGAGCGAAGTGACGAAGGGCCGTCACCGGGTTCCCATCCCGGCAACGGCTCTTCGTTTCCTTCACCCCCGGTGCCGCCCCTCCCCCGACGAGGGGCGGCCGCCAGCTATTCGTCGGCCAGTGGTTCCGCCTGGACCCGCTTCAGTGCGGGCGTGCAGACCGACGCGCCGAGGAGTGCGACCCCGATTCCGAGCACCACCGGTGCGGCGATCCACGGGCTGAACACGACCGACCCCCGTTCCATCGTTGCCATGAACAACCCGAGGCCAACCACGACGCCGGTCACGCCTGCGCCGATGGTCGCCACCAACGCGGGCAGCGCGGCTTCCATCCGCAACGCCCGGGAGAGCACCCGCACCGGTGTGCCCGCTGCCATGAGGGCGCCGAATGTCCGGCGACGGTCCATGACCGAGCCTGCGGTCGCGACGGCGGCGCTGCAGCCGGCGAGGATGCCTGCCGCGATCAGGCCGATCACGGTGACCCGCCGCAGGTCGCTGAGCTGCACTTGCTGTCCGTAGAGGTGCTGCTCGCGGCTGCCGATTTCCTCCCCGACCGCGTTGGGCACCAGCGCCGTCCGCACGATCTCGCGGTTCGCTTCGGCGGTCGGCACGACCAGGGTGACCTGGCTCGGTTTGACGCCGGCCGGCACTGCGGACGGGTCAATCACGTATTCGCCGAAGCTGTTGTGCTTCTCCGGGTGAAACGTGCCTGTCTTGACCGCGCCGAGCGGGGTGCCTGTGCTGTCCTCGCCGCCGAACCGCGCGACTCGCAGGTTGCTCGTGTCCAGCTGGTACGGCGTGTACAGCCCGACCCCGGGCTTGCAGTCCTGCTGAGTGATCCCGAGCCGGGTCAGCTTCGCGGCGTCGGCGCAGGTCATGACGTATGCGCGCTGCATCGACCGGTAGTTCCCCTCGCCCTGCATCACGTAGACGCTGGCCACCGGGACGACGCGTTCGGAAAGTCCGGCCTTCGCGAGCGTCGCGTTGGTCCGCTCGGTCGCCTCGGGAGCCCGGTTCGCGGTGACATCGACGTACAGCGCCGAGTCCACGTACTGACGTCCGCCGCCGGCGAGGGATTCGATCGACGGCAGCAGGGTGAGCGCCATCGACCCGGTGAACACCGCGAGCACAATCCCCGCCGAAGCGCGGTAAGAACCCTTCGGGTCATTGCGCAGCCGACGTCCGGCCAGCAGCGACGACGGCCGCCGCCAGGCCCGCACGAACGTGCCGCCGACCGCTGAGGTCACCCACGGTCCGACCACCATCGCCGAACCGACCACCAGCAACAGGCCGAACAGCACCAGGTTGCTGCTGCCGCCGCCCCGCGCGCCGAAAACGGTGTAGAAGAAGAACAATCCGGCCGCGGGCAGCGCGAGCAACCGCCACCAGCGCAACGGTTTCACGGTGTGCCCGCCGCTCGCGAACAGCGGCGTGCGCACCACTCGCCGCAGGCCGAGCACCCCGGCGAGCACGACCAGCACCGGGACCAGCAGCACGGCGAGCACGGTCAGCCCGACCGGCAGCGCGAAGTCCGACGCCAGCCAGGTCCCGCCGTCCCACGGCACGAAGGTGGCCAAGCCGCGCAGCGCCGGGCTCAGCAGCAGGCCGAGCAGTGCGCCGACGCCCGCGGACAACCCGGTTTCGGCGGCGACCATCGCGGTCACCTGGCCGGGAGTCGCACCGGCCAAGCGGATCGCGGCGAGCCGTTGTTCGCGGCGGGCGGCGGTGAGCCGGGCCGACGACGCGACCAGCACCAGGCTCGGCACGAGCAGCACGATGATGCCGACCCAGGACAACACCGTCAGCAGGCCGTCCGGATGTCCTTGTCCCCCGGGGAAGGCCGCGGCCGGGAACGCGTCCTGGCCGGGCAGGTCCTTGTGCCCGTACGGCCGCATCTCCTGCGTGCTGTGCCCGACGAGCGCGACGAGCTGTTCCGGGTACCGCAGCGCCTCGTCGCCGAACGCCGCGACGGGCTTGCCGAAGCGGTTCCCCAGCTGGTCGGCCGGGGTGGCGTTGAGCAGTTTCCCGAGCGCGGGCGACACGATCGTCTCGCTGGGGCCGGGCAGTTGCGGGATGCCCGGGGGCAGTCGCAGCGAATCGGTCGGGCCGGTGACCGCGATGTCGACGCGGGCGACCTGCTTGCCGTCGAAGTAGTCCTTGGAGGAGTTGACGAGCAGGGCGTTCTGCTGGCCGGAGTCGTAGCGGCCGCTGCTCTGCCACAGCGCCCGCTGCTCGCGCGCCTGCGTGGCGTACGGCAGCGTCGCCAGCAGCAGGACGAGCCCGGTCGCGACGGCGACGCCGACCGCGGTGAGGATCGCCGAGGTGCGGGTCCGCCGGTCGCCGCGCAGCACCCGAAGGGCGAGCTGGAACGGGTTCATGCCGCGAGCCTCGTCGCGATCAGGCCGTCGCGGATCGCCACGGTGCGCGGCATCGATTCGGCGAGTTCCCGGTCGTGGGTCACCACGAGCACCGCGGCGCCGGACGCCTGCGCGGCGGCCAGCAGCGCGTCCATCGTCTCGCGGCCGGTGCGGGTGTCGAGGGCGCCAGTCGGCTCGTCGGCGAAGATCACCTTCGGCCGGTGAGTGAGCGCGCGAGCGATCGCCACGCGCTGTGCCTCGCCGCCGGAAAGCTCACCGGGACGGCGGGCTTCCTTGCCGGCCAGCCCGAGTTTGCCGAGCCATTCCCGCGCCGCCGCGATAGCTTCACCACGAGTTCCGCCGGCCAGCAGCGACGGAAGTGCGACATTCTCTTCCGCGGTCAGCTCGGACACGAGCATTCCGGACTGGAAGACGAAACCGAATTCGGTGCGCCGCAGTTCGCTGCGCCGCTTTTCGCCGAACTGGTCGATCCGCTGTCCCTGCAACCAGATCTCGCCGCTGTCGGCCCGCAGGATGCCCGCCAGCACGTGCAGCAGCGAGGTTTTGCCGGATCCGGACGGGCCGACGATGGCGATCGCTTCCCCCGGCTGGACGTCGATGTCGATTCCGGCCAGCGCGTGCTGCTGCCCGTAGCGCTTCACCAGCCCGCGCCCCGACAACACCGGTCCGGCGCTCCACTGTGGATTCGTCATCCGCCAGCTCTCTCCCTGTATCCGTCATTCGTCTTCGGCTGCGACGGAAAGCAGCTTCGCGGATTCGAGCGGGTGTCCACTTCGGGCAGACGGCCGGTACCCGCGGGCCCGCCATCGGCCGATCGGCCGATGGCGACGAACCACGTGGCCAAGGTGCGCACGGGCGCGAATCATCTACCGTCACGGTGTGCCGCACTCCCCGCCGTCGAAAACGCTTGTCGCGCGGGCGACCGAATTCGCCCGCCGCCTCGACATGTCCGTGCTCGTGTTGCTCGCCGCGCTGGCGTTCGACCTCGCGTTCGTGACCAACGCGGCGCTCGACAACACCGGCCCGCGATTCGTCGACCTGGGCCTGTTCCCCGGCATTTTCGCGATGGCGGCGTGCGCGCTCTTCGCCCGCAAACGCGCGGCGGTCGCGGGGGTGTTAGGCGCGCTGACGCTGATGTTCTGCACCTTCGTCATCCGCTACCTGAACATCCCGGCCTACTCCAGCGTGCTGGCGAACCTGAGCATCACCGAGGTCGTGGCCGGCGTCGAGATGGTCTACTTCCTCGCCCGCCGGGCCCGGCCCGGGGTCGCGTTCGCGGTGATCAGCGCGCTGGTGCTGGGCGCGCTCACCGCGGTGTTCGGCCGCGAATACAACAGCCGGATCTACGCCAGCAGCATCGCGCAGTCGTTGCTCTTCGGGTTCCTCTGCCTCTTCGCGGCGGTGGTCACCGGCGTGCTCGGCCGTCCGCGCCGCCAACGGGACCCGGCGACAGTGGAACGCCTGCGAAACATGCACCGGTTCACCGAGCTGGTGCGCGGGCAATGGCCGTTGATCGGCATGCTCAGCATCGGCGTGCTGGTCGAATTCGGCTACACCTACGAAAGCGGCAGCCGCGGGTTCCCGTTGCTGGCCTGCTCGATCGGCGCCGCCGCGGTGACCGCGCTGTCGCCGCGCCGTCCGCGCGACGCGATCCTGGTGGTGGCCGGGATCCTGCTGCTGTCCGCTCTCGCGACGCCGTTCCTGCATCCCAGCCACGGCTACCAGCTGCTGGCAGGCATCCCGCCGACCCAGATCGTGGCCGGCTTCGGCGTGGTCGTGAACGTGGTGCGGGCGGTGCCGCTCGCCCGGGCCTGGCCGCGGATCGTGGTCCTGTCCGGCGTGGTCGGGATCGGCGCGATCCTGAACTTCAGCCAGTACAGCATGGGGCGGCTGATCAGCGATCCGCTGTCGCTCGGGATGCTCGCCACCGTCGCGGTCCTGCTGCTCGGCATCGCCATCGCGATCGGCCTCTACCTGCGGTCCCGCGATTCCGAGCGCGCGCAGGTGGTGAAATCGGCGGTCACCGACGCGCAGACGTCCGAGCGGATGGCGCTGGCCAGGGAGCTGCACGACGTGGTCGCGCACCACGTGACCGGGATCGTCGTGCAGGCGCAGGCCGCGCGGATGATGGGGGAGAAGAACCCGGAGCTCGCGCTGGAGGCGATGGGCCGGATCGAGAACGCGGGCGTCGAAGCGCTCGCCGCGATGCGCCGCCTGGTCCGCAGCATGCGCGGCGACGCGCAGGCCGGCTCGGGCGAGTTCAACGAGCAGGCGACCACCGATCTGGCCGCCGACCTGCACCGGCTCGTCGAGGCGGGCAACCACGGCGTGCCGACGAAACTGGAGCTCAACCTTCCGCGGGACCTGCCGCACGAGGTCGGCCGGTCGGCGCTGCGGCTGGTCCAGGAGTCGCTCACGAACGTCGGCAAGCACGCCTCGGACGCCACTGAGGCGCTCGCGCTGGCCGAGGTCGTCAACGGCGAACTGCACTTGCGGGTGACCGACAACGGCAGCGGGCAGACTCATCGTCCGGCGGGCGGGTCGGGCGGATACGGTCTGGTCGGCATGCGCGAACGCGTCGCGCTGCTGCACGGCAGGCTTTCGGCAGGCCGCGAGCCGAATGGCGGCTGGCGGGTCGAGGCGTGGCTGCCGCTCGAGGCGAACGGGGAGACAGACGGGTGATCCGGGTACTGATCGCGGACGACCAGGAAATGGTGCGGATGGGCTTCCGCATGATCCTGGACGCCCAGGACGACATCGAGGTGGTCGCGGACGTGCCGGACGGGATCTCCGCGGTCTCGAAGGCGCGCGAACTGCGCCCGGACGTCTGCCTGCTGGACATCCGCATGCCGGGGCTCGACGGGCTGGAGGTCACCCGGCAGCTGGCCGGGCCGGACGTCGCCGACCCGCTGAAGGTCGTCGTGGTCACCACCTTCGACCTGGACGAATACGTGCACACCGCGCTGCGCAACGGCGCGAGCGGCTTCCTGCTCAAGGACGCCGGTCCCGCGCTGCTGATCGAAGCGGTGCGCGCGGCCGAGCGCGGCGACGCGCTGGTGTCGCCGCAGATCACCGTGCGGCTGCTGAAGCATTTCGACGGCGGAACCATCGCCAAGCGCGAGGCCCCGGCGCCGTCGGAACCGCTGACCGCGCGCGAGATGGACGTCGTGAAGGCCGCTGCGCGCGGGCTCACCAATACCGAGATCGGCGCGGAGCTGTTCCTGTCGCTCTCGACGGTCAAGACGCATTTGGCTTCGGTGCAGGGCAAAGTCGGCGCGCGTAACCGAGTGGAAATCGCAGCTTGGGCTTGGCGTAGCGGCGTAGTGGATTAACCGCTACTGGCACGCCCGTACTATCTCGTTATGTCGCGTCGATTCCATGCCCCGGTAGTTCTGCCCGCCGACCCGTCCTGCTCGCTGCTCCGCGACGCCGTCGTGGATGTCGACGACGAGGGCCGGATTTCGTTCGTCGGACCGGCTTCCAGTGCGCCGGAGTTCGCCGGCGAGGAGACCCGGCTGACCGGAATCCTGTTGCCCGGCTTGGTGAACTCGCACGCGCACAGCCCGATGACGCTGCTGCGCGGGATGGGCGGCGACCTGCCGCTGCTGCGCTGGCTGCGCGAGATCATCTGGCCGACCGAGGCGAAGCTGAAACCGACCGACGTGCGCACCGGCATGCTGCTCGGGTCGGTCGAAATGCTCCGGCACGGCGTGACGACCAGCGCGGAAATGTATTTCGAAGGCGAGCAGCTCGTCGACGCGGTGCTCACGACCGGCGGCCGGGTGCTCGTCGCGCCGCCGGTGATCGAACTGCCCGGACTGGACTGGCGCGCGACGCTGGCGGCGATCGACCGCTGGATCGACGCCGACGGGCTGCGGTTCGGTCCCGGGGAGCGGATCGAGCTGGGTTACGGGCCGCATTCGGCGTACATGCTGAACCCGGACGGGCTGCGCGCGACCGCGGAATCCGCGGCCGCACGGGGTGCGCTGGTGCAGATTCACGTCGCCGAGGCGGCGGCGGAGGATCTGGAGCAGCGCAAGGAGTTCGGATCGGTGCCGCAGCTGCTGGATTCGCTCGGCATGTTCAACGGGCGGACGCTCGCCGCGCACTCGATCCACCTGTCGGACGAGGACATCGCGATCTTCGCCGCGCGCGGGGTCGGAATGGCGCATTGCCCCGGCTCGAACGCGAAGCTGGCTTCCGGCATCGCGCGGATCAAGGACTTGCGCGCCGCGGGCGTCGCGATCGGGCTCGGCACCGACGGTCCGGCCTCGAACGACGACATCGACCTGTGGGAAGAGCTGCAGTTGACGGCGATGTTGGCGCGGTTGGCCAATGACGATTCGACCGTGGTGACCGCGAAGGACGTGTTCCTGATGGCCACTCGCGGCGGTGCCGAAGCGCTCGGCCGCCACGACCTCGGTGTGCTGGAGCCGGGCCGCTGGGCCGACCTGGCGCACGTCGACCTCGACGACCCGGCCTTCGCCGCCGGTCTGGACGTGCCGGACGAGCAGTTGCTGGCGAACCTCGTGTGGGCAGCCGGTTCGCGCCGGGTGCGGGATGTGTGGGTCGCCGGGGAGCAGGTTGTCGCCGACGCCGAACCGACGCGGGTCGACCGTCGCGAAATCCAGGCGTCGGTAGCCGACACCGCCGCCCGGCTGCGCGCCTGACGCTGTCCGTGAGGGGAACCCTGAGGGAATCAGAGTCCGTCAGGGTTCCCCTCACGTACCTCAGCGCGGGCGGACCTGGATTTCGGTGAAGTGGGCTTCCGGGGTGGCGGTCACGGCGGTGACCACGGCCGTCGCCACGGAATCCGGGCGCAGGTACTTGTCGGCTTCGTAGTCGCCGCCCTCTTGGGCGCGGGCCTCACGTTGCATGTCGGTGTCAGTGCGGCCGGGGAAGATCGACGTCACGCGCAGGTCTGGTTCTTCCGCTCGAAGTGAGTCAGTGAAGGCGCGAACCGCGAACTTGCTTGCGGCGTAAGGACCCCAGCCCGGGCGAGCGGTGTAACCGGCACCGGAGTTGATGACGACCACGTGGCCGTTCGCGTTGCGGAGTGCGGGGAGCAGCAGGCGGGTCAGTTCGGCGACCGCGATGACGTTGACCTCGAGGTTCGTGCGCCAGACAGAGGCCGGAGAGTCGGCGACGGTGCCGATTTTGCCGACTCCCGCGGAGTGGACCAGCACGTCCAGGCGGTCGATCTTGCTGGCGGCGGCTTCCAACGACGCGGCGTCGGTGAGGTCGACCTGCCAGGGCTCGGCGCCGGGGAGTTCCTCGGCCACCTTCGCGAGGGCGTCGGTGTCGCGACCGCCCAGGAGCAGGCGGTGCGTCGGGGACAGCTGGTGCGCGATGGCCGCGCCGATGCCCCGGGAGGCACCGGTGATCAGGGCGAGCGGGAGGTCGGTCATACCGGCCACGGTAGGCGTCCGCGGCTGATTCGCCAGTTCGGGGAGTCGTCGATCACTTCGCCGGGGCGCACGAGGCCGCGGCCAGCGGGTCGCGGGGAAAGCGGATTTCCGTTCGGTGCGGTGCGCTGGTGAAATTGTCGATAAACCGACTCAAGGTGAGCGGTTCGCGGGTCGAAGCGAGCACCTCCCGGACTTCTGGGCAGCGCAGCGCCTGGCGGGCGGCGTCGATCTCGGTGGGCTGGAACATCCGGATCTCACCGTCGGTGGCGTAGTCGCCGTATCCGGCCTCGGCGACCTCCCATGCCCCGACCAGCCATTTCGAGTGCCCGGGGCGGCCGTTCGGGATGGCCGACGAGTGCGCGGCGAGGTCGCTCGCCAGGCCGTAGCCGTCGTGGATGCGGACGTCCAGGGACACGACGTTGCTGATCGCGCCCATGCTGTCGGCCGCCATGGTCACGTACGGCCGGGTGGTCGGGAAGCGGAACCACTTCTTCACGTCGCCGTAGCTGTAGACGACCACCGCTGGCTGCTTCGTCCCTTCCACCGCTTCGACCGCACGACGGGTGACGTCCTGGCCTAGGTAATCCGTTGCCAGCACCGGGTGTTCGTGGCCGGTCGCCCACGACCAGTATCCGCGCTCGTCGGTGACGCTCACCGCTTGATGCGTGTTCTCGTACGGCACGCGCAGCCAGCCACCCGCGACCACCGCCCACGCCGCGACTCCGGCGGCGAGCGCGATTGTCTTCTGGGTCAACGGGATCGCCATGACCGGAAGCAGCAGCACGAACAACGCGGGCAGCAACATCCGGCCGTGCATGAAATCGCCGCCGACGCGCACGACGTACAGGGCGAGCAAAAGCGCGCCCGCCAACGGAGTCAGCAGCAAGATCCGCGACCGGCGCGTCAGGATCGCGGCGATCACGAGCAGCAGCAACGGAATCCACAGCACGTACGGGCTGATCAAGTCAGTCAGGTACGCGAAGCCGCGCGGCCAGTCGCTGTTGGCCGCTTCCTTGGCGAGTGCAGTGTTCGGCGTGAGCAGGCCGTAGTAACCCATCCGGAATACCTGATAGGCCAACGGAATCGCGATGCCCGCACCGAGCCAGCCCAGTGCGGCAAGCCATCGCGGGCGGAGCAGCAGGACGAGGGCGATGAAGCCGATCACGCTGAACAGCGCCAGATCCGGACGGACGAGCGGGCCCAGTCCGAGCACGATCGAGGTGGCGATGGGCGTCCTGCCGCGCACTAACAGCCACCAACTCAGTCCTAGCCACAGGAACACCAGGCCGGTTTCGAGTCCGGAAGTGGCGAAATCCCGGAACGGCGGGAGCGCGCACACGATCAGCGCGCCGGCGGGGGCGACCGGTCCGGCGTAGAGGCGACGGGCGCCGTCCAGGCCGAAAAACAGGCCGCCGACCGCGCACAGCAGGCCGGTGATCACCGCGACCCATTCCAGCGGCGGGCCGGGGATCGTGCCGACCCCGGCGAGAAGCCAGGTCCACAACGGACTCGTGCTCGCCTCGACGCGCTCGTCGACGTTGAACACCGGCCCGTTCCCGGCGAGGATCTGCCGGACGGTGCGGAGCACGAGCAACCCGTCGTCGCTCATCCACCGGCGCTGCCAGGCCAGCACCGTGTACACCACAAGGACCGCCGCCGTGGCGGCCCACGTCCAGGTCATCGGCCGGCGGTACCACGGGATCGGGTCGTCCGGCGGCACGCCGGCGGCCGCGGTCATGATTGGTCCAGACCTCCCCGAGACGTGGTGTGCAGCCACAGTCTCGCATCCGGCCGGACGTGACGCTCAGTGGTCGCCGCGAATGTCCGTGAAGGACCGCTAGCGGGCGGGCGCGGCGGAGGCGGTGGGCGAGGGCGGAACAGTCGGAGCGGGCGGAGCCAGGCCGATGTCCAGGTCCATCCGCTCGCGGTCCTTGCCGCCGAGGGTGAACGGCGAGGTGCAGCCGGTCGCCGGGTCGACGGCCGAGTCCAGGCCCGGTGCGCCCGCGCCGCGCTGGGTCACGGTGAGGCCGTCCGGCAACTGCGAGACGTCGAAGCACACCTGGTAGGTGCCGTCCTTGCGCTGATCGAACAGATAACTGCCGTCGGCGTTCGTGCGCGTGGTGGCGACTGTGCCGCCCGCGCCGTCCTTGAGCGTCACCGGCAGGTCCGGGAAGCCGGGTTCGTCGTCGTCCTGCATGCCGTTGCGGTTCAGGTCTTTCCACGCGCGGTCGCCGATCTTGCCGACCGCCGGCTGCGGCGTGACGGTGACCGTCGCGGTCGCTTTCTGCTCGGCGAGCGGCCCGCCCGGAGCGGTGGCGGTGACCTTCGCGGTGTTGACGTGCCCGTTGTCGTCCTCGGTCAGATTCGGGTGATCGCAGGTGAGTTCGCGGGCCGCGCTGGCGGCGAGATCGAACGCGCCGGGAAGACCGGCGCACCACGGGTCCTTCACCAGCAACCCGGTGAGCGGCTGGGAACCGGTGTTGGAGACGGAGATGCGGAAGTGCGCGGCATCGCCGGCCGGGATGGCAGCCGACGGGCCCCACGTTCCGTCCGCCGGATTCCGCACCTCCATCTTCACCGTGAACGCGGCGAGACCCACGTGCACGCAGTCCCACAGCACCCAGTTGTGGTTGGTGCTGGCGAAGAACGAGACCGCCGCGGTGTCGTCCGGCGCGGTGACCGGCGGCACCTCCTGCCGCGCGAGCTTGCCGTCGGAGGCGATGTCGTGCGTGACCGCGAGCGGTTTCTCCACCAGCACCCGGCCGGCGCTGTCGGCGAAGCGCAGCCCGGTGGTCGCGCTCGCGTGCGAACCGAGGCCGGATTGCGCCGTGCCCGTCCACACCGACAGCGAATATTGCCCGCCGGGCACCGCTTTCACCTGCTGGACGGCCGAGCTGACCCGGCCGTCCGGCGTCTGGATCTGGGCGTTGACGTGCCCGTCGACCGCGTGCGCGGTGCTGGTGACCAGCTTCGGCACCCGGTCGGCCGGGGTGCTGCGCGGAACCGGCGCGGCGGGGCTGAACAAGTACCCCCGCGGCGGCCCGCCGGGCGAACCGGCGTCCTCCACGCTCGGATTGGCCGCGATGCCGCCGCAATCCGGGGCCCCCTCGGCGGGAGCCGACCCGGGGGTGACGACGGCGAGCGCGCCGACCAGCATCGCAGTGCCCGCCGCCGCGCCCGCCGTACGTCCGATCGCGACTTTCCTTGCCCGCCTCACGCGGTGAAGCTAGACCCAGGAAGGCCGATCGGCGGTGAGAAACACCCCAAAGTGTTACTTGCGGCCGATCCGGCCGGGCAATCCGAAGGTCCCCTTCTTCCACACGGACACGATCGCCGGCCGCGGCTGGGAGCTGCCGCCGTCCGGCCAGTGCGAGGTCGGGTTCGCCGAACTCGGCGCGTCCTCGCCCGGATGCTGCACCGCGACGAGCACGAGATTTTCGGTGACGACCGGACCGCACGTCTCGGCGCCGACCGGCACGGACAGGAACTGCTTCACGTGCCCGCGCTCGGGGCCGGTCACCGGAACCGAGAAGAGGCCGTCGTTCGCGCCGAGGGTGTTGCCGTCGGTCGAGATCCACAGGTTGCCGTGCGGGTCGAAAGCCACGTTGTCCGGGCACGAGATCGGGCTGACCTGGTCCTTCGGGAAGCCGCCGAAGTAGGTGTCGGCCGTGGCCGGGTCGCCGCAGACGAGCAGCAGCCGCCAGGAGAACCGGGTCGCGGCGCTGTCGCCGCGGTCCTCGTCCCATTCGAGGATGTGCCCGTTTTTGTTGCGGGTGCGCGGGTTCGCCTCGTCCGGGGCCGCCTTGCCCGCCGCGCCGCGGTCGGAGTTGTTGGTGAGGGCGGCGTAGATCCGGCCGTTGACCGGGTTCGGCTCGATGTCCTCCGGACGGTCCATTTTGGTCGCCCCGGCGCGGTCGGCGGCCTGGCGGGTGAACACGTAGACCTCCTCCGCGGTGAATCCGTCCACAAAGGACTTGTCGCCGCTGGCAAGGAGGATCCACTCGCCGGTCCCGTCGAACTCGCCGTCGGCGGGCAGCTTGCCGGAGCCGTCGATCTCGCCGGGGCTGTTGCCGGAGAACTTGGCGACGTACAGGGTCCCCTCGTCCAGCAGCGCCGAGTTGTGCCGCCGGGCAAGCGCGGAACTACCCTTCTTGTACTTGCCCTTCGAGACGAACTTGTAGATGTACTCGAACCGCTCGTCGTCGCCGGAGTACACCGCGACCCGGCCGTCCGCGGTGATCTTGACGTTCGCCGCTTCGTGCTTGAACCGGCCGAGCGCGGTGTGCTTCACCGGCGTCGAATGCGGGTCGTTCGGGTCGATTTCGACGACCCAGCCGAACCGGTTGGGCTCGTTGGGCTCCCGGGAGACGTCCCAGCGCTTGTCGAACCGCTCCCACTTGCGCGTGCTCTCGCCGGTACCGACCGCGTACCGCTTGAGCCGCGCGGCCTCCGCCGGATCGGAAACCTTGTCCGCGTGGGCGAAGTACTGGTGGAAGTTCTCTTCGCCGGACAGCACCGTGCCCCACGGCGTCACGCCGCCGGAGCAGTTGTTCTGCGTGCCGCGCACGCGCTTGCCGGACGGGTCGGCCGAGGTCTTGAGGTACTTCGAACCGGCCGCCGGACCGCGCACCTCGAAGATCGTGTCGAGGGTGATCCGCCGGTTCAGCGGGCTCGGCACGGTGCGCAGCGCGCCGCCGATCGGGTCGCGAAGCGTCTGCAGCACCGACAATCCGTGTGCCGCCCAGGCGATCTTCATCTGCTCCTCGGTGGGATTGGCCGGGTCGTACTGGTCGGCCGGGAACAGGTGCACCTCGGTGGTGTACTCGTGGTTGACCACCAGCAGATTGCGCAAACCGAGCGGATCCTGCGGGATCAGGCCGACGAAGTCGTTGTTGTAGCCGAACTGCTTGGCCTGCGCGGCCGCAGTCTGCTTGCGGAAGTCGAACTTCGGCGCGCCGGGGACCACCGGGTCGCCCCAGCGGATCACCACGTGCTGGGCGTAGCCGTCGGGGATGCTGACGACGTCGAGTTTGTTCGGCGGCACCGGGGTGAAGTCCGTGCCGGGCACCGCGCGGCCCTTCGCCAACGGCGCCGGGGCCTGAGCCGGGGTGGCCGCCGCGGCAGTGCCGGACAGCGCGGCGAACCCGCCCGCGGCAGCGGCCATCACCGCACCGGCCTTGAACACGCCGCGCCGCGAAACGCCCTTGGCGATGTCGCCGAAGTACTCGTTGCCCGTCGGGTTCGGGGCCTCGTGCGCGCAGGCGTTGCCGCAGCGGTATTCGCAGGTGATCGGTGACCGGCCGCCGGAATGCGCGGTGAACAAGGGCAGCAGTCGTCCGGGCTCCAGGGACACGGGGCCTCCAGGGTCGCTTCTCGGTGGGAACCCGGCGACCGTATGCGGCAAAAACCCCCTGAAACGGACTAAAAGGTTAACGGCGGATGTATTCGGTGAAAGACGACGATCGCCCCCGAACAGACAGTCCGGGGGCGATCGCCGAGTGTCGCGGAACGGCTCAGAACTCCTCGTCGCCGACGAGCGCGGCCTCCTTCGGCACGGTGTGCGGGTCGGCCTTCTTCTCCCGCTGCGACAGCAGGACGGCGGCGATCACGCAGAGCACGGCGGCGACCAGGAACGGACCCTGCTCCCAGCCCATCCACTCGGCGATGTGGCCGACGAGCGTGGCCGCGACCGCGCCGCCGAACCAGCGGCAGAAGTTGTACCCGGCGCTCGCGACCGGCCGCGGCGCGTCGCTGATCGACATCGCGGTACCGGTGAACAGCGTGTTCAGCAGTCCGGAAACCAGACCGGACACGATGATCCCGACGACCACCACCGGCTTGCTCGGGATGGCCAGCACCAGCATCAGCACGGTGTAGCCGGTCACCGCCAGCGCGGCCGCGTGCCGTTCGCCGAAGCGGGCGGCCATCTTCGGCGCGAGCACCACGCCGGCGATCGCGACGCACAGGCCCCAGCCGCAGAAGATCAGGCCGACGGCGATGGCGTTCCAGCCGAGCACGAACGGGGACCAGGCGAGCACCGCGAAGAACGCGGCGGTGTAGAGCGCCGAGGCGATCGACGTCCGCAGCAGACCGGGGTGCTTGAGCGCGCGGATCGGGTCGAGCAGCTTGATCGGTTGGCGTTTCTCGGCCGAGTCGCTCTGCAGGAAGATCGAGCACAGCACCAGCGCGGCGATCATCAGCACGGCGGTGCCGAGGAACGGACCGCGCCACGAGATCGTCCCCAGCAGCGCGCCGAGCAGCGGACCGACGGCGAGCCCAACCCCGAGCGCGGCCTCGTAAAGCAGGATCGCGCCCGATTGGCCACCGGTCGCCGCGCCGACGATCACCGACAGCGCGGTGGCGATGAAGAAGGCGTTGCCGAGCCCCCACACCGCGCGCAGGCCGACGAGCTGTTCGATCGAACCGGCCGCGGCGCACAGCGCAGTCGCGGCGACGATCAGCGTCAGCCCGACCAGCACGGTCCGCTTGGCTCCGAACCGCGCGGACATCGC
Source organism: Amycolatopsis halotolerans (assembly GCF_042647905.1). NCBI lineage: Bacteria > Bacillati > Actinomycetota > Actinomycetes > Pseudonocardiales > Pseudonocardiaceae > Amycolatopsis > Amycolatopsis halotolerans. Next base: position 170,208 of record NZ_JBHRWI010000049.1, read on the forward strand.
GCCGGTGAAGAGCATCGCGATCACCTGCACGCCGAGATACGACGTGAACAGCAGCGTGACCTGGGACGGCGAGGCGTTCAGGCCCTTGGCGATGGACAGCAGGATCGGGTCGACGAGGCCGATGCCCATGAACGCGATGACCGCGGCGAACGCGGTGATCCACACCTGTTTGGGCTGGCCCTTGACCGCGTCCAGCAGGCTCGAGTGGTGCTCAGCGCTCATCGCGGATCAGTTCCTCCTTCGGACGTTACGGCGAGTTCCGCGGCGGGGTCGTCACGGTGGAAGTCGGCGATCAGCTTGGTGAGCGCGGGAAGCGCGGCGTCGATGGCGGCGCGCTCGGCCGGGTCGAGACGGTCGAGCCGCGCCCGCAGCTCCGCCTCCCGGCCGGCGATCATCTCGGCGTAGAACCGCTCGCCTTCCGGCGTGGCCTCCACGAGCACGGCGCGCCCGTCCTCCGGGTCGGGGCGGCGGGTCACCATGCCGAGCCGCTCGAGCCTGCGGACGACGTCGGTCATCGACGGCATCCGCACGCGTTCGAGGCGGGACAGCCGACTCATCCGGCTCGGCCCCCGGCCGACCAGCTCCGACAGCACCGACCCCTGGGTCAGGGTCAGCAGCTGCGCGGATTCGCGGCGCACCAGGTAGTAGAGCCGGAACACCACCGGCCGCAGCCGCCGGGCCAGATCGCCCCTCGAGGAAGTCACTTAGCTAGGCTAACAAAAATTAGTTAGGGTAGCGAAGTAATTCGGCTCACAAGGTGGTCCAGGCCAGGACCCCTAGGCTGGTCCGGTGGATGCGGTGATCTTCGACCTCGACGGCGTACTGGTGGACTCCGAGACGACGTGGGACGAGGTGCGCCGCTCCGTAGTAGCCGAGCACGGCGGGACCTGGCGGCCGGAGGCGACGCGCGCGCAACAGGGGATGAGCACGCCGGAATGGGCGCGCTACCTGGTGGAAACCCTGGGCGCGCGGCTCACCCCGGACGAGATCGCCCGGATCGTGATCGACGAGATGGCCGCCCGCTACGCCGAGCGCCCGCCGGTGATCGACGGCGCCGACCAGGTCGTCCGCGAGATCTCCCGGCACTGGCCGGTCGCGATCGCCAGCTCGTCGCCGCCGGTGCTGATCCACTCGTTCCTGACCGCGTGCGACCTGACGTCGCTGGTCCCGGTGGCGGTGTCGAGCGAGGAAGTGGCCGCGGGCAAGCCGGAGCCGGACGTCTACCTGCGCGCGGCGATGCTGCTGAACGTCGAAGCTTCGCGGTGCGCTGCCGTGGAGGACTCGACGAACGGCCTGCTCGCGGCGTTCGCGGCGGACATGACGGTATTCGCGGTGCCGAACCCGCACTTCCCGCCGGCCCCGGAGGCGCTGCGCGATGCCACAGTGCTGCCGAATCTGGCCGCACTGCCCGCCGCGCTCAGTGAGTGACACAGCCCACAGCGCCAAATAACCCCAAATCGGTCGCTGCCGGTATCCGGCCAGTCGCACAGTGCCATCCTGAACGCCTGCCAACAAGATCGGCGCAAGGGGTGGAAATGGCTGCACCGGAACAGGATTGGGACATCGTCAGCAGCGTCGGACTGACCGCGCTCGGGGTCGCGGCGGGCCGGGCGATCGTGACCGGAGCACCGGATCCGCTGATCCAGGATCCGTACGCGGCGGAGTTCGTGCGCGCCGCGAACCCGCCGCGGCCGATGCCGATCGAACCGGTCGACGACCCGCTGTGGATGGCGATGGCCGACTACCTCGCGGTGCGGTCCCGGTTCTTCGACGAGGTGGTCACCGGCACGGACGCGCCGCAGGTGGTGATCCTCGCCGCCGGACTCGACGCCCGCGCCTACCGGCTCGACCTGTCCGGCCGCGACGTCTACGAAGTGGATCAGCCGCGGGTGCTCGCGTTCAAACAGGACGTGCTCGACGGGCTGGGCGCGGCCCCGCGCTGCCGCCGCCGCGCGATCGGGGCCGACCTGCGCGAGGACTGGCCGAGCGCGTTGGAAAACGCTGGGTTCGACCGCACCCGGCCGTCGGTGTGGATCGCCGAGGGGCTGCTGCCGTATCTGCCCGCGCGGGCGGAAGAACTGCTGTTCGACCTCGTGCACGCCCGGAGCGCGCCGGGCAGCCGGATCGGGATCGAGCACATCCCAGACCTCGGCGGAACCGAAATCCTCGACACCATCCGGAGTTCGGACGCCGGAGCGCGGCTCGGCCTCGACGTGAACGACGTGCTCTCGACCGAACCGCGCCGGAACCCGGTCGAATGGCTCGCCGGAGCAGGCTGGCGGACGACGGTCGAGCGCGCGGGCGATCTCGCCGTCCGGTACGGAAAACAGCTGGCCGAACCGTTCGGCGACATGATGACGAAAACCGAACTGGTGACCGCCGACCTGCGCTAACACCCAATGCCAGGAACTTAAGGCTGTGGTGCGGACGCGATTCCGGCGTGTTTCCGCAGCTCAGCTGGCTTGACCAGGTTGAGCGTACGTCGCGGTGGACCCGGGAGCGGAAGCCGGATTGTGGTCCGTGAGGGGAACCCTGAGGGAATCAGAGTCCCTCAGGGTTCCCCTCACGGACTTCAAGACACGGCCACATTGCGACAAATCAGGCATTCCGGTGCTGTTGGCGTCCTGTGCGGACGGTCAGCGGACCGAGGTCACCCGGCTTAAGTTCCTGGCATTGGGACTAACGCCGTGAAGGGCCCTTCGAAGCTTCCGAGGAGTCCTTCACGGACGGTCAGACTGGGCTCAGCGCTCCAGTTCGCCGCGGATGAAGGCGTCGACCGAGTCGCGGGCGGTCGAGTCGTCGTACTGCTCCGGCGGCGACTTCATGAAGTAGGACGACGCGGACAGGATCGGGCCGCCGATGCCGCGGTCCTTGGCGATCTTCGCCGCGCGCACCGCGTCGATGATGATGCCCGCCGAGTTGGGGGAGTCCCACACCTCGAGCTTGTACTCGAGGTTCAGCGGCACGTCGCCGAACGCGCGGCCCTCGAGGCGGACGTAGGCCCACTTGCGGTCGTCGAGCCACTGCACGTAGTCCGACGGTCCGATGTGGACATTGCCCTTGCCGAGCTCGCGGTCGACCTGCGAGGTGACCGACTGGGTCTTCGAGATCTTCTTCGACTCGAGCCGCTCCAGCTCCTTCATGTTCAGGAAGTCCATGTTCCCGCCCACGTTGAGCTGCATCGTGCGGTCGAGCTGCACGCCGCGGTCCTCGAACAGCTTCGCCAGCACGCGGTGCGTGATGGTGGCGCCGACCTGGGACTTGATGTCGTCGCCGACGATCGGGACGCCCGCGTCCTCGAACTTCTTCGCCCACTCGGGGTCGGAGGCGATGAACACCGGGAGCGCGTTGACGAACGCGACCTTCGCGTCGATCGCGGCTTGGGCGTAGAACTTGTCGGCCTCTTCGGACCCGACGGGAAGGTAGGAGACGAGCACGTCGACCTGCGCGTCGCGCAGCGCGGCGACCATGTCGACCGGAGTCTCGTCGGACTCCTCGATCGTCTCGCGGTAGAACCGGCCGAGGCCGTCGAAAGTGTGCCCGCGCTGGACAGTGACGCCGAGCGGCGGCACGTCGGCGATCTTGATCGTGTTGTTCTCGCTGGCGGAGATCGCCTCCGAGAGGTCCCGGCCGACCTTCTTCGCGTCGACGTCGAACGCGGCGACGAACTCGATGTCGCGCACGTGGTAGTCGCCGAACTGGACGTGCATCAAACCGGGGACGCGCGCACCGGGATCCGCGTCGCGGTAGTACTGGACGCCCTGGACCAGCGACGAGGCGCAGTTCCCGACGCCCACGATGGCCACCCGAACGCGGCGGTTCTCGCCCATGCCGGTTTCTCCTTCAATCTCATTCACGTGCATCTGCAGGTCTGCCGCCCCGTTGCGGCCGCCGCTCAACTCGGTCCCGGCTGCTCCGGGCCGCGCTGCTCGGCTTGTTCGTGCGCGATCAGCTCGTTGAGCCAGCGCACCTCCCGCTCGCTCGACTCCAGCCCCAGCCGGTGCAGCTCGCGGGTATAGCGGTCGATCTTCTCCTCGGCCCTGGCCAGCGCGTCCCGCAATCCTTCGCGCCGCTCCTCGACGCGGCGGCGCCGTCCTTCCAGGATTCGCATCCTGACGTCGGCCGGTGTCCGCGAGAAGAACGCCAGGTGGACGCCGAATCCCTCGTCGTCCCACGTCTGCGGTCCCGCGTCGCCGAGCAGTTCGGCGAAGCGTTCCTTGCCCTCGGCGGTGAGCTTGTAGACGCGGCGGCCGCGCCGGGACCAGGCCCGGTCGTCCGCCTCGTCGAACTCCTCGACGAGGTAACCGGCCCGCAGCAGCCGGCGCAAGGTCGGATACAGCGAGCCGTACGAGAACGTCCGGAACATCCCGAGCGTCTCGTGCAAACGTTTGCGCAGCACGTACCCGTGCATGGGCGCCTCGTGCAGCAATCCGAGGATCGCGAGTTCGAGCACACCACACCCCATTCCGGGAATACGCCGCGACCGGCACCGTTGACCACACGGAACCGGCTCAGCCAACCTACTCGCCGAGTATATCGCGTCGATACATCGGAGTGGCGGAAATAACCCGCTGCCAGCACTCGCCCGATGATCCGTGATCAGAGCGTTATCTATCTTTCGGCGTGTCCGAACGGTTGCCCAGGGTGCGGGAAAGCAGGGGGCACCGCGGACACAGAAAGAGCCCGTACTCTGTCCTCGTGCGAAACCAGCGGCAGGTTGTGGATTACGCCTTGCAGCGCCGTGCGCTGCTGGCCGGCGTCCGCTCCGGACGCGTCGGAGACCACGAGGTCTGCGACGCGAGCCCGTACCTGCTCCGCGCGGCGAAGTTCCACGGCAGACCCGAGGACCGGGCCTGTCCGATGTGCCGCCGGACGCCGTTGCACCTCGTTTCGTGGGTGTACGGCGACGAGCTCAAGCACGTTTCGGGATCGGCACGCACCCCCGCGGAACTGACCCGGATGGCCGGGGTTTTCGGGGAGTTCACCGTCTATGACGTAGAGGTGTGCCGGACGTGCCATTGGAACCATCTGGTCCTGTCCTATGTCCTCGGCACGGGAGAACCCCAGCCGACCCGGCCGCGAAGGACTGCCGGGCAGTGACGAGTACCACAACCGCTGCAGAACGCGGGGCGGCTCCAGTGCAGACAGCGCCGCCTTCGGAGGCCCATTCGTGAACGACGACCGCAATCGCCCCTGGCCGAGCCAGGAGCCCGATGCACCTCGCCGTGCCCGGCGACCTCAAGAGGACCCCGGTCCCGCCTGGCCCGCTGATGACGCCCCCCGGCGCCCCGCGCCGCCCCGCCGTCCTCCCGCGGGCGGCCCGCGCCCGCCGCGCGCCCAAGCCGGTCCGGAGTGGCCGAGCGGCGACGAAGGCGGTCCACAGTGGCCCGCGGCCGACGAGCCGCGCCGCCCGCAGCGCCCGCCGCAGAACCGCGCTCCGCAAGGCCGTCCGCCGCAGGGCCCCGGACCGCAGGATCGCGGTTCGGGCACTCGCGCGTCGCAGATCCTCGACGGACAGGGCGCGCCGCCGCGCCGCCAGCCTCCGGGCGGCCGTCCCGGCCCTGACGGCGGCCCTAACGGGAACGCCACCCAGGGATTCCGGCAGCCGCCGCCCGGCGGACGGCCTCCGCAGGGCCGCCGGGTCCCGCCGCCGCCCCCGCCGTCGTCCTATCCGGAGACCGACCGCGAGCCGGACCTGATCACGCATGCCGCGCACAACGGCTACGCCCCTTACGACGACCGGTACGACGACGCCTACGACGACCCGTACGACGAGGAAACCCGCCTCGCCCAGTACTCGGACGACGCGGACTTCGAGGACGACCCGGAAGGCGAGGAGGACGGCAAGAAGAAGAGCAAGGCCGATCTCACGCCGAAGCAGCGCCGCAAACGCCGGTGGAAAATCATCCGGCGAGTGCTGTACGCGATGTTCGGCCTCTTCTTCGTGGTGCCCGCGATCGCGTTCGTGATCACCTATTTCACGGTCGACGTGCCCTCGCCGCAGGAAGTGCTCTCGAAGCAGAGCCAGCCGATCACCTTCTACTACGGCGACAAATCGGTGATGGGCCGCTCGGTCCCGGAGGGCGGCAACCGCGAACTGCTGCAGCCCAACCAGGTGCCCGAGGTCGTCAAGCACGCGGTGTACTCGGCCGAGGACGCGACCTTCGAGACCAACTCCGGCTTCAACGTGATGGCGATCCTGCGGTCGGTCTTCAACCAGGCGACCGGCGGCACCGGCGGCGGTTCGACCATCTCGCAGCAGTACATCAAGCAGGCGACCAAAAACGACCAGGCCACGCTGTCCCGTAAGTGGACCGAGCTGGCGAAGTCGTTCAAGCTGAACAACGAGACGTCCAAATCGGACATCATCACCGGCTATCTCAACATCGTCTTCTTCGGCCGCCGCGCGAACGGCGTCGCCGCCGCCTCGAAGGCGTACTTCGGCAAGGACGTCGGGCAGCTCAACGCCTCCGAGGCGGCGCTGCTCGCCGGGATGATCCAGGGCCCGGGCAAAGACCGCGACACCGCGTACATGCAGAAGCGGTGGAACTACGTGATGGACCAGATGGTGGCCAACCACTGGCTCTCTCCCGCCGACCGCAAGGCCGCGCAGTTCCCCACGCTGGTCCCGCGCGACTCGCAGCAGAAGCAGGACGCCGGAACGCTGGACTACCACATCCAGCAGCGCATCTTCGACGAACTCAAGGCCAAGGGCTACGACGAGGACAAGCTGTACTCCAGCGGCGCGAAGATCTACACCACGATCGACCCGAACGCGCAGAAGCTCGCCGCGCAGTCCGTGCAGGACAACATGGAGGGCCAGACCGACGACAGCCTCAAGGGAGCGCTGGTCGCCGTCGACCCGAGAAACGGGGGCGTGCTCGCCTATTACGGCGGGCCGACCACGGTGAAGAACGACGCGGGCAAGGACACGCTCGCCACGGACTGGGCGAACGTGCCGCAGAACCCGGGTTCGTCCATGAAGGCCTACGACCTCACCGCCTGGCTCAAGATGGGCAAGGGGCTCGGCGAAACCTTCGACGGCACCGACCGGCGGGAACTCGGTGGCCGGGTGGTCCGCAACGCGGGCGAAAGCTCCAGTTGCGGTCCGCAGTGCACGGTCAAGAAGGCAATGGAGGTCTCGGCGAACACCGTGTTCTACGACATGGTGCTGAACTGGACGAAACCGGCCAGGGTCGCGGAGGCCGCGAAGGAGGCGGGCGTGCAGTCCGCGCCGCAGGGCAAGGCCAAGCTCGGCACGAGCGACGCCAACATCGCCCTCGGCGGTGGCGCCACCGTGGTGACCCCGGAGGACATGGCCGCGGGGTACGCGTCGTTCGCCTCCGGCGGCGTCCGGCGCGACCAGCACTTCGTCGCGAAGCTCACCAACTCCCAGGACGAGGTCATCTTCGACGACTCCGCCGGGCCGGGAAAACCCGCGTTCGACGACAACGCGGACAAGAGCAAGCAGATCGCCGGGAACGTGACCGACGCGCTCGGCCCGGTCATCGCCGAATCGCACCTGAAGTGCCCGAGCGGCCACGAGTGCGCCGGCAAGACCGGTACCCAGCAGTACGACCCGAAGGACAGCGACCCGGCCTCGTACAAGGACCGCAACGCCCAGACCTGGATGGTCGGGTACACGCCGTCGGTGTCGGCCGCGGTCTGGATCGGCGGCGACGGCAACAAGCCGCTGCACGACAAGAACGGCAAGCCGATCTTCGGCAAGACGATCGCGGGCCCAGCCTGGCAGGACTTCCTCACGAACTACCTGAAGGACAAGCCGGGCGAGAAGTTCGACAAGGTCGACCCGATCGGCAAGGACGCCGACCAGGTCGTCACGTCGAGCAAGGCGGCCCCGCCGCCGCGCGAAACGTCCAGCGAGCAGGCACCGCCTCCGACGACGGAGTCCTCGTCGGCGCCGCCGTCCACTTCGTCGCACCCGCCGTCCTCGACGACGACCAGCCCGACCCGGCCGAGCGGCATCTTCGGAGGCGGCACCGAAGGCGGGAACCCGGGCAGCGGGGGCGGTCCCATCGTGAACGGCGAACCGCCTAAACGCAGCGGCTGATCCGCGGCCAAGCGCTGTCAAGAGGCTCCTCTCCGCACTGGAGAGGAGCCTCTTTTTGCCGGTACCGCCCGGCTGGGGGTGCGGTAGGTTCACCGACGGTCTCCCTCCCCCGCGAAGGGGATCGGCCAGGAGAGTGAACCTCGACCGGGGTTGCCGCGTCTGGTCATCAGAGGGCCTTCTGCGTCCGCAGGCTGCCCGTGTCCGAGAAGAGGATCCGCAGTGAACGACGACCGCAGCCGCTCCTGGCCCGACCGGGATCCCGACCCGCGGCGTCAACCACCTCCCTCCCAGCCCAGACAGCCGCCGTGGGCCCGCGGTCCGCAACGCCCCGCCGCGGGTCCGACCCGCCCGGCCGGACCCGCCGGTTCGCCGCCGCCGGGCCGCCGTCCGCCGCCTCCCGGCCGCCGCCCGGTCCCGCCGCCGCAGCGCGAGCCGGAGCTGATGACCCACCGGATCGCCGAGGACGACTACCGCGACCAGGGCTATCGGGGCGCCGACTACCGCGACGAGGGCCCGCTCGATCCGGACGACGGCTACCCGCCGGAGGACTTGGACAAGAAGGGCCGCACGCCCGCCCAGCGCAAAAAGAGACGCTGGAAGATCATCCGGCGCTGTGCCTACGCGTTCGTCGGCCTCTTCATCGTGATCCCGGCGATCGCGTTCGTGATCACCTATTTCATGGTCGACGTGCCCTCGCCGCAGAGCATCGCGCAGGGCCAGAACCAGGCCGTCACCTATCTGTACGCCGACGGCAGCCCGATGGGCAAGGACGTGCCCTCCGGCGGCAACCGGCAGATCCTCACCCCGCAGCAGATCCCGGACGTGGTGAAACACGCGGTGATCGCGACCGAGGACTCGTCGTTCGAGACCAACTCCGGCTTCGACGTCACCGGCCTGCTGCGCGCGGCGTTCAACCAGCTCACCGGCAAGGCGGGCGGCGGGTCCACGATCTCGCAGCAGTACATCAAGAAGGCCACCGACAACGACGCCCCGACGCTCACCCGAAAATGGACCGAGCTGGCGAAGTCCTTCAAGATGAACCAGACGTACGAGAAGCAGGACATCATCACCGCGTACCTGAACATCATTTACTTCGGGCGCGGGGCGTATGGCGTCGGCGCGGCGTCGCAGGCCTTCTTCCACAAGGACGTCTCGAAGCTGGACTACACGGAGGCCGCGCTGCTGGCCGGGCTGATCCAGCAGCCGGGCCGTTCGGAGAACCCGAAGGTGGCCCAAGGCCGCTGGAACACCGCGCTCGACCGGATGCTCGAGAACAAGTACATCACCGCGCAGCAGCGGCAATCGGCGCAGTTCCCGCAGGTCATCCCGCTCGAGGAATCGAAAGACGACGCGAACGCGCCGTACAAGTTCATCAACGTGCAGGTGAAGGCCGAGCTGGCGCAGCACGGCATCGACGACGACAAGTACTACGCGGGCGGCTACACGGTCCAGACCACCATCGACAAGCACGCCCAGGAGGTCGCGACCCAGGTGGCGACCGACGCGTTGAAGGACCAATCCGACGACCGGCTGCTCAATTCGCTGGTCGCGGTCGATCCGAAGACCGGCGGGGTGCTCGCGTACTACGGCGGGCCGGCGCTGGTCGACGTGAACGGGAAGAAGCAGGGCGCTCGCGACTGGGCGAACACGCCGCAGAACCCCGGTTCGTCGATGAAGGCGTTCGACCTCACCGCGTTCCTGAAGATGGGCAAGGGGATCAACGAGACCTTCGACGGCAGCAACAACCGGGTCTTCGACGGCCGCAAGGTGCGCAACGCGGGTCCCAGCTCCAGTTGCTCCGGGCAGTGCACCGTCGCCGAGGCGATGAAGCGGTCGGCGAACACGGTGTTCTACGACATGGTGCTGAACCAGACGCATCCGGGCCCGGTCGGGCAGGCCGCCCAGGAAGCCGGCGTGAAGACCAAGGACAACGGCGGCAAGTCGCTGATCTCCACCGCGGACGCCAACATCGCGCTCGGCGGCGGGAACACCCAGATCACGCCCGCGGACATGGCCAGCGCGTACGCGACCTTCGCCGCCAACGGCGTCCAGCGCGACCGGCACTTCGTGCTGAAGGTGACCAACGCGCAGAAGGAAGTCGCCTACGAAGCGCAGCCGAGCGCGGGCAAGCCAGCATTCGACAGCAGCGCGGACAAAGCCAAGCAGATCGCCGGCAACGTGACCATGGCACTGGGTCCGGTGGTCGACTTCTCGCACCTGAAGTGCCCGTCCGGGCACGAATGCGCGGGCAAGACCGGTACGCAGCAGCACACGGTGCGGTCGGGCGAACCGGCGTGGGCAGCGAACGCGAACGCGCAGACCTGGATGGTCGGCTATACGCCGTCGGTCTCGGTCGCCGCGTGGGTCGGCGCGGACGGCGACCAGGCGCTGCACGGTTCGGGCACGTCGCCGATCTACGGTTCGACGATCGCGGGTCCGATGTGGCAGAAGTTCCTCGACGGCTACCTCAAGGGCAAGCCGGCGGAGAAGTTCGACCAGGTGTCGCTGATCGGCGTTCAGGCCCCGCCGGCGCAGGGCGACCAGAACGCGGGCGACGGGCAGCAGCCGCCGCAGCAGACCAACGGCAACCAGCCGGACCCGGGCGACGACGGCAACGACCACGGCGGCCCGATCACCGGCGGGCCCAGCCAGCCGCATTGGCCGACCGGGCTCCCGCACTGGCCGTCCGGCAAGCCGTCGTCGCACAACCCGCCCACTGGCGGTCCGACGACGGGCGAAGATCCGCCACAGGAGTAAGGAAAAGGCCGTGGCCGCGACGGTGGGGGGAGGCCGTCGCGGCCACGGCCGTTCAGGGGCGGCCTCAGCCGCCGAGGGTGATCACGCGGCCTTCGGCACCGGAGCGGTGCGCGGCTTCGATCACGCGCAACGCCTCGACCGCGCTCGCCGGGTCGACCGGGAAGTCCGCATCGCCGCGCAGCGCGTCCCGGACCTGGGCGTAAAACGCTTCGTAGCAACCGGTTTCGGTCGGCACCAATTCGGTTTCGTCGTTCACACCGAGCCGGCCGGCGTCGCTTTCCGGCTCCACGCCCCAGCCGTCGTCGCCAGGCCGGAGACCGGCCTTGATCTGCGGTTCCTGGACGTCGAGGCCATATTTGGTGAACGTCGCCTGATCGCCGAGCACGCGGAACCGCGGGTTGCGGGTGCCCGCCAGCGCTGACGACCACAGGTGCGACCGCACTCCGTTCGCGTGGTGCAGAGCCACGAACACGTCGTCGTCCACCTGGACGCCGGGGCGGCGGCGGTCGACCTCCGCGTAGACCTGGGTGACCGGGCCGAACAGCTGCAGTGCTTGGTCGACGATGTGCGCGCCGAGGTCGTAGAGCAGACCGCCCGCCTCGGCCGGGTCGCCGAACTCGCGCCAGTTGTCCTTGATCTTCGGCACCCAGCGGTCGTAGCGGGATTCGAAGCGGAAGACCTCGCCGAGGCGACCGGAGCCGAGCACCTTGCCGACGGTGCGGAAATCCGAGTCCCAGCGGCGGTTCTGGAACACCGTGAGCCCGACGCCCTTGGCCTTCGCCGCGTCGACGACCTGCTGCGCCTCGGCCGCGGTCGGCGCGAACGGCTTGTCCACGACCACCGGAATCCCGGCCTCGATCGCACGGAGGGCGAGCGGCATGTGCGTGCGGTTCGGCGTGGTCACCACGACCAGGTCGAGATCACCCGCGCGGGCGAAAAGCGCGTCCGCGTCCGGGACCACCTCGGCGCCGGGATGCTCGGCGCGCGCCTGCGCGGCCCGGTCCGGGTTCGCGGTCACCAGCACGGCCGGGACCAGGCCCGGCGTCGCCGCGACCAGCGGCGCGTGGAAGATCCGGCCGCCGATCCCGTACCCGAGGATGCCGACCCGCGCGTCATCAGCCATGACCCCTATTAAACAACACTGTTGCGTAATAGGCCACCCGTCCGAGATGATCGGCCGATGGCGGAAACCGGCGTCAACCTGCGCGGGCTGCGACGCCACAACCGCGCGCTGCTGCTCGGGCACATCCTGCGCGCGGGCGGGCTGAGCCGGGTCGAGCTGGCGCAGCGGTCCGGGCTGACCCAGCAGGCCGTGTCGAAAATCGTGTCCGACCTGCTGCCGGAAGGGCTGCTGGACGTCGAACGCGCACCCGCGGCCGGGGTCGGCAAACCGCGCACGATGCTGCGGCTGCGCGCGGAAGCCCGCTGCGCACTCGGCGCGCAGCTCGACCGGGACGGCTACCTCGTGCTGCGCACCGGCCTGACCGGCGAGGTCGAGGACATCGTGGAAGGCCCGCTGCCGATCGGCTTCAGCCCGGAGGTCGCGGTGACCGCGATCGCCGACGGAGTGCGCAAACTGCTCGCCGACCTCGATCCGGCGCGCGTGCTCGGGCTCGGCGTCGGCGCGGTCGGACCGCTCGACCACCACGCGGGCCGCGTCCGCGACGCCACGAACATGCCCGGCTGGCACGACGTCCCGCTGCGCGATCTGCTCGCCGAACGCACCGGGCTGCCGGTCACGCTGGACAAAAACACCAACTCCGCCGCCTTCGCGCACGCCTGGCCGGAGGAGACCTCGGCGGCGACGGCGGTGGTGCTCGTCGGCACCGGAATCGGCGTCGGACTGCTGATCGACGGACGCGTTTACCGAGGCCCGCGCACCAACGCGGGTGAGTTCGGCCACACCACCATCGCGTACGCCGGACCGCGCTGCGCCTGCGGCCGCCGCGGCTGCGTCGAGGTCATGCACCGCGCCGCGGGCACCCCGCACGACGCCGCCCGGCTGCTCGGCATCGGGCTCGCCGACCTGGTGCAGGTGCTCGATCTCGAGCGGATCGTCCTGTTCGGACGGACGATCCGCGGCGCGCCCGAGGTCTACCGCGAAACGGTCTCGCAGCAGCTGCGGGACCTGCTGCCGGTGCCGTACTGGCAGCGCATCGACGTCGAATTGAGCGATCTCGACGAGGAAGCGGTGGCCCTCGGCGCGGCTTTCGAGGTGCTTGCCGGGTTCTATGCGGATCCGAAATGACCGGCAGCCCACCCGCGGACCGATAGCATCCCGACGTGTCCCGCGTCTCCGACCCCGCCGACGAGCCGGATTCGGCTCCCCGCACGCTCACCCCGGCGGAGCGAATCGCCCCCAGCCGCCACGACCCGCTGGTGGCCGCGGCGACGAGACCCGTCGGCGGTCCGATCGGCGCGCACGCGGCGGTGGGCAGGCAGTGGTTCTGGTCGCCGCAGCGCGTCGGGCTCGCGATGGCCGTGCTCGCGCTGGTGGTGTGCTGGTTCGGCAAGGCTTCGTGCATCCAGCAGTACAGCGATTCCAACGGCGTGCACCAGCTCGACTGGCGCTCCGGCCGTCCGTTCGTCGCGATGTGCTACTCCGACATCGTCCCGCTCTACAGCTCGGAAAAGCTCGACGATTCGCACACCTTCCCCTACGTCACGTCGTGGCAGGAGGATTCGCAGACTGCGGAGAACCAGACCCGGTACATGGAGTACCCGGTGGTCACCGGCCTGTTCCAGTGGATCAACGCGAAGCTCGCGGCGGGCTGGACGTCGGTCGCGAACGCGGGCTGGCTGCCCGGCGCGCTGCCGGTGGCGATCTACTTCAACATCTCCGCGTTCTGGCTCGCGCTCGCCTGGCTGGTCACCGTGTGGGCCACCGGGCGGACGACGAAACGCAGGCCGTGGGACGCGGTGCTCGTCGCCGTCTCGCCTCTGGTGCTGGTCCATGCCTTCACGAACTTCGACGCGCTCGCCGCCGCGGCCACCGCCGCCGGGATCCTCGCGTGGTCGCGAAAACGCCCGGAAGTCGCCGGAGTCCTGTTTGGACTCGGCGTCGCCACCAAGCTGTATCCGTTGTTACTGCTCGGAGTGCTGTTCCTGTTGTGCCTGCGCGCCGGGAAGCTGAGCGCGTGGAGCCGGACCGCTGCGTTCACCGTGCTGGCCTGGCTGGTGGTGAACGTCCCGTTCATCGTCGCCGCGCCGCGCGGCTGGTGGGAGTTCTTCCGGCTCAACACGTTGCGCCCGATGGACCCGGATTCGCTCTACAACGTCGTCTCCTACGCCACCGGCTGGGCGGGCTTCGACGGCGTGCTCCAAAAAGGACAGACCCCGGCCGTGCTGAACATCGTGGTCGCCGTGCTGTTCGTGCTCTGCTGCGCGGGAATCGCGTACGTCGCGCTCACCGCGCCGCGCCGGCCGCGGTTCGGGCAGCTGGCCTTCCTCGTCGTAGCGGCGTTCCTGCTCACGAACAAGGTGTGGAGCCCGCAGTACTCGCTGTGGCTCGTCCCGCTGGCGGTGCTGGCGATCCCGCGCTGGCGGCTGCTGCTGGGCTGGATGGTCATCGACGCGGCGGTGTGGGCGCCGCGGATGTTCTATTACCTCGGCGTCGACCACAAAGGACTGCCGGCGGGCTGGTTCCTCGGCGGGGTGGTCATCCGCGACCTCGCCGTCGTCGGGCTGTGCGTGCTGGTGCTCCGCGAGATCTACCGTCCGCGCACCGACCTCGTCCGGCTCTCCGGAGACGACGACCCGGCTGGCGGCGTGCTGGAGCGGGCCCGCGACAAGGTCACCTTCGCCGCCTTCCGCCGCTCCCGCACCGAACAGCCCGTCTCCTGAATTCCGTGAGGGGAACCCTGAGGGACTCTGATTCCCAATGCCAGGAACTTAGGCTGCTCT
>NZ_JBHRWI010000050.1:0-114647 GCF_042647905.1 Amycolatopsis halotolerans
CTTCACCCCCGATCCCGGCGGCAGCATGACTTGACAAACCCCATTGGGAAGTCCTTTCGAGAATTTTCAGCATCGGCACGCACCGTGCCGATCGAGAAATGATGATGTACGCGACCTCCACTGGTTGTCAACGGCACGCAACGTGCCGATAAGATGACGACATGGCCGACCAGCCCGCCGCACCGCGACGCAGAGGCGCCGCCCGCACCGACGAACTGCTTCAAGCGACCCTCGACCTGGCCGCGGAGGTCGGCTACGCGGGCCTGAACATCGAAGCGGTCGCCCGCCGGGCCGGAGTCGGCAAACACACGATCTACCGCCGCTGGCCGTCCATGGCGGCACTCCTGCTGGACGCGCTGAGCCGCGTATGGACCACGGACCTGGACTACCGCGACACCGGCGACGTCCGAGCAGACCTGCGCGAACAGTTCCTGCGCTCGGGCCCCGCGCTCTCCGGCCCACCGGTCGGCCCCGTCTACCGGGGGCTGATCGCCGAGGCGCAATCCGATCCCGCCCTGCGAGCGACCCTGCACGAACGATTCCTGCTCACCGTGGAGAGGCGCACGCTCGAACGGATCACCCGTGCGCAGCACACCGGAGAACTGGTGGAAAACGCGAACCTGGAATTCGCGGCCGAGGTGCTGTGCGGCACGTTGTACTACCGCCATCTGCTGTCGACCCGCGTGGTCGACGAAGACACCGTCGACCAGCTGCTGGACATGTTCATGGCCGCGTACGGAACTGCCGGGCCCGCGGTCTGACCTGCAGCCGCTGGATGCCGGGCGACCCCGTACGGCTTCTCCTCGAACCGAGCGTGCCGGTTCCGTCATCAGCCGAGGTCTGCCGCGTCCGTGGTCTACCATGGAAACGGTAAGGAGTCCTAACTTCAAGGCGGAGCGCATGACCGGATCGCACGGCGAGGCCGACCTGGATCGGAGGCTGGCCGACGCCATCGAACGGCTCGGAAACGGTCTGCGGTCGCTCTCGCAGCGCAGCGCCCGCGGCCACGGCTTGTCGCCGTTGCAGCAGCAGGCTGTGCTGGCGTTGTCCCGGCAGCCCGAGGCCCGGTGCGAGGTGAACGCGCTCGCCGCGGAGTTCGACGTCACCACGCCGACGATGTCCGACGCGGTCGGCGCGCTGGAGCGCAAGGAACTGCTCACGCGGTCCCCGATCCCGGACGGCCGCCGTCGGCGGCTCGTCTTGACCGAACGAGGCGAGGCGGTCGCCCGTGAACTGGCGGCGTGGGACGAGCAGGTGGTGACCTCGCTGGGAAAGCTGCCCACTAGCGACCGGGCGACGACCCTGCACACCCTCCTTCAGGTCATCGCGGACCTGCAACGCCAGGGGGTGGTGAGTGTCGCGCGTACGTGCACCACCTGTCGCTTCTTCAGTCCCGACAAGCACGCTGACCCGTCGGCGCCGCATCATTGCGAGCTGCTGCGGACACCGTTGCCGCTGACCGATTTGCGCACCGACTGCCCGGAGCATCAGCCGGCGGCGTAGTGCTCAGAGCGTGCCGATCGCCTCGCAAGCCTTGCGGACTCCGGTGCCGTAGGCGGGGTCCGCCCGGCTGCAGTTCGCGATGTGTTTCTCGACGGTTTCCGTTCGCGCGCCTTTGATCGCGCGCGCGGTGTTGTCGAAGAGGGCCTGCTGTTGCGTCTCGGTCATGCGCCGGAACAGGTCGCCTGGCTGCTCGAAGTAGTTGTCGTCGTCCTCGCGGTAGTCGAACCTGTCGGCAACCGCTCCGACGGCGGACGCGGGCTCGGCGTGCTGTGGCTGTTCCGTCCAGCGGCCGAAGTTGTTCGGCTCGACGCCCGGGACGCCGCCCTGGTTGCCGTCGACGCGCATGGCTCCGTCGCGGTGGTAGGTGTTCACGAGCGTGGCCGCGCGCGGATAGTTGACCGGGATCTGGTGGTGGTTCACGCCGACCCGGTAGCGGGCCGCGTCGCCGTAGGAGAACAGCCGACCCTGCAGCATTTTGTCCGGGCTGACCGAGATGCCCGGCACCAGGTTGGCCGGGGTGAACGCGGCCTGCTCGACGTCGGCGAAGTAGTTCTCCGGGTTGCGGTTCAGTTCGAGTTCGCCGACCTCGACGAGCGGGTAGTCCTTCTTGCTCCACACCTTCGTCAGGTCGAACGGGTGGAACCGGTAGGTCGCCGCGTCCGCCTCCGGCATGAGCTGCACATACAGCGTCCACTTAGGATAGTCGCCGCGCTCGACGGCGTCGTAGAGGTCGCGGTGGTGCGATTCGCGGTCCCGGCCGATGAGTTCGGTGGCCTGCTCGTCGCTGAGGTTCTCGATCCCTTGCTGGGTACGGAAATGGAATTTCACCCAGTGGCGTTCGCTTGCGGCGTTGATGAGGCTGAAGGTGTGCGAACCGAAGCCGTGCATGTGCCGGTAGGTCTTCGGGATGCCGCGGTCGCTCATCACGATGGTGACCTGGTGCAGCGACTCCGGCAGGTTCGTCCAGAAACCCCAGTTGTTCTCGGGATCCCGCAGGTTCGTCCGCGGGTCCCGCTTGACCGCGCGGTTCAGGTCGGGGAATTTCAGCGGGTCGCGGTGGAAGAAGACCGGGGTGTTATTGCCGACCAGGTCCCAGTTTCCTTGCGTGGTGTAGAAGCGTGCGGCGAATCCGCGAATGTCGCGTTCGGCGTCGGCGGCACCGCGTTCCCCGGCGACCGTGGAGAAGCGCACGAACGTCTCGCACTCGTTGCCGACCTGGCCGAAGAGCGCGGCTTTCGTGTACCGGCTGATGTCGTGCGTGACGGTGAACTTCCCGAAGGCGCCGGACCCCTTGGCGTGCATCCGCCGTTCCGGGATCACCTCGCGGTCGAAGTGGGCGAGCTTCTCGAGCAGCCAGAGGTCTTGGAGCAGCACAGGACCGCGCGGACCCGCGGTGAGGCTGTTCTGGTTGTCGGCGACTGGTGCGCCGGCCGCGGTGGTCAACGGATCGGTGTTGTCGGCGGAGGTCATTGCTTCTCTCTTGCTCTCGAGAACGGATAGGTAGGACTCCTAGCGATATTGTGGCATGCTGTCGATGCAGGCACAAGGAAGGCCTTGGCCCCAAGGAAGGCAGCGCATGAGATGAACGCTCCCGCCATACCCGGCTACACCCATGACGATCCCGCGCTCCCGGCGTCCCAGGTCACCGCGGAAGACCTCGAAAAACTGAAGGCGACCGTCCTTTTCGGACCGGACGACGAGGCCGCGTTGCGCACGGCCGGCGAAGTCCTCAATGGACAGATCGAGCAGGTCCTCGACGTCTGGTACGGCTTCGTGGGCTCGCATCCGCATCTGCTCGCGTACTTCTCCACGCCGTCCGGCGAGCCGATCGCCGACTATCTCGACCGGGTGCGGTCGCGGTTCGGACAGTGGATCGTCGACACCTGCACCCGTCCCTACGACGAGCGATGGCTGGCGTATCAGCAGGAAATCGCCCTGCGGCACACCGCGGAAAAGAAGAACCAGACCGACCGGGCCGACTCGGTGCCGCACATCCCGTTGCGCTACCTGGTCGCGTTCATCTACCCGATCAGCGCGACGATCCGCCCGTTCCTCGCCGCGGGCGGGCACAGCGACGAGCAGGTCGAGGCGATGTTCCAGGCCTGGTTCAAATCCGTCACGCTGCAGGTCACGCTGTGGTCGCGGCCCTATGCCGAGTCCGCGTGGTGACCGCCGCTGTCCTCGGGAAAGCGGCGGCTCCGGAATGGACGACGACCCGGTGGTTCAACAGCGATCCGCTGACGCTCGCCGGTCTGCGCGGCCGGGTGGTCGCGTTGGAGGCGTTCCAGATGCTGTGCCCCGGTTGCGTGAGCCACGGTCTTCCGCAAGCGGGCAGGCTGGCCCGGTCCTTCGGCGATGACCTCGTCGTGGTCGGTTTGCACAGCGTCTTCGAGCACCACGAGGCGATGACGCCGATCAGCCTGGAAGCGTTCCTGTCCGAGTACAAGATCAGATTCCCGGTCGGCGTCGACGCGCACCGCGGCGGTGATCCGACACCGATCACCTTCGGCCGGTACGGAATGCGGGGCACGCCGTCCCTGGTGCTCATCGACCGCGACGGCACACTCCGAGGCCACTATTTCGGCGCGGTCGAAGACCTGGAACTCGCGACCGCGGTAACCCGGCTGATCGACGAAACGCCCGTTGACACGGCAGCACCGGACGCCGTCTGCACGGCCGACGGGACCTGCACCTGACGTTCGCACTCCTCAGTGCGCTCACGAAACAACTACCTCTGACAGGAGCACCAACCCCGATGTCCCGAGTGACCTTGATCGACCCCCAGGACGCCACCGGCGAAGCGAAGTCCCTCTTGTCCGAAATCACCGCGGCATTCGGCACCACCCCGGCCATGTTCAAGGCCGTCGCCAATTCCTCCGCCGCGCTCAAGATGATGTGGGGCGGCTTCGGCGCGCTCGGCGGCGGACGGCTGGGCGCCAAGCTCGGGGAGCAGATCGCTGTGCTGGTCGCCGACCGCAACGGCTGCGAGTACTGCCTGGCGGCCCACACCGCACTCGGCCGGAAAGCCGGGGTCTCCGCCGAGCACATGAGTCACGCCCAGGCCGGCCACTCCGCCGATCCGCGCACCGACGCCGCGCTCGGTTTCGCGGCCAAGCTGGTGGAAAACCGCGCCCACGTAACCGATTCCGATGTGGAAACCCTGCGCAAGGCGGGCTTCGACGACGAAGAGATCGTGGAGCTGGTAGCGCACGTCGCGCTCAACCTCTTCACCAACTACCTCAACGTCGCGCTGTCGGTTCCCGTCGACTTCCCGAAGGTCGCGCTGCGCAAGGCCAGCTGACCTGGAGCGGGCGGCAGGTCGACGGCCTGCCGCCCGCATTCGGCGTACACTCGAGAGGAGCTTCCCGTGCTTTTTCACCTGCTGCCCAAGGGAAAGCGATGAACGGCGGACACGTCGCAGTCGTCTCCGCCGGTGTCGTGCGACCGATGTCCTGGCGCGGCCGCACAGTGCTGTCCGGCATCCAGAAAACCCCGGTGCGCGGTCCGGTCGACGTCGGACCGCTCGGCCTGGCGCACGACGAACAAGGCGACCGGAAACACCACGGCGGTCCCGACAAGGCAGTTCTCCTTTATCCGGACGAGCATTACCAGGCCTGGGACGGAGTTCTGGGCACTGTCGCTCCGCCAGCGTTCGGCGAAAACCTCACCACCGCGGAGATACTGGAAGACAACGTCGTGGTGGGCTCGATCTACCTCGTCGGCTCCGTTGCGCTACAGGTGACCCAGCCGCGCCGGCCCTGCTACCGGCTCGCCGCCCACCACGGCCTTCCGGACCTCGCCGTCCAAATCCAGCGCACCGGCCGGACCGGCATCTACTGCCGGGTCGCGAGACCGGGCCGCCTGACCGCGGGCGACCGGCTCGACCTGGTTCTTCGCCCGGCGCACGGAATCACCGTCGCCGAAGTGCACCGCGTGCTCAACATCGACCGCACCGACCGGGCCGCCGCCGAACATCTCCTCAATCATCCCGAGGTGCTGCCCGCTTCCTGGACGACACTGCTGCGCAAACGCCTCGACGGGCACCTCGACGACCAATCGACTCGTTTGTACGGCAGCCGGGATTAGGCGTTCGGAAACGAGCGTTCTTGTGCGGAAGCTGTCCTCAGCGGATCACCGAGCTGGTGGAGCGGCGGCATTCGAACCCGTGCTGTGTCCCGGGGTCTCGCCATGATCGAATCGCGCAAGACTCTGCTCAAGGCTTTGCTTTGCCACTGGGTGGGTTCTGGCCAAGAGAGGGGTTGGCGGTGACCGCTTCCGGAGTCTGGCTCGGATGTGCCAGCGGGACGCCGAGCCAGGTCTGCAGTTCCTTGTCCAGCGAGCCCGGGTCGGGCTCGCCCGCCCAGGCGACGTAACCGTCGGGCCGTACGAACAGGGCCGCCGGAGCGTCGTCGGTCAGCGGGGCCGCGGTGATTGTCCGCATGCGGTCGCGGTAGGGGGCAGCGAGTTCGTGCAGCGCACCGGAGGGGTCCAGCAGGAGCGCTCTGCCGTCGTGCATGTGGTCGGCGAGCCGGGACCCGTCAGCCAGCGCGTAGTCGGGTGTGCTGGTGCCGACCAACGGATGGTCACCGGAAAGGTCGTAGCGCTGCCACACACCCGAGATCTTCTTCGCGAGGTACGTGGCGCCATCCGCGGTCCGTGCCAAGTCGGCCACCACCTCGCGCAGCGCACGGGCATGGGGATCCGGGCGCATCACCGCGATCTGGGCACGCGTCCAGTCCAGCACCCAGGCGCCGAGGGGATGCCGCTCCGCGGTGTAGGTGTCCAGCAGCCCGTCCGGCGCCGTCCCCCGCACAGTGGCGGCGAGCTTCCAGCCGAGGTTCATCGCGTCGCCCACACTCAGGTTGAGCCCCTGTCCGCCGAACGGAGGGTGCACATGGGCCGCGTCGCCGGCGAGCAGCACCCGCCCCTGCCGGTAGGTCGTGGCCTGCCGGGTGTTGTCGGTGAACCGGGTCAGGCTCCTGATCCCGGTGACCGTGGCGTCGGCGCCGGTCACGTGGCGAATGGCTGCCTGCAGGTCCTCGGCGGTCGCTGGGGTGTCGCGGTCGGCCGGTGCGCCGTCGAACGCGACCGTGGTGATCCGCCCGCGCGGCGGGTCGTTGAGGTAGACGCCGGTGTCGGTCGCGTGCCAGCCGACGCCAAGGTCCTCCACGCCGACCATGTCGGCGATCCCGTGGTAGCCGGTGATTTCCGGTTCGGTGCCGGGGAAATCGAACCTGGCGAGCTTGCGCACGGTACTGCGGCCGCCGTCGCAGCCGACCAGCCATCCGCACCGGATCGGCCCCTGATCGGTCGCGACCGTCACTCCTTCGTCGTCCTGCTCGAAACCAGTCACTTCCACCCCGCGGCGAACTTCCGCGCCGAGCCTGGCGGCGCGGTCCGCGAGGATCGCCTCGACCTGCTTCTGGTGGACCAGGGCGACCAGGTCCGGGGGACAGAGCCCAGCCAGGTCCGGGTCGGACTCGTCCAGCATCTCGTCGCTGAGCATGATCGCCGCGAAATGTCCGGAGAACCTGGGCAGCGCGCTCGTGCCGTCCGGACGCCGGGTGGAAAGGTAGGAGACGGTCCACTCCGTCTCCTGCTGGGCTTTCCGCAGCGCGGGAAGCAGGCCGCGCCGGTAGAACGCCTCGATATTGGGCCGGTTCAGGGTTCCTGCCTTGAGGATCGGATCGACCTCGGTCAACCGTTCCAGCACGATGACCGAGGCGCCGCCGGTCCGCAACTCGCCGGCCAGCATCAGCCCCGCGGGGCCGGCCCCGGCGATCACCACGTCGCAGTCGGCCGGCCGCCCGGCCGCGTGGGATCGCGAGGAAGCGGTGGATGGTGTGGTCATGGTGTACCTCCGCACTGGATCGGGTGGCCAAGTCGTCAGGACCTGGCCTGGGCCTCCGACTGGCGAGCGGTCTCGCTCAACCGCCGGACGATCGGTCGAATCACGTGCATCGCCAACCGAAGCGAGGCGTCGTCCTCGGGGGAGAGCGTTGCCAGCAACTCCGTCAGGCGGTCATGGCGCTCGCGGAGACGGTCGGCCACCAGGGTGCGACCGGCGTCGCTGAGCGCGATGAGCGACGCCCTCCCGTCCTGGGGATCTCTGACCCGGGCCACCAGCCCCTGCCGTTCCAGGCGCTGCACCAACTGGCTCGTCGAGGGCTGGCTGGCACCTACCGCCTCAGCCAGTGCGGTCAGCCGGGTCGGGCCGTCCCGGTAGAGCCTGCCCAGGCACGTGATCGCGGGGAACGTCAGGCTTCCGTGGTCGTTCAGGTGCCGGATCATCAGGTGGATGACCTCGTCGAAAGCCTCCGTGACGTCATCCCGCCCGTGGTCGCGCTCGCTCTCGCCCATAGCCGATTTATATCACTAGATTATGTAACTGGCTAGCGACTCAAGGGTTGTCACTGCCCTTCAGGTCCGTTTTATCGTGATATAGCCTGGATTTTGGTCACACGAACCTTCTCGCAGGTCGGGACAAGTTATATTACATTCGTATGTAATGAAGTGCGGCCGATGTCCGATGCCGTCGCGGATCGGTTCAGCGCGGCCTGGGCGGCCTCGCGGAAGGCGGCCACCAAGTGCGCGGTCTCCCCGTCGCGGGTGGCGAGCACCACCTGGCAGGGCTCGAAGCCGTGCAGCGGGATCGAGGTCAGGTCCGGGCGGGTGCTGTCGGCACGCAGCCCGGCGGGCACGATGGCGACGACCTGCCCGGAGGCGATCAGTTCGAACGAGTCCTCGAGGTGGCCGATCAGCGGGCCGTCGGGTGCCGGCGTGCCGTCCGGCCGGGGTTCCAGCCGCCAGTACGCGTCCCACTCCGCATCGGGCAGCCTCGGCATGGGCTCGGTCGCGATGTCGTCGAGGGTGACCGATTCCCGGCCGGCCAGCCGGTGGTCCCCGGCCACGAGCAGCACCCGGGGCTCCTCGTGCAGGACGGTGACGCGCAGCCCATCAGCGGCGAACGGCAGTCGCGTCACGACGGCGTCCACCCGGTGACCGAACAGGGCCGTCCGCACCTCGGACAGTTCCAAGTGCACGGTGTGCACCTCGGCCTCGGGGTGGTGGTGGCGCAGTCGCCGCACTGCCGGCGTGATGATCAGCCCGCGCGTGTGGCCAACGGTGACCCGGCTGGGCACCGCGGCCGCACGGGCCTCCGCCGCGGCCGTTGCGGCGACGGCGAGCAATTGCCTGGCGTGGGGAAGGAACGCGGCTCCGGCGGGGGTAAGGCGGGTGCCCTGCCGGTCGCGATCGAGCAGCCGGGCGCCGACGCGCTGCTCAAGGGTCCGGATCTGGCGGCTCAGGCTCGGCTGTGTGACGTGCAGCAGTGCCGCGGCGCGGCCGAAGTGCTGCTGCTCGGCGACCATCGCGAAGTAGCGGACCAGCCGGAGGTCGAACTCGGCCGGTGGCAGCGCGTTGGTCGGGTGCACAACTTTCCAGCCTTGACGCGGTGCTACCGACCGTTGTCACGATCAGGCTTCGGGGTGGCCTCAGGCGATGCGTGTGCGTAACAGGTCCAGGATGGTCGGCGACTGTTTGCGCATGGGTGGGTTGTCCGGTTCTGGCGCGAGGGCCACGCGTGCTGCTGTCGGGCGGCGCTGGGGTCCGGCACCGCTGGCGGACGCGCGGCCCGGCCGGTGGGCGGAGCGGAGCGGGAGCCCGCCGTGTCGGGATCGCGGCGGCCGCCCAGGTGAGGGGCTACGGACCGCAGCAGGCGCGCCGCCCGGCGGCGCGCCCTTGATCCTATAGAGCCAAATTCTGCAAACGTCGCAGAATCGCGAGTTGTGTCGTACACCAATCTCGATCAGCGGACAGGTGGATTTGATGAACGCCGAAAGTCTCGAGTTTGCTCTCCGCAGTCTCAAATACCCAGACTGGCGCCGCTTGGAGACCTTTGCATCTCAGTTCATTGCGTCGGAGCTTTCGAGCTATAGAAACATGGCAGCGACCTACGGGGACATGGGACGAGACGGTGAAGCCTATTGTTTAGGCGCACGATCCACGAGTCTCTATCAGATATCTACGTCAGAGGACTGGAAGGCTAAGATATCTCAGACCGTCGCTAGGCTTCGGCAAAATTTCAAGGAAATCGATGAATTGGTTTACTTGACCAACCGGGAAATTGGCCCATCTGCCGATGATTTGAAGAAAACTCTGCGCATCGACTTCAATATAAGCTTGGATGTTAGAGACTTATCTTGGTTCGTTGATAGGCAGTTCACTAATCCGCAACGGGAGAGCGCTAGCGAGTCGCTTATTGAGCATGTTGTCGGGCCGCTTCTGGCAATGAACAAGATAACTTCTGATGTCGCGCATGCGATTACCGACCAAGAAGCGCGGATCGGATTACTTCACTTGGCTCTCGATGCCAGCGATAAAGCGACTGATAAAGGTCTCACTAGAAGCTCTTTCGAGTCGTTAACTTTGGCCGCGCTTCATGATACCGACTCAGGAAACCGGATTTCCGCCGAGGAGGTCACGAAGCGTGTGCAGGCAATGCTTCCGGCCGATGTTGGTCACCAAGTAGGCGTTTATGTGACGGGAGCGCTGGCACGCTTATCCAAGAAGAATGGGAAAGTTAAGCATTGGACTAAAACAAGCGACTACTGTCTTAGTCACGATGAGATACTGGCCATCAAGGCTGAGCTGAGCCAATTTATGTTGGAAGAGGCGCAGGTAGAGGGAAAAATTTCCGAAAAGCTCGGCATTTATATTGATCAATTGAAGGATGATTCTAAAAGGGCCGCCCTGGCGGCTAAGGCTGTAAAGGCAGCGCTAGAAGAATCACTACTTCACTTGGGTGAAAGGTTTGCGACTCAGGTTGCGAACGGGGAGCCTCATCCAGTGGACTCGGCGGAATTTAAGACCATATTGGGAAAAAGTAGATCCAAGGAGCTCCGCGGTATCGACTTGGATCGCGTAGTCGACGCGGCATGTGCATTTATAGCAGATGCCGACCAGGCGACCTGCAAGCATCTCCGTCGACTTGGGGACGCCTACACGCTGTTTGCTTTCCTTCGTCAGACAGCTGATGTGCAAAAGGCAATCGTGAATCTGTTCGCGGATGGCCAAGTCTGGCTCGACACCACTGTTGTTCTTCCACTGATAGCAGAAAGCTTAATTGCGGAAGGCGAGCCTAAAAGATATACCAACATTTTACACGCGGCTTTTACTGCAGGTCTCAAATTTTATGTAACAGATGGCGTGATTGAAGAAGTGTTGTCGCATATCAATCGGGCCATACTATGCAATAGGAGCACTGCCGCATGGCGATCTAATGTCCCATTTCTCTATTCTGAATATATAAACTCAGGTCGATCGGCGAGTAGCTTTACGGACTGGATAGACGAGTTCCGCGGTAATTCACGTCCTGCGGATGATGTCGCCGACTACCTCCTCGAAGAGTTCCAGATAGGGCGGAGAAATCTGCGTGATGAGATGGATCGAGCGGACCCTGAAGTAAGAGCGGCGGTCAAAGAGTACTGGATTAACGTGCACAATCAACGTCGCAATCAGGGTCAATTGGAATCGGCTGTCGATCCTATCAAGATATTGAAGTTGGCCGAGCATGATACGGAATGCTTTGTTGGTATATTAAAGGTAAGAGAAGAGGATCGAAGCAACTCTCGCGGTTACAGGCAATGGTGGCTTTGTTTGGATAGGGCTGCAGTAAGCATTGGCCCTAAGATTCGCGAGTCGTTGCTGGACTGGCGGGAAAAGTCGCCGGTTATGAATCCAGACTTCCTCACAGAGTACTTGCGTATCGGTCCTACTCGGTCGGCTCTATCTCAGGATCAAAGGGTAAGCATTCCTGTTCTGACGGAAATGGCCAAGCATGCCAGTATTTCTCCGGACTTAATCAAAGTTGCAGACGAGGCACGTGCTCAAAACTCTAATATGTCAGAACGTCGCATACAGAGAATGGTCAGAGATCGCCTCGATACAAGAAGGTCTCACGATCCCCGTCATCGTCCACGCTCGCTCACGGATATACAGGATGAGCTGGTCGAGTAGTTAGCTATAAAACGGTAGATCTTGCGAATAAAGAGCATGCTGGATGCGCAGATCAATTGACGGGTGTATTTCTAAATTTGGAAGAGTTTCGGGGGCAAGCCAAAAAACTTCCTTGCTTTCGTTGCTTGTCCTAGGACTGCCGCCGACTGGGCTCGCCCGAAAGCATATCGAGAACTCTCGACGGACCTCTCCGTCGTCGTATGCGATGACATGGTGTGGATTGGAGTACAGGCCAACCACCCCTGTGACCTCGCACTCGATGCCGGTCTCCTCCCGAACCTCACGTACGACTGCCTGGGCAAGCGTTTCACCCAACTCCAGCTGGCCGCCGGGAATGGCATACAGATCGTTGTCGGTCCGGCGGATCATCAGAATCCGCTCTTCATCGTCCTGGATGAAAGCGGACACCGCGACGGCGATGCTGTTGGCCTTGGGCGCGTTGGGGTCGTTGTAGTAGTCGACGCGGGCCATGTGGTGCCTCCTAGATGGTGGCGGGTTTGGCGAGGTTCCAGACGGTCTCGAAGCTCTCCGAGTAGGTCTCGAAGAGGTCCCCGGCGGACCGCGATGGACGACGCGGGCATCCCGACCCGGCTGATCGCGGACCATCTCGGCCACTCGCGGGTGTCGATGACGCAGGACAGCTACCTGGAGCGGAAGGCGGTGGACCCGGTCACGGCGATGGCCCTGGAAGGGCTGCTGGATAATCCGTCCGCCCCAAAACCGGGGATAAACCGGGGAACTGATCTTGACCGCAGGTCCGAGACAAGCCGCTGACCTGGAAGTTTGAGTGGGCCGCCTGGGGCTCGAACCCAGAACCTACGGATTAAAAGTCCGCAGCTCTACCAATTGAGCTAACGGCCCGCGCGCTCAGTCTAGCGGGCGCGGCCCGGCCGCTCGCCGGGGTGGGTGTCCACCCCGGCAGCCCGGCTTCACCGCATAGACCGGACCTGCGTCACGAAGCGAGCGAGATCCGCTGCGTAAGCCTCCGGCTGGTCCATCGCGATGAAGTGGTGCCCAGCCGGATTGTCGACCGGCCAGTGCACGATCTCCGACTCTCGTGCGGCCAGCCGCCGGATCCCCGGTACCCCGCTGTACACCCCGGTCGGCGCCTCCTTTTGGCCCCGCGGCCAGGCGAAACCGGTGCTTGAGTAGAACGACCACGACGACGTCCCGAAGGTCCCGGTGAACCAGTACACGCTCAGGTTCGTCAGGAACGCGTCCAGCATCTCGTCCAGCGGCCGACCGCCGGCGTTGAACTCGTGGAACTTCTGCGCCATCCACGCCAGCGCGGCCACGGGGGAGTCGTTCCAGCCATAAGCGAACGTCTGCGGCGCGGTGCGCAGCAGGGCGTGGTGGTCGACGCCGTTCATCCAGTCCTGGGACATCATCTCGGTGAACGCCAAGCGCTCCGCAGAGTCCAGATCAGGCAAGTCGGCTTCCGTGGGAATCCCCAGGCCAGCGGTGATGTAGACGCCCAGCACCGGAGCGACCCGCGCGACTTCTGGGGCCACGTAGGCACCGAGGTCGCCGCCTTGGACGACGTAGTCGCGGTAGCCCAGGCGACGCATCAGTTCGGCCCATGCGCGGGCTACGCGGGCGGCGTCCCAGCCTGCGCCGGGCGCGGAGGAGAAGCCGAAGCCGGGCAATGAAGGCACGACGACGTGGAAGTCCGAGAGGTGCTCGATCAGGTCCGCGAACTCGACGAAGGAGTTCGGCCAGCCGTGCGTCAGCAACACCGGCGTGGCGTCCGGCGAGGCGGACGGGACGTGCAGGAAGTGCAGGTCGACGCCGTCGATTTCGGTCTGGAACTGCGGGAATTCGTTCAACCGGGCCTCGTGGGCGCGCCAGTCGTAGCCGGTCGTCCAGTACGACGCGACCTCGCGCAGCCAGTCGACCGGCACCCCGCGGTCCCAGCCTTCGCCGGGCAGCGGCGCCGGCCAGCGGGTCTGCGTGAGCCGGGCGCGCAGGTCGGCTAGGGCGGCGTCGGAGATGTCGATGCGAAACGGGCGAATGTTCATGAGGAGAACGCTAGAGGCCATGTAGGTCAGATATGGTCCTAGATCATGAGCGCGGCGCGGTTATTGCAGTTGCTGTCCTTGTTGCAGACGCCGAGGCAGTGGCCGGGCAGTGAGCTGGCGGAGCGGCTGGGCGTCGAGGGGCGCACGGTTCGCCGGGACATCGAGCGGTTGCGCGAGCTCGGGTATCCGGTCGAGGCGACGATGGGCGCGGAGGGCGGATATCGCCTGGTCGCGGGCAGTGCGATGCCGCCGTTGCTGCTCGACGACGAGGAGGCGGTCGCGATCGCCGTCGGGTTGCGGATGGCGTCGGGGCACGCCGTGACCGGGATTGACGAGGCGTCGGTGCGGGCGCTGACCAAGCTGGAGAGGGTCTTGCCGTCCCGATTGAGGCGCAGGGTGAGTGTGCTGAGCAAGGCGACGGTGCCGCTGCCGGTGAACGACGGGCCGCGCGTCGATCCGGAGTCGCTCACGGTCCTCGCGACGGCGATCGCCAACCGCGAGCGGCTGCGGTTCGACTACCTCGCCAAAGAAGCGACGAAAAGGCTGGTTGAGCCGCATCATCTGGTGTCGTCCGGCCGCCGCTGGTACCTGCTCGCGTTCGACAGCGACCGCGACGACTGGCGGGTCTTCCGGGTCGATCGCATCGAAAAACCAAAACCCATCGGGACCCGGTTCACCGCGAAAGACCTGCCCGCCGAGGACCCGGCGGCGTACGTGACCAAGAAGCTGCACACCTCCCGCCCGACGCATCGCGCGGTGGTCACCGTGCACGCGCCGGCGGACGCGGTGGCGCGGATTTGGGGCGCAGCAAGCGAAGTGACCGCGGTGGACGACCGCACCTGCCGCGTCGTCAGCCCGGCCGACACCCTGGAGTGGCTGGCGTTCCGGCTGACCAGCCTTGGCCGCGAGTTCGAGGTGCACGAACCGCCGGAGCTGGCGGAGCACCTGCGCGAACTCGGCGGCCGGGCGCTGCGAGCGGTCAGTCCTGGGTGATCACGCTGAAGTGCGCGGACGTGGTCAGGTCGTTGCCGGGCCAGTAGACGCCGATCGGCGTGCGCGACGCGTCGGACGGCAGGTGCATTTCCAGCGCCTTCACCGAGTTCGGGCCGGGCTCGGCGGTGGTCGGGATGACGACGTACGAGCTGGCGGTGTGCGTCGCGTCGATGAGCACGTCCGGCGCGCCTTCGCTGGAGTCCGAAGTGGTCGGTACGCCCAGCGGGGCGTTGGCGTTGTCGTAGAAGACGGTGTTGTACGGAGCGCCGCTGAGCGTGCAGTGCGTCGTCGGAGTGGCCGCGGAGTAGTGCAGGACGTCGGCGTGGTGCCCGGCCGCGTGGTCCGTGGCCGGGGTGGCGGTGACCGTGACGTCGGCGTCGGTGCAGAACGGTGTTTCGGCTGGTGACGCGCTCGCGGAGGTCGCGGTGAGGGCAGCGGTCCCACCTGCCACGGCGAGGACGGCAGCGGCGGCGAGGGTGCGGCGAAGAGCGATCACGGTGGCCTCCTGGTGATTGTTTGACCGAACTTTCTTCTACCCAGGCAGACGCTCACCACAAGCCGAAGGTGCGCCCGCAGTGCCGTTTCGCACTCTCGGGCAACCTCAGCGCACCCCAAACGTCAAACAGCCAGTTCCGCCAACGATTCCCGCAACTTTCCGGCCACCTCGACCGGCCGCCGCGATTCGCGGTCCACGAACACGTGCACGAAATGCCCCTCCGCGACCAAGGTTTCCGAGGTCGAGTACATCCCGATCTCGTACCGCACACTCGACCGCCCGAGGTGTGCCACCCGCAGTCCGATCCGCAGCGTGTCCGGGAACGAAACCGAAGCGTGGTAAGCACAACGCGATTCCACGCACAGCCCGATCACCGGCCCGGACTCGATGTCGAGGCCGCCGCGTTCGATCAGCCAGGTGTTGATGACGGTGTCCATCAGCGAGTAGTGCACGACGTTGTTCACGTGGCCGTAGACGTCGTTGTCCTTCCACCGCAACGGAACCGTCTGCCAGTGCGGGTAGCTCACCACAGCCGCACCGAGTCGCGCAGAATCCCCGACAAGTCCTCTTCGGACGGTGTGCGCGGCGCGGTGGCCAGCAACCGTTGCTGCTTCAGCGTTCCCTCCACCAGAGAGTCCACATCGGACTCCGTGTACCCGACCGCGCCGATTCCGGCGGGCAGGCCGATCTCGCGCATCAGCATGGTCAGCACGGCGGGCAGGTGATCGGCGAAGTCGCCGGACCACTCGAAGTCCGGGGCCAGCAGCCTTGCGACGCGCTGGTGGCGTTCCGGGTTCGCGGCGAAGGTGAACCGGAACGCGGCGGGCGCGGTGAGCGAGACCGCCATGCCGTGCGGAACCATCGCTTCGTCACCGGGGTAGCCGTCGGGGTGGAAATCCCGGACCTGCCCGGCGATCGGGTACGCGTTGGCGTGCGGGATGTGCACGCCGGCGTTGCCGAAGCCGAGCCCGGCGAACGTCGCGGCCAGCGCCATCGCCTCGCGCGCGGCCAGGTCCTCGCCGTTGCGCACCGCGGCGGGCAGCGCCCACGACAGCAGCTGCAGCGACTTCTCCGCGAACATGTCCGCCAGCGGATTCGACCCGCAGTACGGCACGCGCTCCTCCGGCCGCTTCCGGTCGAACTCGGTGTAGGGCTTGGCGGTGTAGCTCTCCGCGGCGTGGCAAAGGATGTCCATCCCGCTCGCCGCGGTGACTCCGGCGGGCTGGCTGACCGTGAGCCGCGGGTCCACCACCGCAAGCGTCGGACGCAGCCGCAGATGGCTGATCCCGCTCTTCACCCGCAGCGACAGCACGTCCAGCACGCACACCGTGGTGCTTTCGGACCCGGTTCCGGTCGTCGTCGGCACCGCGACCAGCGGCTTCAGCGGCTTCGCCGGCGCGCGGCCGCCGCCGACCGGCGCGTTGACGTAGTCCATCAGTTCGCCGTCGTTGCTGGTCAGCAGGTTGGCGGCCTTCGCGGTGTCGATGCTGGAGCCGCCGCCGACCGCCACGAACGCGTCGTACGGGCCGGTGCCGCGGGCGAAGTCGACTGCCTTCTGCATGCTGACGTCAGTGGGTTCGACGTGTACGCCGTCGAACGTCTCGGCCGCGATCCCGTAGCCGCGGATGCCCTCGGCGATCCGCTCCGGCCAGCCGGTCGCCGCGACGACCGGGTCGGTGACGACGAGCACTCTGCGCGCGCCGAACTGGGCAAGATCGTATCCGATCTCGTCGCTCGAGCCGGTTCCGTATTTGAGCGCCGGAGCCCCATAAGTGAAAACAGTCTCATGTTCGGCGGATGTCACGACGGCGTCCTCCCAACTGGTGGGCAGCGCGATCCGGCAATCGGCACAATCCCGCGGCGAGTTGTTCAAGATCACTTGACGCCGGTTCACGGTGCCGCCCTAAGCTCTCCTCATTAGATACCAAGTGGGAACCACCGTCGCGCAAACGGCCGTACGCGTCTTGAACGAGGCCCGGGTTCGCCGGGTGTACGCGGTCGTCGGCGAGTCGTTCCTGGAATTGCTCGACGCGCTCCGCCGCGAGCGCGACGTCACGCTCGTTTCGGCCCGCCACGATTCGGGCGCCGCCTTCATGGCCGAGGCAGAGGGCAAGCTCACCGAACGCCCCGCCGTGCTGCTCTCCAGCCGCGGCCCGAGCGCCGCCGCGCTGGTCATGGGCGTGCAGACGGCGTACCAGGACGAGACGCCGATGGTGGTGCTGCTCGAAACCCCCGCGCTCGACCCGGTGCTCACCGGCGAGGTGCCCGCGTCCGATTCGACCGGGATGTTCGAAACGGTCGCCAAATGGGTCGTCCGCGCCGACGATCCCGACGACGTGCCGCACCTCCTCGCCGAAGGTCTCGCCCGCTGCCGCGAAGGACGGCCGGGTCCGGTCGTCATCGGCGTGCCCAGCGACGCGTGGGGGGTGCCGTACGACTCGGCCAAACCGGTGGCGAAGGTTCGCCCGCCCGTCACCGGAACGCTGGGCCGTTCGGCGGAAGCGGTAGCCGGTCTGGTGGACGAAGCGCGTTACCCGGTGGTCATCGTCGGCGGGCGCGCGCGGTCGGCGCGGGACGAGCTGATCGCGGTGGCGGACGAGCTGGCGCTCCCGGTGTACAACGCTTTCCGCCGCCAGGACGCGTTCCCGGAGAACCACGCGCGCTACGCCGGACACCTCGGCCTCGGCATCCCCGCGCGCCAGCTCGACGCGCTCGAACGGGCCGACCTCGTGCTCGCGCTCGGCACTCAGCTCGACGAAGTCACGACGCAGGGCTTCCGCTATCCGACTCCGCAGCAGACGCTTGTCCTTGTCGGCACTGGCATCGACGAACAACGCCGGCGCGGCCTGACGTTCCGGGTCGACACTGAGGTGGAGCCGTTCCTGAAGGAGCTGCGCGCGATCGCTTCGCCGCGTACGCGCAGAGCGTCGGCCGCGAACGCCGCCGTACACACCTTCATGACACCGCCGAACACAAGCAACAACACGCGCGTGCATCCGGTCGACGTCGTGCGCGCGCTGCGAAAGCTCGCGCCCGAGGACGCCATTGTCACAAGTGACGCTGGCAACTTCGCGCAGTTCATGCATCGCTACTGGTGCTTCACCGCTCCGCGCAGCCAGCTCGGTCCGAGCAACGCCGCGATGGGGTACGCGGTCCCTGCCGCGGTAGCGGCCAAGCTCGCCGAGCCGCGGCGCACTGTGGTCGCGATGGTCGGCGACGCGGGCACGCTCATGACAGGGCAAGAGATCGAGACCGCTGTGCGTTACCGCGCGCCGGTGATGGTGGTCGTGTTCCAGAACGGCTTGCACGGCCCTCTCGCGATGCATCAGGCGCGTACGCACGGACGGCTGTCCGGAGTGACCATCCCACTGACTGACTTCGCGTCGTGGGCGCGAGGGCTCGGTGCGGCGGGGTACACGGTGGACGATCGCGAGCGGCTCGAGCCGATCATCGCGAGTGCGCTCGTCCGGCAGCGGCCGTGCGTGATCGACGTGCGCACAGACCCGGA
Source organism: Amycolatopsis halotolerans (assembly GCF_042647905.1). Taxonomy (NCBI): domain Bacteria; kingdom Bacillati; phylum Actinomycetota; class Actinomycetes; order Pseudonocardiales; family Pseudonocardiaceae; genus Amycolatopsis; species Amycolatopsis halotolerans. The sequence continues at coordinate 18,536 of NZ_JBHRWI010000050.1, forward strand.
TGTCGTTACTCCGGACGTGCGGCTCAGCACGCTTCTCGGAGCCCCGCGACCCTCGGGGACCTGAAATCTTCCTGAGAACACAGGGAAACGCCGGGAACGTGCGCTAGCTGCCGGGGGTTCGCTCAGGTAGCCTGACGGTGTTCCCGGGGTTCGGCATCCGGACCCGGTTCGCTCGGCTAGGTTCGGCCGGCGTTCGGTTGGGGAAATTCCCGGGTGGACACGCTCCCCGGCTCGGTTCGCGGCCATTCGGCCCGTTTCAGGGGTGGGGAACAACCGGTTTCGGCCGGATTTTGTCGGTGCCGGATGGCACCATCGCGGTCATCGCCTCGCTTGCCGCGAGGAAGGAACGAGGGGAGTTCGTCATGGCCGACGAAAAGGACGGGAAATCCCGTACCGCCGCGGCGACGGCTCGCGGCCGGGCCCGGTCCGCGCGGGCCGGTGCGCTGGTGTCCGTAGTGCGCGAGGAGCCGGAGCACGGCGCGGTCGCCGAGGTGCCCGAGCAGAACCGGTCCGGAGTGGTTCCGGTGCTGTTCAGCGCCAGTTCGGAGGCGCACGACGTAGCCGTGGTCGCGTCCGACCAGGGCGCTGAGTGGCGCTCGCCGTTCGGCGCACCGCTTCGCCAGGCCAGCGGGGAGTGACCCGGTAGCGCGAACTGGGGTGAGTCGGCTTGTCCGGGCCCGCTCCGCTGTGCTTTACTTTGGTTGGTCTCGATTTTTGTGTTCGTGGTTAAGCACGCTCGCAAGACTCAGCGGGCGTGATCTTCCTCTTCGGGGAACACATCTCGCCCGTGTCTGGGCCCAGGACGTCGGTCGGCTTCCTGTTTTGGTTTTATGTATGGAGATTGTTTAGATGACTGAGGGCACCGTGAAGTGGTTCAACTCCGAGAAGGGGTTCGGCTTCATCACTCCCGACAACGGCGGCGGCGACGTCTTCGTGCACTACAGCGAGATCCAGGGCAACGGTTTCCGTACCCTCGAGGAGAACGCTCGCGTGTCGTTCGAGATCGGCCAGGGCCAGAAGGGCCCGCAGGCCACGTCGGTCAACCTGATCTGACCTGCGTCTGATCGCTAAGTCGCCACCACTCCCGGTTTCGGGGGTGGTGGCTTCTTTCGTTTCAGCGGCCGTCTCGCGACCAGGGTCGTCTCACGATGCGGATTGTGTTGCCCGCCAAGGCTTTCTGTGCCTGACCGGCCATTGTGGATCACCCGATCGTGGCGTGCCCGGATGCTCGTAGGCTCGCGGACATGAGCGAAAACACTTATCTCGTCACCGGGATGTCCTGCGGCCACTGCGCGCAGTCGGTCACCGAAGAACTCACCGAGGTGCCCGGGGTCGAGAACGTGACCGTCGACGTCGAAACCGGGCACGTGACGGTCCGCGGCGCCGAAGCCCTCGACGAGACCGCCGTCCGCGCTGCGGTCGAGGAAGCCGGGTACACCTACGAAGGGCTTGCTTCTCTCGTTTGAACGATGGGTAGCCACGCGGGAACCCAGGGTAGGCTCTGGCCGGCGTGGAGGCACGGTGCGATGCAACGTCCGTGCAACCCTTTCCTCCGCGCGGCCGGACGTGTGTGCTGGCCCCCTGGCGGCAGCAGACTTGGGGGTGCCCGATGGGGGCAGTCGTTGCGGGGATAGTGGCGAACCCTGCCTCCGGACAGGACATCCGAAGACTCGTCACGCAGGCGTCGGCCGTCCCGGTCGAGGAGAAGGCCAATCTGGTGCGCCGGCTGCTGTCGGCGTTCGCGGTGACCGGCGTCGAACGCGTGCTGCTCTCGACTGATCTCGGCGGCATCTCCGCCGCCGTCCTGCGCGACCTCGGCCGCGATCCGCTGCCCGCGGTCGAGTTCTGCGACGAGGACACGCTCACCGGCACCGCGCAGGACACCGTCAACGCGGTGCGCCGGATGGTCGACGCCGGGGCCGGCGTGATCGTGTGCCTCGGCGGCGACGGCACTGCCCGCGTCGCCGCGAAGGCCTGCGGCGACGTGCCGCTGCTCGCACTGCCGACCGGCACCAACAACGCGTTTCCGCAGGCCGGCGAGGCCACGGTGGCCGGGCTCGCCGCCGGGATGGTCGCGAGCGGCCAGGTCGACGCGGACCTCGTGACCCAGCGGGTCAGCATGCTCGAGGTCGTCACGAAGAACCGCCGCGAGATCGCGTTGGTGGACGTCGCGGTTTCGATGAACAAACACGTCGGCGCGAAGGCGCTCTGGGATCCCACCGCGCTCACTGAGTTGTATTGCACCTTCGCCGAGCCGGACGGCATTGGCCTGTCGAGCATTGCCGGACAGCTGTGTCCGAGTTCTCGTTCCAGCGCGGATGGCGTAGCGCTACAGCTTGGTCCGGTCGAGAGTTCCGCGTACGTGGTGCACGCCGCGATCGCGCCCGGCGTGGTGCGTCCGGTCGGCGTACGCGGCTGGGGAGTGCTGCGTCCCGGCATACGCGTGGACCTTGCCGCAGGTGGCGGCGTTATCGCGGTAGACGGAGAACGCGAGCTGGAGCTGAAGAACGGCGAAGGCGCGTACGTAGAACTGCGCGCAGACGGCCCGTGGTGCGTCGACGTACGCGCGGCAATGGCCGAAGCCGCAACCCAGGGGTTGCTGCGCAGTACCGCTACAAGCGGAACCGGCGAGAAAGGCCGAAGCCACGGTCGCTGCGCTGGCTGAGATCACGTGCAGGTGACACCTTCCGGGTGTCGTTCGCTGCGACTTGCCCGACCGGCTACCTTCTGCGAGTGGCACACGGGGAGGATCGGGGATGAGCAGCACTGCGACGCGGCCGGAAACGACTGCCGAGCCCCCACCAGAGGAATTTCGGGGCCGCAGCGGAATCGCCGGGCTGCTTGACCTGCCCGGCCAGGCGGTGCGCGCGGTCGTCAGATCGTCGACCACCACGCCCGGCAAGCTGTCGCTGATCGCGGTCGCGCTGGTGCTGCTGTCGCTGGTGGCCGGGCTCGTCGGCGTGTTGTCCGTGAAGGACAAGGACAACACGATCAACGGCCTGATCGACCACCGTGAGCCGCTCGCGTCCGCCGCGCAGCAGGTGTTCCGCTCGCTGTCGGACGCGGACGCGACCGCGGCCAGTGCCTTTCTTTCCGTCGGCACCGAACCGCCCGCGCTGCGAAAGCGGTACGAGCAGGACATCGCCGAAGCGGGATCCGCGCTCGCGCGCGCGGCGTCGGACACCGCTGACGTCCGCAACGCCGCCGACCAGGTGAACATCCTGAACCAGAAGGTCCCGGTCTACGCCGGGATCGTCGAGACCGCGCGGGCGAACAACCGGCAGGGTTTCCCGTCCGGTGCTTCGTATCTGCGCGAGGCTTCGCAGTTGATGCGCTCGACGATCCTTCCCGCCGCGGACGCGCTCTACAAGGCGCACACCCAGAAGCTTTCCGACGAGCAGGACAGCAGCAGCGACGTGCCGTGGGTGGCGGTCGCGCTGATCCTCGTGCTCCTCGCGGCGCTCGTGGTCGCGCAGATCTACTTGACCCGCCGGACAAACCGCGTGCTGAACATCGGTCTTCTCGTGGCCACCGGCTGCATGGTGCTGTCGCTGCTGTGGGGCGCGGTCGCGCTCGTCGTGCAAGGCAGTCTCGTCGCGACCGGGCGCACCGACGGCAGTTCGCAGGTCGACATCCTGGTGCGGGCCCGGATCTACGCGCTGCAGGCGCGTGCGGACGAAACCCTCACGCTGGTCGCGCGCGGCGACGGTGGCGCGTACGAGCAGCAGTTCATCAAGCTGGCCGAAAATCTCGTCGGCGCCGACGGCAAGGGCGGGCTGCTCGGCCAGGCGCGCGATCTCGCGTCCGGCACCGCGGGCGAGAAGAAGATCGAAGCGGCGGAGCAGGCCGCGCGCGAATGGTCGCTGGCCCACCTTCAGGTGCGCCGCCTCGACGACGGCGGGCAGTACCAGGAGGCGGTGGACTTCGCGACGAGCGTGAGCCCGAACAGCGCCGCCGCCGCGTTCGCCCGGCTCGACACGAACCTTCAGGCCGCGATCGACGTCTGCCGTCAGGAATTCCTCGACAGCACCAGATCCGGCGACAACGCGCTCACCGCGCTCGCGGCGGGCGTCGGCGTGCTGGCGGTGCTCGCCGCGGGCGGCGCGACAGTCGGCGTGCGAGAGAGATTGAGGGAGTACAGGTGATCCGGTCGCGGCACTTCGTCCGGACTGCCGTCCTCGCGGTGGTCGCGGTTCTCGCCGCCGCCTGCGGGACGGCGGACCAGCCGATGGAGGCCGCGCCGGTCACCGATGCGGCCTGGCCGACCCCGGCCGGCGTCGGCGGCCCCGACGCCACGGCCGGCGGCGACTCCGACACCAGCTGCAACCCGCTCGCCAGCCTCGCGCCGAATGGTCTGGACACGTCTGGACCGAGCCTGCAGAAGATCAAAGAGCGCGGGAAGCTCATCGCGGGCGTCGACCAGACGACCTATCTCTTCGGCTTCCGGAATCCGAAGACCGGCAAGCTCGAGGGCTTCGACATCGACCTGGTCAACGAGATCGCCAAGGCGATTTTCGGTTCCGACGGGCACGTGCAGTACCGGGCGATCACGTCGTCGCAGCGCGAGACGGTGCTCAAGGACCACCAGGTCGACGTGGTGGTCCGGACCTACAGCGTCACCTGCGCCCGCCGGAAGCAGGTGCAGTTCTCGTCGGTGTACTACGTGGCCGGGCAGAAGATCCTGGTGCCGAAGTCGTCGAACGCGCAGTCGCTGAGCGACCTCGCCGGGAAACGCGTGTGCGCGGCGGCGAAGTCGACTTCGCTGGCGAAGATCGCCACCGACCCGGCCAAACCGGTCGCGGTGTCGGTGCCGAACTGGTCGGATTGCCTGGTGATGCTGCAGCAGGGCCAGGTCGACGCGGTGTCCACGGACGACACGATCCTGGCCGGCATGGCCGCACAGGACCCGACGGTGAAGGTCGCGGGCGATCCGATGACGCAGGAGAATTACGGCGTCGGGATCCCGAAGGACGAGGAGGACCTGGTCCGCTTCGTGAACGCGGTGCTGGACAAGATCCGCGGCGACGGCACCTGGGCGAGCAGTTACCAGAACTGGGTCGGCGCGCGGCTGGGGCCGGCGAACCCGCCGTCCCCGCAATACGGCTGACCGGCCGGTCTTGCGGCGCGGGCGCCGCGCAAGTTGTACTTTTTGAGCGGCAGGTTTGCCGCGGGGAGCTCGGGAGGTAGTTGTGTCGGAGGAGGCGCGCCGTCCTCGGCACGCAGCACCGGAGGGGGACGGCGACCCGGCGAAAGCCGCGGACCAGCCGTCCGGGCGGGGCGAGGCGGCCGACGCTTCGTGGACTCCGCCGCCGCCGGTGCGCTGGGACACCCCGGAACCGTCGGTGTCCGGGCGGCTCAACCCGCAGCCGGATCCCGATGCCGAGACGTTGATCAACGCTCCGGTGCAGCGTCCCCAGGGCGCTCAGGGCGGCCAAGCCGGTCAGCAGGGGCAGCGGGGGCCGTCCGGTCCCGGGGCTCAGCAGGGGCAGGCACAGCAGCAAGGACAGCCCGGTCAACCGGGTCAGGCAGGACAGCCCGCGCAGCCGGGGCAGTCGGCTCAGCCGGGTCAGCCGCCGTGGACGCAGGGCCGTCCGGCTCCGCGCGGCGGCCAGCCGATGCCGCCGCAGGGCCGTCCGCCTGCGCAAGGCCAGCAGTATCCGGCCGCCGCGCCAGGCCAGCCCGCGCCGCCGTCGCAGGGGCAGCCGTATCCGCCGCAGTCGCGCACCGGACAGCGACCGGTCCCGCCGAACCGCCCGCAGCAGCCCCAGGGCGCCCAGGGAAACCGTCCGTCGAGGCAGCCGGAGAACCGCGCCACCGGCCCGAACTCCGGCCCGATCCCGATGGGCGCCGCGGCTCAGGGCCAGCGTCCGGTCGAGGGAGGGGAAGCCCCCACGCGTCCGCCGGGCGACCTCGCGCCGGTGATCCTGCCGCAGTCGAACCAGCCGGTCGCTCCGGTCGACCCGGCCGCGCCGATGCCGACCAGCGTGCTGGCCAGCCCGACGCCGCACACCCAGAGCATCATGCCGCCGGCGCCACGGGTGGCCCCCGCCGACGGCGGCCCGCTGCCCGACCACGGCACGGACAGCGTCCTGCCCTCCGGCGGCAGCGAAGGCCACGGCACCGGCACCCACGGTTCGCAGGGCTCGCAAGGCACTGGAACCGGAACCGGCTCGTTCCCGGGCACCTCGCGGCGTACCGGCTCGCGCGGCACCCGCCGGTCCCGGCGCGGACGGCTCGGCGCGGGTCTCATCGACGTGCCGCCGGTGCCGTACCGCGATCCGTCGACCGCGGTACTGGCGAACCCGGTGGTGGCCGAGGACAAGCGGTTCTGCGGCAACTGCAGCGCGAAGGTCGGCCGCGGCAAGGACGGCCAGCCGGGCGAGCCCGAGGGCACCTGCGAGAAGTGCGGCACGTCGTTCTCGTTCATCGCGAAGCTGAAGGCGCACGAGGTCGTCGGCGGCCAGTACGAGGTGCTCGGCGCGCTCGCCTACGGCGGTCTCGGCTGGATTTACCTGGCCAAGGACCACAACGTGTCCGACCGCTGGGTCGTGCTGAAGGGCCTGATCGACACCGGCGACTCCACCGCGATGGCCGCCGCGGCGAACGAGCAGCGGTTCCTCGCCGAGGTCGAACACCCGAACATCGTCAAGATCCACAACTTCGTGCAGCATCCGGACGCGCAGACCGGCAACTCCGTCGGCTACATCGTCATGGAGTACGTCGGCGGCCAGTCGCTGCGCGAGCTCGCGCTGCAGCACCACCGCGAGAGCAACCGGCCGGAGCCGCTGCCGATCGGCCAGGTCATCGCGTACGGCCTGGAAATCCTGCCCGCGCTCGGCTACCTGCACGGCCAGGGCCTGCTGTACTGCGACCTCAAGCCGGACAACGTCATCCAGACCCGCGAGCAGCTCAAGCTGATCGACCTCGGCGCGGTGCGGCGGCTCGACGACTACGAGAGCCCGCTGTTCTTCACCACCGGCTACAGCGCGCCCGAGCTGGCGTCGCACGGCGCTTCGGTGTCTTCGGACCTGTACACGGTCGGCCGGACGTTGGCTGTGCTGAGCTTCGAGTTCGCCGGTTACACGCGGGAGTTCAAGAACACGCTGCCCGGGCCCGACGCGGTGCCGTTGTTCGCGCTTTTCGGGTCGTACTACCGGTTCCTCAAGCGCGCTACGCATGCCGATCCGGATCGGCGGTTCATCGCCGCCGACGACATGGCTGATCAGCTGACCGGGGTTCTGCGCGAGATCATGGCGCTGGGGACTGGTCAGCCGCGGCCTGCCGCGTCGACGGTGTTCGGGCCGGAGAGCCGGACTTTCGGTGTTCATCTGGTGGTGCCCGAGCAGGGTGAGCGGGTGCCGTTGCCGGATGCCGCCGAGGTTGTCGCCGGTCTGCCGATTCCGCAGGTGGACACGGACGACCCGGCTGCCGGTGTGCTTGCCACGACTACCGCGCTTGATCCGCACGAGGCGATCGAGGCTCTTGCGACCGCGCCGCGTGAGTCGATTGAGGTGCGGTTGCGGATCGTCCGGGCTCGGATCGAGCTGGGCGAGTTCGTGGAGGCGCAGCGGCAACTGCAGGCCGCGCAGTATTTGGCGATCCGGCACGGGTTCCCGCATGACTGGCGGATTGACTGGTACCGCGGGCTGATCGAGCTGGCCGGTGGTCGGCCGCGGGTCGCGCACGTGGCGTTCGACGCGGTTTACGACGATCTGCCCGGCGAGATCGCGCCGAAGCTGGCGTTGGCGGTCAGTGCTGAGGGCGTTGGGGATTACTTCGGTGCCGCCCGGTTCTATGAGCTGGTGTGGCGGACTGACCGGACGTATGTGAGTGCCGCGTTCGGTCTGGCGCGGGTTTATCTGGCGCAGGGAGCGCGGGAGAGCGCGGTCGAGGTGCTGGAAGGGGTTCCGGCTACTTCCACGCATTACGTGGACGCGCAGGTCGCCGCGATCAAGATCAAGACTCGCGCACAAGGCGTTGGTACTGGCGAACACCCGACTGTCACCGAGGGCGACTTGGTCGATGCTTCAGGCCGGTTGCAGCGGCTCAACCTCGACGCCGAACGGCACACGCGGCTCAGCGCGGAGGTCCTGGAAGCGGCCTACGACTGGCTGAAGGTGCCGAACCAGACGAAGCCGGTCACGACGGCGAAGGTGCTGGGCTGTGAACTGGAGGAGCGTGACGTCCGATTCGGACTGGAGCGCTGCTACCGGTCGCTTGCCCGGCTCACCGACAACACAACCGACCGGATCGCGCTGGTGGACCGCGCCAACGCCATCCGTCCCCGCACCCTGACCTGACCGTCCGTGAAGGGCTCCTTGAGGGACTTAGATTCCAATGCCAGGGACTTAAGGCGGCGCTGCGAATGCGGTTCGCCCAGGTCGGAGGACCTGGGCGGGGCCAGGCGTCCGTGAGGGGAACCCTGAGGGACTCTGATTCCCTCAGCTTGTCTTTTAACCTGTGGCGGTTGTTCTTGGGGTCTTGCCGGGGTTGTGGCGTGGTGCTCGGTGGGAGTTTCGTGACCCTGCTGGACGTCCTGGGCCGGGCCGGGAGGGTTTCGGCGGGCTGGCGGGCGCGGTGGTTGTCAGGCGAACGGCGCGAAACCCTCGACGGACGCGGGCGGGGGACAGTCGGGCTGGTGTCGTTGCCGTGCGTTCCCAGGGGCGCCGCTGGTCTTCCACGAGGTGCCGCGCCAAGCGCAACTGGGCGCAGGCCGCGATCACCAGCCACGTCCACCGGTCCGCCGCGGCCGGTGTCCGCAGGCGAGGTCTCGTCCAGCCCAGGGTCTGCTTGAGGAACCGGAATGTGTGTTCGAGATCGAAACGCCGCAGGAACATCTGCCACAACCGGTCCACCTGCGCGGCGGTGCTCGCGGTGGCGGAGAACCACAGCCACAACGGTTTCGGCGCGGACGCGCCGGGCAGCCGCTCGACCTGCAGGCGGATCACCGTGCCCTCCAGGATCGGCAGCGCGCCCTCGTGCGGGGCCCACGCGTCGCTGCGGGTCAGCTTCGGGTGCAGCCGATCCCACGAGCGTGCGTGCGCCGCGCCGTAGCGGGCGGTGTCGGCGGTCGTGGCGTGCGCGGGCTCCGGCCAGCTCTGCGGGTCTGCGAACGCGAACCGGGGACCGTGGCGGACGGTGCGTCCGGGGGCCCCTGGCCGCCGCGGCGGCGGGGGGAAGGCCAGCACCCGGTCCGATCGCAGGCGGACCAGCAACCGGACGGGGAGATCGTCGAGCAGGAACGCCAGCCGGGGACCGTCGTAGCCGCTGTCGCCGACGATCCAGATGTCGGGATCGCCCTCGCGCCAGTGCCCGGCGGCGGCGAGCGTGTCGACGACCGTGCGCAGCTGGGCGGCGGCGAGGTCGGTGTGGTTGTCGTCGGGGCGCAGCCGCCGGGCGTCGAGGATCGCGGTCCAGCAGGTGCGGCCGGGTTCGAGGGCGGCCACGAACGAGTAGGGCCATCCGGGGATCATCTGGGTTCGGCCTTTGCCGCGTGCATAGGTGTGGCAGAACGCGCGGTCAGGACTGGTGGACGCGTCGGGCCGCAGCCAGTTGCTGACGTCGACGGCCAGCACGATGCGGCCGTCGTCGCAGCGCGGTATCCGCCGGCGGGCGACCGCGTCGCGGAGCCGGTCGATGTCGACCCGGCCCTGGTTCACCCCGTCGTAGAGGGCGCCGTGGCCACGCCGGTGCTCGGCGGCGACCGACAACTCGACCAGCGAGGCGACCGGACCCTCGGCGCACAGCAGCGCGTCGGTCAGCTCGAACAACGCGTCACCCCGCGCGGACAGGCAATCGTAGAACTCCTGGCGGAACCTGGACAGCTCCCCGAACGCGCCCGCAGCAGCAAGGTCGTGCACACTTGTCATCGAAGCCCTTGGGTTGATCTTCCAACTGTCGCAAGAAGGAATGATCACCCAAGGGCTTCACCCATGATCAACCAGGGGCCACCCAACACCCCAAAGGTTAAACAACAAGCTCAGGGTTCCCCTCACGGACTTCAAGACCCGGCCGCATGGTGACAAATCGGGCATTTCGGCATTGTTGGCGTCCTTTGTGGACAGTCAGCGAGCCGAGGTCACGCGGCTTAAGTCCCTGGCATTGGGCCCAGATTCCCTCAAGGAGCCCTTCACGGACATCAGGGGTTGATGTCCCACTCGCGCTTGTTGCGGCGGTGTTGCTCGGCGAGCTTCTCCAACGCCTGCGGGTCGCCGTGCGTGCTGAAGTGCTCGAAGCCCACCGCGATGAACACCGCCCGGGCATTCACCGCCACGGGCCCGTCGGCGGCGTCCAGGTGCCCGTCCGCGCTCACGTAGATCTTCCGGCCGGCGACCCCGTCCAGCCGGGCCTCGATGTACAACGTGGACCCGACCGGCACCGGACGGCGGAAGTCCGTCTCGAGCTTGCCCGTCACCGCGGGCCGGTGCAGCAGGTTCCCGACCGTCGAGCCGAGCGCCTCGTCGAAGGCGCACGCCAGCAACCCGCCGTGAGCCAGGCCCGGGGCGCCCTGATGCGCGGACGTCACGGTGAACTTCGAGTGCACCGTGTAGCCCTCGCCGATGGCTGAGCGCAGGTGCAGGCCGTCGTCTACCTCGTCGCCGCAGCCGAAGCATTCGGCGAAGTGGGCGCCCAGTTCAGTGCCGGGCGCGGGGGCTTTCGGGTGGATCTCCGGCGGCTCCACCGGCACGGGCGGCCACGGGCCGGAAACAGGACTCATGGGACGACGTTAACCCGGCGGAAGGACCCGTCGGCACCCGCCCTGACCGGCGCGGGCCCATTTCCTGAGCGCAGGGTAGTCGGAAAATTCCGCACGGTAGAAATTTCGCGACTCACCCTGCCAGCTTGGTTCAACGGGTCAAGACTGGGGAAATGTGCTCCAACGGATGTACCGGGACGTGTGCAGGAGGAGGTCACCGCCGGGATGAGTGAGCCAAAAGCGGGGAAACCCGAGGTTGATCAGAGAACAGTCAAACGCGCGGTGATCGCGTCCGCGATGGGTAATGCGACCGAGTGGTACGACTACGGCGTATTCACCTCGGGCGCGATCGCGACGAGCATCGGAACACTGTTCTTCCCCGGCGAGGGCAACGCGGTGCTGAAATCGCTTGCCCTGCTGGCCGTCGGCTTCATCGTACGGCCGTTCGGCGGAGCGTTCTTCGGGCCGTTGGGGGACAAGCTCGGCAGGCAGAAGGTTCTCGCCCTCACCATTTTGCTGATGTCCGGCTGCACCTTCCTGGTCGGCGTGCTGCCGACGTATTCGGGCGGTTACAGCATGGGCATCGCGGCGCCGATCGCGATCTTGTTGCTGCGGCTCATCCAGGGCTTCTCGACCGGCGGCGAGTACGGCGGCGCGGCGACGTTCATCGCGGAATACGCGCCGACGAAACGGCGCGGTTTCTTCGGTTCCTTCCTGGAGATGGGCACGCTGGCCGGCTACGTGCTGGGCAACGCGACCGTGCTGATCACGTCGCTGTCCCTGTCGACCGAGCAGTTCGACTCGTGGGGCTGGCGGATTCCGTTCTTCATCGCGCTTCCGATCGGTGCGATCGGCCTCTACCTGCGGTCGAAGCTCGAGGACACGCCGGAGTTCCGCAGGCTCGAGGCGGCGGGCGAAAAGTCGGAGAAGGCCCCGCTCAAGGAGACCATCCAGCGCAACTGGCGGATGATCCTGAACCTGATCGGGATCGTGCTGCTGGTCAACATCGCGGACTACATGCTGCTGACCACGATGCCGTCCTACTTCACCGACACGCTGAAGATCGGTTCCACGGAATCGAGCCTGATCATCATCGGCGTGGAAATGGTGCAGTTCGCCTTGCTGATCCCGCTGGGCGCGCTGTCCGACCGGATCGGCCGGAAACCCTTGATGCTCACCGCGGCGATCGGGTTCATCGTGCTGAGCTGGCCCAGCATCAAGCTGATGCAGTCCGGCAGTCTCCTGTGGCTGATCATCGGCTTCCTGGTCGTGGCGATCCTGCTGGCGCTGCTGCTCGCGGTGATCGGCTCGACGTTCCCGGCGATGTTCCCGACGCGCGTGCGCTACGGCTCGTTCGCCATCGGGTACAACATCTCGACGTCGCTGTTCGGCGGCACCTGCGGCGTGATCGTCACCGCGTTGATCGACGGCACCGGCAACGCGGACTGGCCGGCGTATTACTTGATCATCGCCGCACTGATCGCGCTGGTGCCGATCATCAAGATCCCGGAGACCTCCCAGGTGCCGATCGAGCAGATCGACACCTCGGACACCGGCGGCAAGCTGGCCGGTGCCAGCAAGTGAGTAGCTGAGACCATGCGAAAACCGCCCTCCGTCCATTAAGGACGGAGGGCGGTTTTCGTTGCGAAGTCAGCTGTTCTGCGTCGCCTCGATCACCTGCGGGGCGAAGCGCTTACGGGCCCAAGCTGCCAGGCCACCGGCGACCACGACGGCAACAACGGTTTCGATCATCAGTGCAACGAGCACCATGGTGCTTCCTCCTCAGGTTCTCGGGCCGGCCAATCCTGTGCCGGCTGAGCGACTGGTTCGACGGCCGCTCCGGCCGTCACTGAGAACATCGCCCCGAAAGCCCGGGATATTTCGTCGAAAACCCACTTGATCTGGTGACGTCCGCCACTCTTGCCACGAAAGCGTTTCAGCCGGAGGTCGGGCTGGGTAACGACGCGGTTCCCGCAGGTGAACGCAGGGACGCGGGAGCTCGTTCGCTCGTGGTCGGATGCGCCCGCGGCGGTTGTGCGGGCCGCGAGGTTCCCGCCCGCTGACCGGGCTCCGTCGGCGGTTGCCTGTCCGGCGAGCCCGGGCTCACCTCCGGACCGGGCGCCGGATACGACGGGGTCTTCATCGGCCTGGCCGGACTGGACGGGGCGGGCGAGACGGTGGCGAGTCCCGGTCCGGCGGGCATGACCGGCGGCTGCTCGGTCCCGCGGCTGCCCACCGCGAGACCGGCCACCACGATCACCGCGACCGTCGCGGCGGAGCTTCCCGCGACCGCCCAGCGCTTGCGCTTCCGGCGGATAGCGGCACCGCGCACGATCACGTCGGCGGCGTCGACCCGCATCGGCGGGCCGTCCGGCGCCTGCGCGAACAAGGCGCGCACAGCTTCGGTGTTTTCGGCATCTTCGGAGACCATCTCGTTCACCTCCTTCCCGGGACGGGCAAAGCCTCGAAATGCGGGCCCAGCCGGGTCCGCAAGGTGGCCAGACCGCGCGCGGCCTGGCTTTTCACCGTGCCAGTCCGGCAGCCGAGCGCCGCGGCGGTCTCCTCGACGGACAGGTCCTCGAAGTACCGCAGCACCAGCACCGCGCGCTGGCGCGGGGCCAACGCGGCGAGTGCCTGCTGGATCAGCTGGTCGTGCTCAGTCTCGGCGGCAGGAGCCGGGACGTCAGGTGGTGCGTCGGTGAGCCGCTCCCGTTTCCAGCGGCTGCGGCGGTTTTCCGCGAGGAAAGTGCGCAGCACGATTTTGCGCGCGTAAGCGTCGAGCGCGTCGTGCCGGGCCAGCCGCGGCCAGGCGAGGTACAGCTTGAGCAGCGCCGCCTGCGCTAGATCTTCGGCCCGGTGCCAATCCCCGCACAGCAGGTAGGCAGTGGACCGCAGGCTGTGCGCGCGCTCGCCGAAGTACCGGGCGAACTCGCCGTCCCACGGCGAGCTCGGCCCGGACGCCGGACTGGAGCGGGAGGGCACCGGGTGATCAGCCCCAGACCGAGGGCAGGTGCAGGTCGCCGGTCGGGCCCGCGGGCACGGCGGTCGGAACGCGCTTGCCCGTCTTGGGCGCGGTGCCCGGAGCGGCGACCCGCGGCGCACCCGGGGCCGGAGCGGCGGTGGTCTGGCGGTCCGTGGGCGCCGGGGCGGGCGCGGCAGTGGGCCGCTCGGCCGGGGCGGTCTTCGTCGGGGCTGGCTGCGCCGACGGCGGGGCGTCCGCGGCGAAAGCGACCGCGCCGCCGGTCAGCGCGCCTCCGGCGAGCAGCAGCGAACCGATGGCGAGAGCGAAGCGAACACGCACGAGTTTCCTCCTGGTTCCACGAGCGCCGGGTGGCGCTTGTCTGCTCTAGTCATGCGGCCGGCGCTCGCCGGGGTTGCATCGGGTTTCTTTTTCTCGCCGGACAAGCGAACGGCCGGGAGAGTTCGAGCTCTCCCGGCCGTCCGGTGGTGCTTGTTCGGTTCTCGGTTACGCGGACAGCGCCGACAGCTTGGTCCACGACGCCCAGTCGTAGGTCCAGTCGTTGTAGTCGCCGTCCTTCGCGCCCAGCTGCTGGGTGCTGCCGGAGATCTCCACCGGGTCGCCGGGAAGGACGCTGTCGTAGTAGATCTTCGCGTTCGCCGGCGACAGGTTGAGGCAGCCGTGCGAGATGTTCTTCTTGCCCTGCGCCCAGATCGACCCGGCGAGACCGTGGATGAACTCGCCGTTGTTGGAGATCCGCACCGCCCACGGCACGTTCACGTCGGTGTAGCCGTAGCGCGGGTTGCTCATCGAGTAGGTCGCGTGCTTCGACATCACCACGTGCGTTCCGCTGTGCGTGACGCGGCCCGGGTCGGAGTCGAGGCCGTAGCTCACCGGGAAGTCCATGACCTGCTGGCCGTCGCGGACGACCTGCATGGTGTGTTCCTGGGTGTTGCCCTTGACGATCTGCGAGCGGCCGATGCTGAAGCTCGCCGAGACGTCCTGCTTGCCGTAGACGCCGTCGCCCATCGAAACGCCGTAGATGTTGGCCGAGACGACAACCTTCGTGTTCGGCTTGAAGTACTCCTTCGGCCGCCAGTGCACCGAAGTGTCGCCTTCGAGCCAGGCCCACGACCCCTCGGTCTTCGGCGTGGTTTCCACCGACAGCGCGCGCTCGACGGAGGCCTTGTCCTTGACCGGGCTCGGGAACGTGAGCGCGATCGGCATCGCGATGCCGTAGGTCTGCCCGTCGCCGACGTTCAGGCTGCCCTGCATCTGGCGGCGCGGTTTGACCGTGGTGAACGAGCCGTTGATCTGGACCTGCTTGCCGTCCTCGCCGGTGGCCTGGCCGGACCAGGTGTAGGTCTTGCCGTAGCCGAGGTCTTCGGTGCTGCTCCAGCTCTTCTTGTCCGGAGACGGTTGCCCCTGCACCTGTTTGCCGTCGGCGTTCGTGAGCGTGACAGCTCCGATAGTGCCGTTGGCGACGGTCACCTTCGCCGGTGCGCCTGGTGCCACGTCCCCTGCTCCAGAAGCGGGCGTAAGCGCCACGGCCGCCGCTTTCACCGGCGTGGTCGGCGCCTCGGTAGGCCCGCCGCCCGCGGTCCCGCCCGCGTTCACGCTCGACCCGCCGCCGCTGCACGCCCCGAGCGTGAGCGCGGCGACCAAGCCCAGCACCGCGACGCCGGCCCGGCGGCGTGCGAAGTGTCGGATTGTCACACCGATCCCCAATCTCCCCTTGGTACCCCGAACACCCAGACGTCCCGAGATGCCTTCACGTTCACCGGAAAAGGGGTGACCAGCATCACACTGCACCGAGTGACCATTACGGAGGCGGCTCGACCGACCGCGCACTGTGCATCACCGAACTGCGCTGGGTGTACTGGATCAGAGTAGCCGCGGGGTCCGACAGCGGTGCGTAGGCGGCGATACGACGTTCCGGTGATGCGCGCACGATGGAACCGATCCTTGCGATCAACGGGGTTCAGATTTGGTGAGATCCCGGTAGGCTGCTGACCAGGCCGTCGTTTTGCGTGTTCGTGGCTTCACACTCGCGGAACTTCTGACGCGAGCCGTGGGGCCGAAAAGCTCTTCGCTCGTCTCGTTGGAACCGCCCGGGACGGCCTGGGTGCCGCTTCGGTGGCATTCGAAGCGGATCTGTTACGAGGAGTACAGCGGTGGCGCAAGGCACTGTGAAGTGGTTCAACGCGGAGAAGGGCTTCGGCTTCATCGCGCAGGACGGCGGCGAAGGCGACGTTTTCGTGCACTACTCGGAGATCGAGGGACGCGGCTTCCGCACCCTCGAGGAGAACCAGCGAGTGGAGTTCGAGGTCGGCCAGGGGCAGAAGGGCCCGCAGGCCCAGAAGGTCCGCGCGATCTGAGTCAGGCCCGCGCGTTTTCTCAGGCCTGAAAGAAGGGCCCCGACGGGATTTCCCGTCGGGGCCCTTTTTCATTGCGAGTTCCGTTGTGGGGAATGTTTGGGGCGACGGTTATCGCGGTTGATCCTGGGTTGTTGATGGGGCGGCGGTTCGGTGGTCGTGGGTTGAGCACCGGTCAGGGTGGCTCGTGGGGTGCGCCACAGGTTGATCGGATTCGGGCAGTCGGCGGGCTGCCGGGGTTCGGGGGAGTTCGGCTGGGGTCGGTTCGGCCGGGGTCCGGGGAGCACGGCCGAGGCCTGGTTCGGCGGGGTTGGCGCGGGCGAATTTCGGCGGGGCCGGGCACGGATGGGCGACGCCGGATCGGTTGGTTGCCCCGACTGTGAGTGGGTGCGGCCGAGTTGACTCGATCGGGTGGCCGCGGGGCGGTGAAGGCCGGGAGGCTTGGGCTGATTGCCGGGTTTGGCGGCGTGGTCGAGGGGCCTGTGGTCGGTCGCCCGAGCCGGAGTCGGCTGCGTGAGTCGGCTGCCGGAGTTTGCGGGTGGAGTTGGTTCGCCGGATTCGGCTGCCGAGTTGGCTGCGTGAGTCGGCTGCCCGAGTTGAGGCAAGGGAGCCAGCTGCCCCGAGCTGGAGGCCGGAGCGGGCTGCCGGGGCCTCGGTTGGCGGTGATCGCGGGTCTCGCCATGGAGCGATCTGATGCGCGCCTTGCCCAGTGCGCCGCCGTGATGCCCAGCCCCGCCGCCGCGATGCCCTGCCACACCGCTGCCAGGCCGGGTGCCCGCACGTCACGTCTCCGTCGCGCCGCGCTGCCGGACTGCCGTTGCGCCACGCCGTCGGGTCGCGCCGCCGCCAGGCGTCCCCGCGCTGTGGGCCTGCTCGCGAGCCGTGCCCCAGCCCGCGGCGAACTATCAGCCAGGCCGTCCGTTTCGCGCCGCAGCCAAGACATCCCCAGGCGAATCCGGGAAGCGTCCCACTCACCGGGACCCCGGCCGCTCGGCGACCCCGGAAAAGGGAAAACCCCCGGCCGTCGGGGGAAGCCGGGGGTTTTCGTTCAGGGGGGCGGGGATCAGCGTCCGACGAGGGGCTGTTCGAAGGTCTCCGCCGGGAAGTGGAACTCGTCGGTCATGGCGTCGGAGTGGCGGCGCTCCTGGGCGGAGGCGGCCTGGCCCTCCCACGAGAGGCGCTCCAGGATCCATTCCTGCGCCAAGGCCTGCGGGGTCAGGTTCCTGGCGACGGCGATGTCCTTGAGCTGCTGGCTGGCGATGAGGTTCATGCGCAGCTGGTAGACCTGCGCGTCGCCGAAGCGGCTGCCGGTTCCGGTGCTCTCCGGGTCGGAGTCCGGGGCGAGCGCGGCGAGGTAGCTGGTGAGCTCCTTGTCCTCGACGACTTCGTCGCCGGCGACCTTGGCGGCATTGCGATGCCGCCCGCTCGAGACGGCTTTGAGATTCGTGCGGCTGCTGAGGCGGCCGAGGGAGGGAAGAGGCACGCGGTCACGATAACGGTTGGGTCTCGGCAAAGAAACCACTGTGAGCCACGACACACGCATTTCCGTGCTCGGCCAGCCCAATTTGATCACCTGTTCAGCCCAGTCGGTAAACGCATTTCGCGACTGTCTGTTGATCAGGAGTACGGAGAGTAGATCCGCAGGTCAGCACCGGTGTGCAGAAATGGAGAGACCCCCGCGCCAGGGGGAGGAACGCGGGGGTCGGAGGGGATCTCCACAGGCGCTGACCGGGGGTGTGTCAGCAACACCGATTGTTGCACGAGTTCCGGGGATCGGCGAGGGGAAGCCGGGAGAAATCGTTCTGCGCGATCTTGGAATGCTTTACCAGGGAAGCTTCGGAGAGTGTTCGCAGGTTCACTCTCCGGGGGGCTGCCGGTGCCGCTCGCCGCTGGTTAGCCTCGCGGCCAGTTGTTGCGAACCGCATGGAGGGGCCATGAGCGGATCGGTCGAAGTTCGTCAGTTCCTCCTTCGGTACGAAGGTGCCGACGGGGGAAGCACGTCACTGTCCGGCGGTGTGCCGGCGCAGCGCGGGCCATCGGAAGGGCAACGGGTCTCCGACGACCAGGTCCGCCGAGCCCGGCTCGCTGTCGCGGCCGGCGCGCTGGACGTGGAGGACTGCGTGCAATTGCTGGAGATGCTCGGGCTGAGTCCGGGTGACGACGGTCAGGCGCCCGTGCAGCGCTGACCCGGCCGTCGGTGTGCGGGCGGGCTGGTCGTGCTCGCCGGTCTTGGCGCGAACTCGTGTCTCGATGGCCGGGAAGCGCGGCTTGATCTCGGCTTGCGGGCCAGTGTCCGGCGTAGAGTGGCGTGGCGCACACCGATCGTCCGGAGCGGGTTCGGACGGGCCGATCGGCGTCGCAAGGTGCGGTCAGGTCGCTGACGTGGACGTTGTCGCAGGTCGGAGGCTCGCTGACCGCTTAAGGAACCCCCGGTGCAAACCCCTTGGAACGTGCCCTATGCTTGTAATCGCTCCCAGGGGAACACCTGAGAGCGCGGTCGGTCGGTACACCGAAACCGACCGGGCTCCCATCGTTCAGTGGCCTAGGACTCCGCCCTTTCAAGGCGGCAACGCGGGTTCGAATCCCGTTGGGAGTACGCAGTACCAGTAAGGCCCTGTGGCGCAGTTGGTTAGCGCGTCGCCCTGTCACGGCGAAGGTCGCGGGTTCGAGTCCCGTCAGGGTCGCAAGATCGTTCGGCTCCTAGCCGGCGTTCCCGGCCAGGTAGCTCAGTTGGTACGAGCGTCCGCCTGAAAAGCGGAAGGTCGCCGGTTCGACCCCGGCCCTGGCCACAGCCATTACCTGCGAAAACAGCCTCCACCCGGTCCGGGTGGAGGCTGTTTCGTCTGTGCAGGTGCCCAAAAAGGTGCCCAGTTGGGGCCTAGACAGCCCGCCAGAAGTAGTCGTTGAGTTGTTCGGCGACGTCCTGCCGGATGCCTGCCGTGACGTGCTGGTAGCGCTTCTTCATGGTGATGGTTGACCAGCCCATCAGTTCCATCACCACTCGCTCGTCGACGCCCAGGATCAGCAGCACGGTCGCTGCGGTGTGCCGTGCGTCGTGAAGCCGGGCGTCTCGCACCCCGGCTTCGGCGAGCAGTTCGCACCACGTCTCGTAATCCGCCCGCGGGTCGATCGGCTTGCCGTTGGGCTGGGTGAACATCCAATCGCCCTCGTGCCACTCGGACCCGGCGTGCTCGCGTTCGAGCGCCTGTTGTTCCTCGTGCCGTTCGATCAGGGCAAAGAGCTGGTCCGGCAGGGTCCAGGTCCGGCGGCCAGCACTCGACTTGACGTCGACCTCCACGAGGCCGCCACTGTGCCGCTGCGGGCACATTCGTGCGTGTTCGACGCAATCCGGCGGACAGGGAGGCGGGCACGGTCGTTTGTGCTTGCTGCACGGGTCTTTGCATGGGGTGACTTTGTGGTACTTCGCCCCGCAGAGATTGGGGTCATCGCACCCGTGTTGCCACTTCTGGCGCTGTAGTGCTTTTCGGACGCGCAGGGTTTTGCGCCGCTTGTTCAGTGCTGGCCACTTGAATCCGAGCGCTTCTCCCTGCCGCGCCCCCAGTGCCAACGCAATCACGTAGCGAACGCCGTTTCGTCGCTTAAGCGCAGCGGTCAAGATGTTTTGCACATCCTCTGGCTCAAGCGGCTCAATTTCTTCTTCTTCGACGCGAGGCGCGCGGGCGAGGCGGACGACGTTACGGAAGACGATTCCGCGCCGCTCGGCTTCCCCGAATGCGGTCCGCGCGGTCCGGTGCACTTGGTGGACAGTTCCGGGCTTGAGACCGGACTGAATCATCCGCGTGTAGAGCTTCTCAAAGTGCTCCGGCTCAATCTGCTTTAGCCAGTGGGCTCCGACGCCGGGCACGAGGTGCCGGTAGACGGCAGTCTTATAACCGACGACCGTCTTGTATCGCGCGGTTAGCGGGGCGATGTTCTCCACCCAGTGGATAAGCCAGGCGTCCACCTTCCATTTTGTTCCCTTCTTGCGCACTGTGCCGCGGTCGCGTTCATTCAGAAGCTCGCGATATTCGGCGCGCGCTTCACTCTCGTCGCGACGCTTGATGTGCCGCCGGTCTGGGTTGCCGTTGTCGAGTGTTCCGACGGTGACTTTTGCGTGCCAGTATCCGTCGTATTCGCTGTAGTAGAGGCTCCCCTCACCGTTCGGGTTCCGGGTTCCTTTGGGACGTTCAGTGCGAGACACGTTGTTTCTCCTAGGCAGCTTTGTTGTCGGCGATCAGGTGGTCGGCGTAGGCGGCTATTGCGGACGCAGGAATTCGGCGGAGGCGGCCGATCTGGACTGATTCGAGTTGTCCGGTCCGGACAAGGCGGTAGGTCATCGTCCGGCCGATGCCGAGGCGTTCGGCGGCCTCTTCGACGGTCAGCAGGACTCGTGCTGGCATTGGCCGCACCGCGGGTCGGGCGGTCTCGGCTTCCTTGGCCGCGAGGCGTTCGGCGAGCTGGACGAGTGTGGTGGCGAGCTGCGTGATGTCTTCGGCGGTAGACATGGGTGGTGAAACCCTTCGTGCTGGGGCGGGCTTGGAGCGTGGGCGGGGGTAGGCGTCCCAGCCGTCCCAGCCGTCCCGTCGCTGGTCAGACCTGGTACGGCGCGGTTTGTTGGTACGGCTTGAGCCGTCCCAAGGCGGCTGGGCGGTACGGCTTGAGCCGTACCGGGCATCGGAGCCGTCCCGGGGCTGACCTGCGCGGGGACGCTTGGGACGGCCGGGACGCCTACCCCGCTGGCGGTGGGTCAGGTGGCGTCGCCGGTGCGGGCGGAGGTCGGAGCCGTCCCAGCCGTACCAGCCTCGTTTCTGCAGGTCAGGGGCGGTACGGCTTTTCGGGCGGTACGGCTTGAGCCGTACCAGGAATCCAGCCGTACCGGCTCCGAGCTGGGGTTATGAGGCTGGGACGGCTGGGACGGCTCCCCCTCCCCGGCTGCGGGAATCTCGGGGCAGTAGCGGGTCCAGGCGTCGGCGAAGTCGGCCCGGCGGTAGCCCTTGGCTTGTCCGTTGCCGGGGAACCGGATGGTGCCGGACCGGATGCTGTACTCCTTGAGCAGCGTGCCCAGCCGCATCGCGGTGAGCCCGTTCGGCCCGTACTCCTGCCACGGGGACTCATCCATGCGGCGCAAGCGGTTGAGCAGTTCCGCGGTCGGCAGGGCGAGGTCTTCGCCGAACGCGGTGCGGCAGTCGATGAGCAGGCGCAGGCGGTCGGAGGTTGCGTTGTCGTCGCCTTCGTTGGCGGTGAGGGCGAGGACGGCGCGGCGGGCGCGGTCGGGCCAGTCGGCTCCGGCGTGGTCGGCGACGATGACGAGGGGTTCCCAGGTGTCGGCGGCGCGGTCTTCCACGGGCATCTCCGGTTCGGCGGCTTCCAGGGCGGGCAGGTCGGAGCGCAGCCATTCGGCGAGCTGGTCGGCGAGGGTGCGCAGCGCGGGCCGGTCGCGGCGGTGCCGGTACGGGGCAACGGTTTCCCCGGGCGCGCGGCGGCGCATCCGGGCGATGACGGCGCGGTCCTCGATGGTGTCGGGCATCGCGCCGATCCCGGCGAGGGCGGCCATGGCGAAGGTGGGGATGGACTCGACGCGGTTGTTGGTGGCGTCGTAGCGCTTGGCCGGGCGGTTGCGCTGGTGCCCGGCGTTGAGCAGCCCGCGCAGGTCTTCGTTCCCGTCAGCCTTCGGCCCGAAAATCGTGTCCGCCTCGTCCACCAGGAGCGTGGGCGGGTCGTTGGTGACGGACCGGTAGACCGCGGCCGGGGAGCTGTTGACGGTGATGAACGGGTTGTGGCAGGTGGCCTCGACGATGTCGAGCAGCCGGGACTTCCCGCAGCGCTTCTCCGGGGCGCGGATCACCAGCCGCGGCGCGTGCGCCCACGCCGGTTGGGCGTGGGTGGCCGCGATCCACAGCGTGATGGCGTCCGCGGTTTCCGGGCTGGGCAAGGACACGTAGCGGGTCAGCGCGGTGCGCAGCGAGTCGAGCAAGGCCGCGCCGTCCGGTGTGGACTGTTCGGTGTCGAGCGTGGTCATGGGGTGGTCCTTCCGGTCAGGCGGCGCGAATGCCGGCATGGGCGCTGCGGGCCTCGACCCGCGCCCAGGACGCGGCGGCGCGGGCGCGGATCTGCTGCGGCGTCAGGGCAGGCCGGGCGAACGTCGCGCGGCGGCGGGCGAGTTCGGCGTAGGTGGGCGTGGCAGCGTTGGCGCGCCAGTCGGCGGCGGCTGAGACGGCGTTGGAGGTCTGGCGGGCGGTGCGGCGGCGGTCCCACTCGACCCATTCGGCGAGGAGTTCCGCGACGTGCGGGCTGGCGGCCAGGTGCCGCCAGGCGGCGGCGTCGGCGGCGAGGGCGCGGTACTCGGCGAACGGGATGGTGACCGGCGGGCGGGCCGGGCCGTGGACTGGGCTGCGGGTGGCGTGCGTGGTCAACGTGCACCTCTTAGGGTCGTGACTCTGCGTGCTTGTTTTTGGGTGCGTTCGGCCAGGGCTAGGGCCGGTCGGTGTCGGCGGCTAGCCGGGGTTTGCGGGTGTTTCCGCTGGTCGGCGCGGGGGTGGTCTAGGCCGCTAGAGTCCTGGTCAGGATGGCTGCGGGTGTCTAGGGGCGGGGTCTAGGTCTAGAGGGCCTCGGATCTAGAGGACGGCCCGCCCCTAGCCACTCCGTTCGGTTACTGTCCGTTGTTCTGGGCGGTGGTGAGGGCGTCGCGGGTGTAGCCGTTGCGGTTGGCTCCCTTGCCGGTTTCCGGGTCGGTGGCCCACACCTGCTTCGGCTTGACGCCCTTGGGCTTGAGCGCGGTGGCGAGGTTCTGCGCCGTCCACCCGCCGTACTGACTCGGGCGGAGGTCGGCCAGGCGGGTCACGATGACGTCGGACCACAGCTTGTCCTCGCCGCGCTCGAACACCGACAGCGTGTCGGCGAGCGGGTCCAGGCGGGCGGCCTCGACGTCGACCTCTTCCCCGGCGGCGTAGCCGGTGATGTTGCCGATCGCCTCGCGGCGGACGCGGGCTCCGGCGGCGATTTTCTTGGCGTCGGTGGCGTCCTTGTACACCGACCGCACGATCTTGGCGTCGTCGCCTTCACCGGCGAGGTAGCCGATGCCGCGGTCGGAGCGGGCGAACATCGTGGCCCGGACCCCGTTCTTGTACTGGCTGGTTCCGAGGACCATGTCGTTTTCGGTCTGTCCCTGGACTTTCAGGCAGTAGCGCAGGATGGCGTTGGCGGAAATGCTGGTGGGCAGGGACTTCGCGTCCGGGCGCTGGGTGGCGAGGATGAGGACGATGCCCAGTGCGGGGCCGCGTTTCACCAGGTCGGTGCAGATCTCCTCGAACTCCGCGCCGTGTTCCTTGTGCTCGAACCAGACCTGGCACTCGTCCACGCCGACGACGATGGGCGCGAGCCGCAAGTCCTTGCGGGCGGCCAGTTCCGGGGTGACTTTGTTGTCCGGGCAGACCGACTCCGGCAGGGCGCGGATGACTTTGGTGCGGCGGCGCAGTTCCTCGCGCAGCTCCCGCATCTCGACCACCATGCGCTCGATGTCCTCGGGGTCGTCGCCGACGCCGTAGCCGTGCGCGCAGGGCGCGAGCGGCGAGAGGTCGCCGGTGCCTTTGAGGTCGTAGGCGTAGAGCACTGCGCGCGGGTCGAGCGCGGCGATGAGCAGGAGTTCCCGCAGGGACACGGTTTTGCCCATCCGCGGCACCGCACCGATGATCATGGACACGAACATGAGCGTCACGTCGACCCAGCGGCCGCGCTGGTCGGTGCCGAAGGGCTGCGGCTTGAACAGGTCCACGGTCGCGCCGGGCTTGCCCAGCGGCCAGATGGGTTGCTTGGACTGGGACATGTCCTTGTCCCCGACCCACAGCACGAGCCGTCCTTCGTGGATTCGCGCGTCTCCTTCGGGCCACACGCACCCGATCTGGCGGCGCAGTGCCGAGGACAGTTCGGCGCGCTTGGCGATGATGTCGCCCGCGGTCACGGCCGGGGGAAGGTCGACGTCCGCGCGCCAGCCGTCGCCGTCGCGGGAGATCGGCGACGGGAAGCCCATCCGCTTTCCCTTGCTGTAGGCCTGGTTGAGCGCCCCGATCCCCAGCGAGCACAGGGCGTCCTCGACCGTCGTGGACGTGAGTTTCGGGGTCTTCTCCATGTCCACCGCGCGCCCGGCGACGGGCTTGTCGGCCGGAGCGCCCCACCAGCCGATGAGGGTCATCGCCGATACCAGGACGGTCCAGTTCCAGAACGGGGTGACGTAGGTGATGGCGAGGTAGACCACGGCCAGCAACACCACGATCCCGACCATGACCGGGGCCATCCGGCGACGCACCGCGTCGTTGCGGGCCTCGCGCAGCTTCATGTACACGTCCGAGTCGTTGCGGTCGCGGGCGTTCATCCGCACCGGCTTGGACTCACCGTCGAACACCCAGTGGTGCAACCGGCCCAGCAGACGGCCGACCGCGCCGAACGAGCGCAGGAACGCGGTCGGCACGTACAGCGGCACCCGCAGCGCGTGGAACGCCGTGGTGTGGGCGGCGTAGCGGACCAGGAACCGCGCCCGGGACTTGAACTCTTCGGCCGAGGTCAGCCACTTGGCCACCAACGGGCGGGCGGTGGCGTCCCCGGCGGTTTCCCACCACGACCGCGTCACCGCGGGCGGGTCGACCAGCGCGGCCGGGGCCGTGTCGGCGGGCTCGTCCCCGTCGGCGGCGTCGATGACGTCACCGGCACGGGCGTCCCGCTCGCCCGTGTCCTGTGCGGGGATCTGCTCCGCGCTGCGGGCGGTGTCCGGGTGAACGGGGACGGCGTTCCCGGAGCGGGTCCAGGCGACGTCCGTGTCAGCGTTCGCGGGCGCGTCGGCGGTGGTGTTCGCGGACGGTTCGGCGGGGGTGTTCACGGGCTGGTCTCCCTGGTGTTCGCGGTCGGCGGTCGGGAACGGGGCGTGGTCGGCGGTCGTGGACATCAGGCGGCCTCCCTCAGATCGGCGGGCTCCGGGTCGGTGTCGGCGAGTTCGGCGGCCAGGGCGGCGGCGACGTTGGACGAGGTGCCGCGTCCGCAGTCGGTGACGCTGCGGACCCAGGCCGGGGTGATCTCGGTTCCGGGCGTCCACGCGGCGCGGGCGTCGGCCACGTAGTCGGCCAGCAGCTTCCGGCCCGTCGCGGGCTTGGCCTTGGCCTTGCTCGTCTTGCGGGCGGGCTTGCGCGGCTGCGGGACCGGCTTGGCCGCGGCTAACTCCTCGTCGGCGGGGAGTTCGGCGGGTTCGGCAGGGCTCGCCGGTTCGTGCTGGTCGACGTCCGGCATCCCGATGCCGGCATGGGCGTGACCGGCGGCGGCCAGGACGGCTTCGGTGAGCTTGTCGCGCAGCACCGGCGCGGTCTCCGCGGCGAGGAACACCAGCACCGGCGGCACCGAGTGCAGCGCCACCCCGGCCACGTCGAACCGGGTCCAGGACTCCCAGGTGTTCATCACGTAGGTGGCCAGGAACGCGAACCACTTCGTCCGGTGCGCCCACACCCCGGTCGACACCTGGTAGCGGGCGGTGATCTGCTCCGCCCGCAGCACCGCCACGAGCACGAGGGACACCATCGGGTCCAGCAGCCAGCCCGCGAACCAGCCCAGCGACCACACCGGCGCACCGGCGGCGGCGAACTGCTGAACGTTGACCATCGTGAACGCCAGGCCCAGGAAAATCCCCAGCCAGATCACCGCGTCCACCTGCGTGCGGACCTTCTCCACCCGCAGTGCCACCACGTCCGGGTGGTTGGCCAGCCGCCGCACCTGCGCCGCGGTCGCGGCGTCCTGCGCGAGCTTGTCCGCGTCGGTGAGCGGCACGTGCCGCGCGTCCTGCGGGGCGAGTTCCGTGCTGGTCATCGGTTCCCCTCCTGGCGGCGTTCGCGGGCGATGCGTTCGTTTTCGCGGGTGATGTGGTCGTGGATTTCCCACGGGTCTTCGGGCGTGGGGTTCATCGGCGGCCTCCCCGGGTGGTGTGCACGAGTTCGGTGATGGCCATGAGCCGGACGATGGTGGCGGCGGCCAGCAGCGCGGGGACGATGAGCGCGATCCAGGTGGCGGTGGTGTTGCCGATCTTCACGATCACCAGCCACTGGACTCCGGCGATGATGACCGTCGCCAGGATCAGACGGATGGTGTTGCCGGTCATGCGGGTGACCTCGCGGACGCCCTTCATGCTCTTGGCCGCGGACTTGCGCCCGGCCCGCCACACGCTGAACACGCCCAGCAGGGCGAGACCGCCCAGGACCATCAGGGTTTGCGTGGACATCAGGCCACCTCCGGGGTGCCGAACAGGTCGAACAAGTCGGCTTGCTGGGGCGCGTGCCAGTCCCCGCCGCGCCATTCCGCGTCCGCGGCGATGCCGTGTTCCTCGCGGATAAGCGGCTCGGTCTCGGCCAGCCAGTTCGCGCGTTCGCGCTTGCTGGCCTTGGCCCAGGTCCGGCCGTGGGCCTCGGCCCAGCGCTTCTTCGCCAGCCGCTCGATTGCCAGCGGCGAGAGGTTCTTGCCGGTCATGCGGCTTCACCGCCCGACACGATCCAGCCGAACTCGCGGGACCAGTCGATCCGGTCGGACTCGCTGCCCTCGGGCACGATCCGCTCCATCCCGTCCAGCGCGTGCTCGATGTCGCTGCGGGAGAACCCGAGGATGAGGGTGCTGGTCTCGCCGTGCAGGGTCACCCAGATCACGGCCTCGCCGTGGATGTCCGGGCAGACGTAGACGTCGCCCTCGCCGGTCCCGGCGTTCACGCCGTCGGCCAGCAGCTCCCGCGCCAGCACCCACTCGACCCCGGAGGTGGTCAGGGTCAGCGTGACCGCGAACGGGTCGCGGGCGTCGTAGGTGACCAGCGCGGACATCGCGCCCGCGTCGCGGGCCGGTTCACCCTTCGGGCAGACAACCGCCTGGGGCGCGAGGATCGGCAGGCGCATCCGGTTGCGGGTGATCACGCGACCACCCCCGCAACCTGGGACACCGCTTCCCGGACCACGCTGAGCGCGGTCTCCCGGGTGGTGTCCGCGTCCTCGCACAAGTCCGCGTCCTCCAGGGCGTCGGCCATCGCGAACAGCCACGTCACCTGCGCCGCGTCGAACTCGCGGCCCGTCGCGTAGTTGACGGCCGAGATCGGGCGAGCGGCCATCAGATCAGCGATGGCCTTGTACGCGTCCGTCACGAACGCGGCTGCGGTCCCTACCATGGTGTTCCTCTCCGAACGGTCATGCGGCTGGTCGGCGGGACCCGGCGCGGCAGGCGCGTTCTTGGCGGAGTGAGCCGCCGCGTCGGGGTCAAACGAGCTGGTCAACGAGCGCGGATCGGCCATCACGCGGCCTCCCCCACCGGCTCACCGGCGGCGGCCTCGAACCGGCCCGGCACCGCCCGCAACGTCGCACCCTCGACCCGGCGGCGGATCCGGTGCGCACGGCGAGCGTCGGTGAACGAGTGCTGCACCCGGACGGCCGCGGCCTCATCGGTGGCGGCCAGCTCCGCGTCGACCGACGCGATCAGTGCGTCGATAGCCGACTCGTCCAAGCCGTCCGGGCAGTAGCCCTCACTTGCGGAAACACCCTCTCCCAGCCAGTCAACGACGGCCTGAGCTTCGCGGGTGATGGCTCGTGCGGTCCTCATCGTGGGTCCCTCTCGGTTGGTGTGCTGTGGAACACCACGAAGCTAACAGTTGATATGTGAGCCAACCAACTGGTTTCACTCGAATGGAGCAACAATGTGAGCTTGACCAGGGACAATG
Source organism: Amycolatopsis halotolerans (assembly GCF_042647905.1). NCBI lineage: Bacteria > Bacillati > Actinomycetota > Actinomycetes > Pseudonocardiales > Pseudonocardiaceae > Amycolatopsis > Amycolatopsis halotolerans. The sequence continues at coordinate 46,288 of NZ_JBHRWI010000050.1, forward strand.
CAACCAAACAGATGGTATGGTCTGCCGCGTCGGCAAATCAGATGATCTGCCGTTCACTGCCATTAGGGAGCCGCCAGACATGTCACGGCCACGCTCGGGAGTGCAGCGTTCGGAACCGTTGCACCAGCAGGTAGCCCGCAACATCCGCAACGACATCGAGGCCGGGCGTCTCCGCGACGGTCAGCAGCTCCCGTCGACGCGCGAGCTTGCGGCGGAGTGGAACGTGAGCCCGTTCACCATCAATGAGGCGATGGATGCCCTGATCAAGGAAGGTCTTGTGGTGAGCAAGCCCCGCGCTGGCAGGGTGGTCCACGCGCCGCACGTAACGTCGGCGGCGCTCCCGAAGCCGACATCCCCACGCGTGCTCTTTGTCGGCGGCTATGCAGGCAGCGGCAAGACAGAACTCGGGCGCGTCATCGCCCGGGGCACCGGCTGGCCGATGCTGGACAAGGACACCCTCACCCGGCCAGTCGTCGAGGCCGCCCTAGAGCTACTGGGCCAATCACCGAATGACCGGGAATCGACGGTATACGTCGACAAGATCCGTCCCCGTGAATATGAGGCACTTTCCAGTGCAATGACTGAGAACGTGCAATGCGGAAACAGTGCCATCGTCACCGCGCCGTTTATCCGTGAGTTCTCAGATGCCGCGTGGGTTAGCCGGATGCAGGCAACCTGCCAAAGCATGGGCGCTACGCCGACGTTTGTCTGGGTGTTCTGCGACGCGGAAACCATGCACACATATGTACGTCACCGAGGGGCGGCTCGTGACGCGCACAAGCTTGCAAACTGGGATGAGTACATAGCCGGAATCAACTTGGATTTGCGGCCACCCGTGCCGCACGTCGTAATCGACAACTCGGCGTCCAGTAGCCCCCTTCAAGAGCAAGCAGCCAACCTGATTTCGCAAGTTCTATCAGAAAGCCAAGATAGCCGATGACAAAAGTGCTCGTCAGCAACGAAACCGATGACCTGGTGGGTCACAAGCTGTTCAGTCAACTCGATTCAGTCGAGGTCGTGCCGTATGACCCGACAACTACGGAGCTTGACGACCGCCAACGGCTCGCCGACATATTCGTGCCGCCCTACCGAGGCACGAACCGACCGATGCCGCTCATGGCACAAATGCCGAACTTGAAGATGGTGCAGCTTCTTGCTGCGGGAACCGACGAGTGGGAGCCGGTCGTTCCTGCGGGAATCACGCTTGCTGGTGCTCGTGGCGGACATGCTGCGCCCGTATCCGAGTGGGTCATTTCCGCGGCGCTCGCGCAGTACAGGCAATGGCCCTCCCTCGTTCGATTCCAGGACGAGCACACCTGGGCACACCGCCGATTTGACGCGGACACACTTCGGGGAAAGAAGGTTCTCATCGTAGGTGCCGGGGCGATTGGCAACGCTACGGCAAAACTATTCGATGCGTTTGGTGCAAATTCAACCTTGGTGGCGAGTAAGTCTCGCCCGGGAGTGCATGGGGTCGCCGAACTCCCTGGCCTTATCCCAGGTCATCAGATCGTGGTGATTACTGCGCCGCTAAACGACGGCACGTTGAACCTCGTTGACAAGGGATTCCTGGCTGCCATGGATAGCGGCGCGCTGCTCATTAACGCGGGGCGGGGCAAGATCGTGGATACGGACGCCCTCGTCGCGGAAGTCCAAGCGGGTCGGCTTCGGGCCGCACTAGACGTCACGGAGCCGGAGCCCTTACCTGCGGACCACCCGCTGTGGAGCTGCCACGGAGTCATCATCAGCCCGCACTCCGCTCGCACTGTCCCTGGCACAAACGAGCTTTGTTACGAGGTGGCCGTGGAGCAGGTGCGAGCGTTCCTCGCCGGTGATGTGCCACCCAACGCTGCCAAGCGTCGTGAGGTGTGAGCTGACTGACCGGGGTGCCCAGCGGGCCATGGGCACCCCGTTTGGTGCCCAGAAAGGGTTCCAGTTACGGGGGTACGTCGGGGGTCGCTGGCGGTCACTGTGTGCCCTTGACCAGCGGCTTTGACTCGGGCGACCGCCAGTGAACAGAGAACCCGAGACCTGAAAAGCGGAAGGTCGCCGGTTCGACCCCGGCCCTGGCCACACCGTTACCTGCGAAAGAAGCCCTCATCCAGCCGGATGGGGGCTGTTTCGTTTTTCAGCCGTCTTGGCTGTGGTTCCGCGGGGCCGTCCAGGAGAGCCGCGGCCGCGCGACGCTTCCTTGCTGCTGTCGGGGAGTCCAGACCGCCCGCAGCGCGGGGCTCAAGCTTGATGGCCGTGATGTCGTGCCGTCGAGGCGGTATTCACTGAGTGGCTGCCGCGCCGACCATGGTTCCGCTTCCGCCGACTTGCCCGGATTTGCCATTCGGAAGCAGTCTTGCCAAACCTCCGGATCGCTACTTAGCCTCAATAACATCTCAGAGGTCTGGACCACTTGGAGGTCGAGAATGCCGGGAGATGTGGGGCGTCGCAGTTTTCTTGCCGGGTCGGCGGCGGTGGGGGTCGGGGCAGTGGGGGCGATGACTCCGTTGGGAGCTGAGGCCGTGGCCGTCGAGGCGCAGGCCGGGGTGGCGGTTTACGCGAACAACGTCGGTTACGCGCCCGGTGCGCCCAAGCGGGCGGTGCTCGCGGCCGGGTCGCCGCGGGCGATTCCGAGGTTTACCGTCGTTGACGTCGCCACCGGGAAGGTCGTCTTCACCGGGAGTCCGCGGCCGGCGGCTCAGGTTCCGGGGTGGGATGACCGGCATTACTGGACCGCGGACTTTTCCGCGCTGAAGACCGAAGGCGAGTACGTCCTGCTCGCCGCGGACGGGCGGTCGCAGCCGTTCCGCATCGATCAGCTGGTGCTTGAGCGCTACACGCTCTCCCACGTCGTGCACTACTTCAAGGGCACCCGCAGCTCGGACCGGTTCGATCGCCAGGACCGCGCAGCGCCGATCGGCTCCAAGGGCACGCAGGTCATGGACGCGCACGGCGGCTGGTACGACGCGACTGGCGACTTCGGCAAGCACTTCACGCAGCTCTCGGACCGCAGCTACTTCAACACTCTGCAGATCCCGCTCACCGCCTGGGTGCTGGCCAAGGCGTACCAGCGGCTCACTGCGCGCGGCGACACCAACTTCACCCAATTGCGAACCTGGCTGGCCGACGAAGCGCTGTTCGGCGCTGACTATCTGCGTCGGGTGAAGCTTGCGGACGGCACGTTCGTCACGTCGGTCATCCAGCCTGGGCCGCCGAAAGATCCGAAGCTGCGGTTTGTCCTGGCGAACGACGACGGCGAGCCCGTTCAGGTGAACTACCGCGAAGGCGGCGGGGTCGCGATCGCGGCGCTGGCCGCGGCGACCACGCTGGACGCGTCGGGCGACTACTCCCACGAGGAGTATCTGGCGACAGCGGAAGCGGCGTTCGACTTCCTGGAGCACCACAACGTCGAAATGACCAATGACGGCAAGGAAAACATCCAGGACGACTACGGCGCGTTGCTGGCGGCGGTCGAGTTGTATCAGGTGACCAAGAAACCAGTATACCGCGAGGCGGCGGACCGGCGGGCGCATAATCTGTTGCAGCGCTTGGTTTCCTGGAAGTCCTACCGGGACTACTGGCGCGCGGACGACGGCGACCGGCCGTACTTCCATCCCTCGGACGCTGGGCTGCCGGTGCTCAGCCTGCTCGCGTACGCCGAGATCGCCGACGCGCTAACGGTTTCCGAGGTGCTGAAGGTGGTACGGCGGTCGCTGGAGTTCGAGCTCGCGGTGACTTCCGAGGTGCCTAACCCGTTTGGGTATGCGCGGAATCTTGTGCAAGATGGAGAGGGTAAGAGGTACAGCTCATTTTTCTTCCCGCACAACGTCACGCCGCGTGTGAAGGACCAGTGGTGGCAGGGCGAGAACGCGCGGATCGCTTCGCTGGCGACCGCGGCTCGGCTTGCCGCGCAACGGTTTTCGGGCGAGTTCGCGGGTCGGCTGCGGTCATATGCGGCGGACCAGCTGAACTGGATCTGCGGCAGCAACCCGTACGGCGTGTGCATGCTCGACGGCAGCGGCCGCGACAACCCGCAGTACAGCTGGCTCGGGTCGTGGCAGTTCCTGCCGACGGCGGGCGGGATTGTCAACGGCATCACCGGCTTGAACGAGGACGGCAGCGGAATAGCGTGGGACCGCGGTTACGTGGTCACCGGAAAGGACGACGACTGGCGGTGGGATGAACAATGGCTGCCGCACTCGACGTGGTACCTGTACGCGGTCGTGGTGGGGGACTGAGGTGGGTCCCGAGGCGTTGCGATGAAACAGTGGCTGCCGCATTCGGCTTGGTACCTGTATGCGGTTGCGGTGGGGGACTGAGGTAGGTCCCGAGGCGGTGGGCGATCGGCAGGTTTCGGTGGCGCTGCGGGATGGGTGCCTGCTCTGGCGAGGACGGTGAAGGGATGCTCGCGGGAAGTTCCGCGGGATCCCCTTGCCGACGCCTGGTTCGGTGGGTTCGCAGAGCGTTGTCGTGCCCGGGCCGAGGTGTATCGCGGAGCTTGGTCGTGCCCGGGACGAGGTGCATCGCGGAGCTTGGTCGTGCCGCACGCTCCGCGTGCAAGAGAGTGGGGTGCGTGGCGTCGGGCCGCCGTGGGGTGGCTGCACCTTGGCACTGGCGTCAGAACGTGGCCGTGCCCGGTGAGGGCTGCACCGCGTCGGGGCTGCTGTGGGGTGGACGCACCCTGGCCGTGGCCAGGGAACGTGGTCGTGCCCGGCACGATCTGAACCGTGCCGGGCACGCCAGGTACCTCAGCTCGAAGCTAGCGCAAACGCTAGATCAACGGCCCACGGAACTTGGCCGTCCCCGGCACCAGTTCCACAGTCCCGAGCCCACCATGAGCACTCGCGTACGCCAGCTCACGCGAGAGATCGCCGACGCCGTTCGTCCCGGGCTGGGGTGCCAGGTTCAGCGTGCTCAGCACCCCGAGTGCGTTTCCGGCCCGGTCGAGGAAGCCGCTACCCGAATCACCGGGGATGCCAGGGGTCACCGTTAGTACTGTGTGGCTCCAGCCGCCGCCGGTGTCGCCCAGACTGGTGCCCTGTTTGGGGGACAGCTGGGTGATTCCGCCGCGGAGTTCGGAGTTGCCGTAGCTGAGCACCGTGCCGAGTTGCTTTGTGCCGGTGGTGTTCACGCCGGTCGGGCCGCCCCAGAACGGGAGGCTGGGGTTCACCTTCGACACGTCCGCCGGGTCGACCTTCACCAGCGCGAGATCGTTGTACTGGCAGGTGTTCGCGTCCGCTTCGTGGCGGGACTGCATGGTCAGCCACGAGTTGTAGACGAGCGTCCCCGGCTTGCTCGCCCCGGTGATCGAGACGGGAGTGCCGATCGGGAGCGAACCGGCGGAGCAGCCATTCGTTTCGGTCGAGCCGCCGGTGCCGGAGCAGTGCGCGGCTTGTCCGAGGAAGACGTCCGTTCCGTTGCTGTACACGAAGTTCGAGGTGCATTGCGCCCCGTTGGTGTGCGTCTGCACCCCGGGGTGCACGGCGGCGGTGTCCGCCGGGGCCCAGGTCGGGGCCGCGGCCCACGCGGTCGCGGGCAGCAACGCGGCGGCGGTCGCCAGGGCCGTCACCGCACTGGCCCGGGCCAGTGGTCGAGGGGTCTTCATCGGGCTCCCTTCGAGAAGGCCAGCACTCACTCGGACGTGTGCTACTGACTGGTAGGCATCGCGGGGTACATCACACCAGAGAGTGGTGCCAGTCACAACCGTTGTGACCCTGGGTGACTGTTGACCTAGAGCTAGCTGGAGGTTGCAGACTGGCCTTATGACCGGGGAATGGAACATCGAAGCAGCGGACGTCGACGCCTACCTCGCGCGCGTGGGGCAGCGGCGGGAGAAGCCGTCCGTAGCGGCGCTCGGGCGGTTGGCGCAGGCGCACGTCCGGGCGATCCCGTTCGAGAATGTCGACGTGGTGATTGGGCGACACCGCGGGATCGAGCTGGACGTCGTCAGCGAGAAGCTCGTCGGACGCCGCCGGGGCGGGTATTGCTACGAGCAGGCAGGGCTTTTCGCGGCCGTCGCCGAGCAGCTCGGGTACGAGGTGCAGCGCACGGTAGCGCGGGTGCAGCCGCGGAAGAGCGGGCCGTACACCCACATGACGCTGGTGATTACCGTTGAGGGGCAACAGTTTCTGGTGGACGTCGGGTTCGGCGCAGGGATCCTGCTGCCGATGCCGCTGATCGACGGGGCCGAAGTGGACCAGGCCGGGTGGACGCACCGGATGACGCTGCGCGACGGCTGGTGGGTGCTGCAGAAGCAGGACGGCGACGGCTGGGAGGACCTGCACGAGGTGCTCCCGCTGGTGAGCAGCCGTCCGATCGATTACCAGGTGTTCCACCACTACACGTCCACACATCCGAAGTCGCCGTTCACCGGACGCATCGTGGTGATGCGGCTCGAGCCGGGACGGTTCCGTCGGCTGCTCGGCCGCGAATACCAGGAGAGCCATCCGGACGGCACGGTCGAGACGCGCACGATCGAACCGGTCGATCTCGGCAAGACGTTGGAGGATCTGGACGTCTTCCTTACTGAGGACGAGCTGGCGGCTCTGCTCGAGACTTACTGAAACAGCTCCGCGGCAGCAAGCGGCCGGCCGAGGTGGTAGCCCTGGGCCTGGTCGCAGCCGAGTTCTCGTAGCAGCGCAAGCTCTTCCGCGGTCTCGACGCCTTCCGCGACCACCGTCAGATCCACCGCGTGCGCCATCGCGATGATGCTCGTGACGATCGCCGCCGCGTCGCGGGAGTCGGCGATTCCGGTGATGAACGAGCGGTCGATTTTGAGGGTGTCCAGCGTCAGGCGACGCAGCTGGGCCAGCGAAGAATAACCCGTGCCGAAGTCGTCGATGGCGAGCAAGACCCCGAGAGAACGCAAGGCGGACAACACTTCCGCGGCTGCCGACGTATCGCGCATGAGGGCGCTTTCGGTGACTTCCAGCGTCAATGAGCCGGGCGGCAGGCCGGTGGTGGCGAGTGCGTCGCGGACCGCCGGGACCAGGTGCGGGTCGTCCAGCTGCCGCACGGAGAGGTTCACTTTCAGGCTGAGGTCGAGGCCCCGGCCGGTGCGCAGGGCGGCCAGTTCGCGCGTCGTGTCGCGCAGGACGTACTTGCCCAGCACGTTGATGAGTTCGCTTTCCTCGGCCAGCGGGATGAATTCCGCGGGCGAGATCGCGCCGTGTTTCGGATGGGTCCAGCGCAGCAACGCTTCGACGCCGACCATCTCTCCGGTGCGCAGGTCGACCACCGGCTGGTAGGCGGGCCACAGCTGTCCACTGTGGACGGCGTCGCGGAGGTCTTGTTCCATCCGCAATCGGCGCTGCATGCGTTCGCGCAAAGCGACGTCGAAGAATTCGAACCGGCCACGGCCGCGGGATTTCGCTTGGTACATCGCGACATCCGCGTCGCGCAGCAAGTCCTCCGCGCTGCGGCGGTCGTCCGGTTCGACGAGCACGATGCCCATGCTCGCGTCGAGGTGCAGTTGCCTGCCGTGCACCGAAACCGGCTCCGCCAGCACGGAACGCAGGTGCGCGGCGAAGACGCCGACCTGCGCCTGTCCGGTCGTCGCGGACGTGACGACCACGAACTCGTCGCCGCCCAGCCTGCCGACGACGTCGTCGGGGCCGGTGGCCCGGCGCAGGCGTTCGCCGGCGATGCGCAGGACCTGGTCGCCGACCGGGTGGCCGAGGGAATCGTTGATCAGCTTGAACTTGTCGAGGTCGAGGAACAGCACGGCGGCCGCCTCGGCGCCGTCGCGGCGGTCGAGCCGGTCCAGCACCAGGGTGCGGTTGGCGAGCCGGGTCAGCGGGTCGTGGGTCGCCTCGTGGGCCAGCCGGGCGCTGATCGCGCGCCGTTCGGTGATGTCGGTGAAGGACGTGACCACCGTGACGCCGTTCGGATCGTCCGAGTCGAGCAACCGGGAGGTCAGCGACACCCACACGTCGCGGCCGTCGGGCCGGCGCAGGCGCACGACCAGGCCGTTGTGCGTGCTTCCGGTACGGCGCGTGTGCATGGACGGCAGGTCGTCGTCCGGGATCCGGTTGCCGTCCTCGTCGAACAGCACGAGCGTCGTGCACGGCACGCCGAGCAGCTGCGTCTCCGGGACGCCGAGGATGCGGCAGGCGGACGGGTTCGCCGACTGGATCAGTCCGGTCGGGCCGATCACCAGCACGCCCTCGTCGAGCGCGGCGACGACCGTCGCGTAGTGCTGTTCGACGCGTCGACGTGCGGTCTCGTCGGTGCAGACCAGGAGGAAGCCGTCGACGGTCTCGGTCGCGGAGACCCGGACCTGCCGAGGCGAGCCGTCCCGGCCGCGGTGGGTCTGTGCGGCGACGCCGTCGCGGATCGCGGCCGGGTTCGGGTCGATGCCGAGCACCTCGTGCACCCGTCGGCCGAGCGCTTCCGGGGCGGGCCAGCCGTAGACGGTCTCCGCGGCCGGGTTCCAGCCGGTGACGATGCCTTCGGCGGTGATCGTGACGATGGCGTCGCTGACGTGCGTGACCAGCGCTTCTTGCGCGCGGACGGCGGCCGCGGCGGCGTGCTTGACGGTGCTGTCGCGGATCACCACTTGGAACGACGGCGGGTTCGAGTCGCTGGTGCGTACCGACACGGTTTCCGCCACGAATTTGCTCCCGTCCAACCGTTTCAGCACCGCTTCACGCGGTTCCGCACTGGGATCCTCAAGCAGCTGCGCGGATTCGGCGGCCACGAAATCCCCGAACTCCTGGCTGACGACCTCGTGTGCCGCCCGTGCCTCGAACAGGTCGAGCGCGGCCTGATTGGCGTAGGTGACGACGCCGCCCGAATGCACGCAGATCGCGTCCGGGCTCTGTTCCATCAGCAGCTGGTAGCGGTCGGACAGCTCCGCGAGATCGGACTTGTCCGGCTCGGTTTCCGCGACCGCCGAGGCGACGCCGAGCAGGCCGGTCGTGTGGTCCTGTTCGCCGACGGTCCGGGCGCGCAGCCGGATGCGGCGAGGGGTCCCGTCGGCGCCGTCCTGCGGCTGTTCGAGTTCGAAATCGCGGCCGGGCGGGGTGCGGCGGAGGTTCGCGGTGAGCGGGCGCAGCAGCTCGGTGAGCCGGTCGCACAGCTCCTTGCCGGTCGCGCCGGGGAGGCCGAGGACGGCGTCGAGACCGGGCAGCCAGGTGAGGGTCGCCGGTTCGGAGGCATGCAGGGAGAACAGGACCCCCGCGCCTGCGTCCGGCCGCAGGCCCGCGAGCTGGGCGCGCCGGGTGATTCCACCCGGTTCACCGGCCAGGGCGTCAGCCTCCATGGTGCTTCCGATCCCCCTTGTCGGCGTATGGCCCGTCGATTACACCACCGAGTGAAGCCTGTGTATATCCGCACGGGGAGCCGCTTGCATCACTCGTCTGGACGCCGACGACGGGTGCTATCGGGCGACGCGGGGCACGCTGCGCAGTCGCGGACCCCACACGAGCAGGCCGAAGTGGGCCGCACAGGCATGTCCGAGGACGGTCACGACGGACGCGAGACTGGCCGGATCGTCGGTCACATAGACGCTGATAACGAATAGCTCAAGGGCCACGATCCCGGCGATCCTGGCCCGCCCGCGCAGCAATGCGACGAGCACGCCGGCGGTGGTGAGGAAGCCGTAGCTGACCCCGATGTCGAGCCAGCGGCCCGCGGAGTGCGGCAGGACGTCGCTGTGGATCAGGGCCATGACCGGAAGTTCGGTGGCGATCGTGGCGAGCACGTGCCCGCTGAAGAAGACGAGAGCCGTCCGGAGGCCGCCGAACCGCCGTTCGAACGGGGCGACCGCGATCGCGAAGATCACCGCGTACGGCAGCCAGCCGCCGTCGGCGATCCAGAACGCGCTGGTCAGGAGTGCGGTAAAGGGGTGACGCGCCATGTTGTGCGCGTCGGTGCTCGATGCGGCGAGGAGTTTGCCGGTGAGCTTGGAGCTGCCGAACCGGAGGAGCAGCGAGGTGCCGAGGAGGAGAACGAGGTAGCCGAAGGTGAACGGCGTGGACCGCGGGCTGGGGACGAGGTTCAGCCAGGCTCGTTTCGGCCGACAGGCCGCGGGGATCGCCAGGAAGGGAAGCCTGGGGGCGGGCTGGACGAGGTCGAGCGGATCGCTGTCCGGCAGCACGGCCGTCGCCGTCGGCCGAGGGGATCCGATGAGGTCGGCCAACTGGGTTCCGCCTGCCCGGGTCGTGGCCGCGGTCCCGGCCGGTTCGAGGACGTCGGTGGTCCCGGCGGGCGGGACAGCGGCCGGAGTCCGCTCGCGCAGCCACGTCAAGGACCGCCACTTCCGGGGAGTTCCCGTGGTGGCAGCACTGCGCGCCGGGCGGGGCACCGGGTCCGGTTCGCGCAGCGACATGCGTCCAGAGTGGCTGGGCATGCTGGGATTTTGGCCAAGAGCAGCTGTGAATGCGCTGTGATTCACACCCGCTAGAGTGAGCACTCAGGGTAGAAGGTTTCGCCCTTTGTCACCCGTTCGGTGGGCTCATCCGGTAGGAATAGGCCACTCCTGGTGAAAGGTCTCGCTGGTGAACGACGAGGTTTCGGTCGCCGAGCTGTTGGTGCGCGAAGGACACGAACGACGGATGCCGCCGCCGTCCCGGTCCCGGTGGCGCATGGTTTCGGTGATGCTCGCGGTGATCGTCGGCTGCGGGGCGGCGGCCATGCTCGTCTCTTACGGGACCACGGCGAGCGACGGGGCCTCCCGGATCACCGAGATGCGCGTGGTCGAGATGCCGGATCGCACCGGCGGCGCTGGCGGCGTCGACGAGACCAACCCGCCGACGCCCACCGGCGAGGAAACCGAAGGGGGCACGGTCGGCGTCGGGGACGCTCCTTCGAGCAAGGTGAACGTCAATCCGCTCGGCGAGCACAGCACGCCTGCTCACTCGGCTGATTCCGTTCCGTCGCATCCGGCGTCGAGCGAACGGCCGGAGACCACCGGTCCGACCGCGCCGCCGCATCCGTCGTCGAGCCCGTCGGGTCCGTCGAGCTCGAGCCAGCCGTCTTCGCCGAGCAGCCACGAGCCACCGTGCGTCCTGAACATTATTTGTCTCTGACTTATTTGTCCGGTGAAACCCTGAGCGTCCGCTGAGCGCGGTCCGCGCGGCGGGGCGGAAACCGGCATGATCGGCCGCGTGCCGAATACAAAGCTGCGCGCCTGGCTCCTCGAAGGCGAGCACAAGCGCGCCCAGCAGATGACCGGTGGCAAGCGGGAGACCAAAAAAGCCGAACAGCCGTGGTGGAAGGTCATGTGCCTCACCGGCGTCGACTACTTCTCCACGCTCGGATATCAGCCGGGCATTGCCGCGCTCGCCGCTGGCGTGCTGTCGCCGTTGGCCACTGTGGTGCTGGTGGTGCTCACTCTTGCCGGGGCGCTGCCGATCTATCGGCGGGTGGCGCGGGAGAGTCCGCACGGGCAGGGGTCGATCGCGATGCTGGAGAAGCTGCTGTCGCGGTGGGGTGGCAAGCTGTTAGTGCTTGCGCTGCTTGGGTTTGCGGCTACTGACTTCGTGATTACGGTGACGTTGTCCGCGGCTGATGCTACTGCGCATGTTATTGAGAATCCGTTTGTTCCGGCCGCGCTGCATGGCGGGCAGGTGTGGATCACGTTGGTGCTCATCGCGTTGCTCGGGGCGGTGTTTCTCAAGGGGTTCGCTGAGGCGATTGGCGTCGCGGTCGTTCTGGTCGGGGTTTATCTCGCGCTGAACGTCGTGGTGGTGGTTGTCGCGCTGGCGCATGTTTTCGGGGCGCCGCAGTTGATTGTGGACTGGCAGAACCTGTTGGTCAGCGAGCATCCCAATCCTTGGTTGATGGTCGGGGTCGCGCTAGTGGTGTTTCCGAAGCTCGCGCTGGGACTGTCCGGGTTCGAGACCGGGGTCTCGGTGATGCCGCTCGTCCGGGGATCCAGCGGGGACACGGAGGCGGACCCCGTCGGGAGGATCCGGAACACCCGGCGGTTGCTGCTTACCGCGGCGTTGATCATGAGTGCGTTCTTGATTACCTCCAGTTTTGCTACCGCGGTGCTGATTCCGCAGCAGGAGTTTCAGGCTGGGGGCAAGGCCAACGGGCGTGCGCTGGCGTATCTGGCGCACAGTTACCTCGGTGACGGCTTCGGCACGGTGTACGACGTCAGCACCATCGCGATTCTGTGGTTCGCCGGGGCTTCGGCGATGGCTGGGTTGCTGAACATCGTGCCCCGGTATCTGCCGCGGTACGGGATGGCTCCGGACTGGGCTCGGGCCACCCGGCCGTTGGTGATCGTGGTTTCGGTGATCGCGTTTGTGATCACCTTGATCTTCGATGCTGACGTGGAGGCCCAGGGCGGGGCGTATGCGACTGGGGTGCTGGTGTTGATTTCATCGGCTTCGGTCGCGGTCACGTTGTCCGCGCGACGGCTCAAGCAGCGGGCGTACTGGGCTTATCTGGTGATCACTGTGGTGTTTCTGTACACGACGATCGCCAATATCGTGGAGCGGCCGGAAGGGGTGAAGATCGCCGGGTTCTTCATCGGGGCGATCGTGGTGACCTCGTTGATCTCCCGGGCTACGCGGTCGTTGGAGCTGCGGGTCGAGAAGGTCGAGTTCGACGCCGCCGCGCAGCGGATCGTGGACAAGGCGGTGCGGTCTGGGGCGGTTCGGATTATCGCTAATGAGCCGGATGCCCGGGATGAGGCGGAGTATCGGGAGAAGGAGCGGGAGGCGCGGGAGGACAATCATATTCCTCGGGACAGTGCGTTGTTCTTTCTTGAGGTTACTATTTCGGATGCTTCGGATTTTGAGACTACCTTGCGGGTGCATGGGGAGAAGCGGGCCGGGTATCGGATTTTGCGGATGAAGAGCCCGTCTATCGCTAATGCTATTGCGGCGGTTTTGCTGCATGTGCGGGATGAGACTGGGGAGCGGCCGCATATTTACTTCGCTTGGACGGAGGGGAATCCGTTCAAGTTCTTGGGGCGGTATTTGTTTTTTGGGGATGGGGATGTGCCTCCGGTTACTCGGGAGGTGTTGCGTCGGGCGGAGCCGGATCCGCAGCGGAGGCCGTTGGTGCATGTGGGGTGAGTCCCCGGGGCTGCTCGTCGCCTGGCGGCGACATCGGCCTTGGTGTGCGTGGGGCACCCCGAAGCTTGATTGTGCTGACGGTTCGGGGGTGCTTGTCAAGGCGGGAAAGATGCCTTGACAAGCACCCCCGAACCGCAGGGAGGCTTCGTATCGGGGTGCGGGGGAGGGGCTGGGTGCCTCGAGGGTTGGGTGCATCGGTTGCGGTTGGTGGGTGGGGGTGGGGCTTGCGCCCCAATGTGGCGTTGGGTGCATGTGACGCACCGAATGCCGCGTTGGGTGCATGTGACGCACCGAATGCCGCATTGGGTGCATGCGACGCACCAAACGCCGCATTGGGTGCGTGGGGTGCACCGAATGGTGCGTTGGGTGCATCGCGGAGATGGGGCGGGTCCGTGAAGGGCTCCTTGAGAGAATCTGGGTCCGTGAAGGGGGCCCTCACGGACTGTCGAGGGTCGTGAGGGGAACCCTGAGGGAATCAGAGTCCCTGAAGGTGGCCCTCACGGAACTGGTCAGCGGGTGGCCAGGGTGGTTAGGCGGCTGGCTAGCAGGTCGATGTCGGTTTCGGTGGTGCGGTGGTTCGTGATGCAGGCGCGGATGCAGGCTTGGCCGCGAATCCTTGCTGGGCCTAGCATTGCGGTGCCTTCTTCGTGGAGTCTCGTGAGGAGTTCTGCGTGTGCTTCGGCGTTGCGGCCGGGCATTCGGATGCAGACTGCGGTGAGCGTCACCGGGTTCATCAAGTCCAAGCCGGGGTTCGCGGCAATGTGCGAACCGAGTCGGGTGGCTAGGGACAGGCAGCGTTCGGTGGTCGTTCGGAAGGCTCCTACGCCGAAGGTGCGGAGTGCGGCCCAGACCTTCAAAGCCTTGAAGCTGCGGGAAAGTTGCGGGCCGTGGTCCATGTAGTCGAGTAGGTGGGCGTCGTCGATTGCGGTGAGGTACGACGACGTCGAGGAGAAGGCGAAGGCTGCGCGTAGTTTCGCCATGTCCTTGACTAGCAGGGCTCCTGCTTCCAACGGGGCGAAGAGCAGCTTGTGCGGGTCCAGGGTGATGGAGTCTGCTCGGGACAACGGGGCTAGCGCCTCGCGGGTTGAATCGGCCAGGATGAACAGGGCACCGTAAGCGCCGTCTACGTGTAGCCAGAGGTTTTCTTTTTCGCAGAGGTCAGCGATGGGGCCGATCGGGTCGATCGAGCCAGTAGTTACTGTGCCTGCGGTGGCTACGATGCAGAACGGTTCTTTTCCGGCTGCCCGATCGTCGGCGATTGCTTTGGCCAGCAGGTCGACGCGGAGTTGGAAATGGTCGTCGGTCGGGATTGTGCGGACGTTGGCCAGTCCGATTCCTAGGAGGGTGGCGGCTTTGACAACGCTGCGGTGTGCTTCGTCGGAGGTGTAAAGCACTAGCGGGGCGCGGGTTTCCTGCAGGCCGCGTTCGCGGAAGTCTGGTCTGCGGTCGGCGATGGCGGCGGTGATCGCGTCCTTCGTGGCTCCGGAACCGCCGTTGGTGAGGAGGCCGCCGGAGGAAGGGCCTAGCGCGAAGAGGTCGGTGAGCCAGTCCATGACGGAGCGTTCGATTACGTTGGCAGCGGGGGAAATCTGCCACAGGTTGCAGTTCTGGTTCAGTACCGCGGCGATCGCTTCGGCGTAGGGGCTGATGCCGTTTGGCGGGCCCTGGACGTAGGCGAGGAAGCGTGGGTGTGCGATCGTGGTGGTGTAGGGCACGATCCGGTCTACTACGTCGGCGAAGAATGCTTCTACGCCCAGGCCTTCTTCCGGGAACGGTTCGGCTAGCAGTTTGGTCAGGGTTTCCCGGTCCGCGTCAGGGGCGATCGGGCGACTGGTTAGTGAATTTTCGTAGCTGTCGGTGAACCTGGCCAAAAGTTCGGCCGCTTTGGTCCGTTCGGCGGCGTTGAGAATGAGGGTGGTGCCGTCCATGCGCCCTCTTCTGTTCGAAGGTCTTTTCCGGCACAAGGTGGCATGGGCTGGAACAGCGGCGCAATGGCGGAAAGCAGGGGGTGGGACTTTTGGCTGCTGGGCCGAATAGGACGAGGAAAAGGAGTGCCCGAACGGCCGGGGCAACTAGGGAAACCGGGCATGATCGGGGTGTGCGGCCGAACGGCGGTACCGGGGAAAAGGTTGGGGGACAAGGGTTCCAGGGTCGGCTCCGGCGCGGAGGGATGGAGCCGACCCTGGGGACGGGTCAGGAGAGTTCGTCGGTCAGGTCGGTGAAGTCTGCGGTGTTCCAGCGTTCCGGGCGCATGGAGATCACGACGTTGTGGCTCTGTTCGGGAGTGGCTTTGACGTAGGCGAGCGCCGCCTCCTCGGGCAGGTATCGGCGCGCCATCTCTAGGCGGTCTTCCTCCGTGACTGCGCGGACGCCGGTGACGGGGCCTTCGGCGGTCGCGTAGCGGATGGTCTTCGGGTCTTGCACGCACAGGGCGAAGCGGCCGGCGGCTTCGATCAACTTTGTCTTCCGGGCACCGGGCGAGGTGAGCACTGTGACCTCGCCGCCGGGGGTGTACTGGTGCCAGATCGGGGTGGTCAGCGGTGCGCGGCCGGGCTCCGCGGTCACGCTCAGGACGCTGATGATCGGTTCGGCTAGCAGGGCCTCGCGTTCGGCGGGCGGGATCTTGCTGACCATGTCGGGGCTCCTTAAGGCCAATTGATTTGCCTTTAGGTTACGCACACTTCAGTCGTTAAGGCCAGCCCCTTTGCTTTAGGATGGCCGGATGACTCGGCCGGGCGGGCGAAGCGCGCGGGTGCGCGAAGCGGTGCACCGTGCGGTGATTGAGCTGCTCGCGGAGGGGGAGACGACCGCGGGGGTACCGCAGATCGCCGAGCGGGCAGGAGTGAATCCGACCAGCGTTTACCGTCGCTGGGGCAGTTGTGCGAGCGTGCTGCTCGACGCCGCGGTCGCTCGGTTGAGCCTTACGTCGCCGGTGCCGGATACCGGGTCGCTGCGCGGTGACGTCGAGCAGTGGGCGACGGCGGTCGAGCGCGCGCTCGCTGATCCGGACGGCGCGGTGCTGGTTCGGGCGTTGATCACCTTCATCGGGACCAACGCTGATCCGATCGAGCACCTGCTGTCGCGCGGCGAGGATCTGGAGCAGATGTTGACGGCGGCGGCTGCCCGTGGCGAGCCCGCGTTGGACCTGCAGGAACTGCTGGATTACGTGCTCGCGCCGCTGTACCTGCGGGTGCTGCTGAGCAGGCCGATCGAACCGGGGATCGGCCTGCGGCTCGCCGATCGGTTGCTTACGGCAGCAGGTCTTCCTCCCGCTTCCGGCCAAGGTGGTTGAACAGCAGGTTCAGCACGAAGGCCAGCACCGCGGCGACGGTGATCGGGCTGCCGCAGATCGTGCGCAGCCAGGCGGGGAAGTGCTGGAAGAACACCGAGTTGCCGAAGCGGTCGAGGCCAAAAGCGGGCAGCAGGCCGACGCCGAGTGCGACGGAAACCACGAAAGCGTTGTGGTTGCCGGAGAAATCGACCTTCTTGAGCGTCTGCACGCCGACGACCCCGACCATCGCGAACATCACCACCGCGACGCCGCCGACCACCGGTTCCGGGATCGCGGCGATGAACGCGCCGATCTTCGGCACGAGGCCCATCACCACGAGCATGCCGCCGGTCGTGGCGACCACCCAGCGGCTGCGCACGCCGGTCATCTGCACCAAACCGACGTTCTGCGCGAACGCGGTGTCCGGGAAGGAGTTCATGAAGCCGCCGAAGATCGCGGACAGTCCGTCGGTCGCCAGGCCGCGGGAGAGGTCGGACGGCGTGACCGGGCGGCCGGTGATCTCGCCGACGGCGATCAGGTCGGCGGTGGTTTCGGTGAACGACACCAGCATCACCACGCACATCGACACGACCGCGGCGACGGGGAACGTCGGCGCTCCGAAGTGGAACGGTGAGGCCAGCCCGAACCAGCTCGCGTCGCCGACGCCGGAGAAGTGCGTGCGGCCGAGCGGGATCGCGATCAGCACGCCGGCGATGAGCGCGACCAGCGGACCGATCTGGCCGAGGAACCCGCGCAGCACCCGGGTGAACAGCACCACCAGCGCGATCACGCCGAACGCCAGCCCGAGGTTCGCCGGATCGCCGTAGGACGGGTCGCCGGTGTCGTGCCCGCCGATCATCGCCGTGCCGGGGCCGAGCAGCGAGATGCCGATGACCAGCAGCAACGTCCCGGACACCAGCGGCGGGAAGAACCGGATCAGCGCGGCGAACGGGCGGGCGATCAGCAGGCCGAAGACGCCGGAGGCGATCATCGCGCCGTACACCGCGGTGATGCCGTACTGCGCGGCGATCAGGATCATCGGGTTGACCACGGTGAACGTCGCGCCCGCGACCACCGGCAGCCGGACGCCGAACAGCCGCCCGATGCCGACCGACTGGACCACAGTGGCCAGCCCGGCGACGAACAGGTCGGCGTTCACCAGCAGCGCGATCGACGCGTTGTCCAGGTGCAGCGCGCTGCCGATGACCAGCGGCACGGCGATGCAGCCGGTGTACATGATCGCCATGTGCTGCAGTCCGAGCAGAAGCAGCCGTCCGGCGGGAAGGCCCCGGTCGACCGGGTGCGCGGCTTTGGTCATGAGCGGCTCCTTCTGTGTGGTCCCGCCGGATTATGGCTGCACATACCGCCGGTTTGTGTGTGACCATGCCAGACATGACTGCACGACCTCCGTTCCGTGCCGATCATGTAGGGAGCCTGCTGCGGCCGGCGGTGCTGCGCGAAGCGCGGCGCGACCACGCCGCGGGGGAGATCTCCGCCGAACAGCTGCGAGCCGTCGAGGACGACGCGATCCGCGACGTCGTGAAGATGCAGAAGGCGGCCGGCCTGGAATCGGCGACCGACGGCGAGTTCCGCCGGTCCTCCTGGCACATGGACTTCATCTACGTGCTCGGCGGCGTCTCGCGCAGCGACGAGCGGCTGCACGTGAAATTCCACAATCTGGCAGGCGACCTGGAGTTCAGCCCGCCGGGCCTGCAGGTCGACGGCAAGATACGGCTCGACGAGCCGATTTTTTCCGACCACTTCGAGTTCCTGAAGGCGCACACCGACCCGGGCATCACGCCGAAGCTGACCATCCCGTCGCCGAGCATGGTCTATTACCGCGGCGGCCGGGCGGCGGTGAGCGAGACCGTGTACCCGGAGCTGGACGAGTTCTTCACCGACCTCAGCGCGGCGTACGCGGAGCAGTTGCGTGCGATGAACGCGCTCGGCTGCACGTACCTGCAGCTGGACGACACCAGCTTGGCGTACCTCAACGACCCGAAGCAGCGTGAGCTCGTCGCGCGCATGGGCAGCGACCCGGACACCATGCACCTGCGCAACATCTCGACGATCAACGCCGCGCTCGCCGGGAAACCGGACGACCTGACCGTGACGACGCACCTGTGCCGCGGCAACTTCCGCTCGTCGTGGGTGGCGTCCGGGAGCTACGAGTTCGTCGCCGAAGCGCTGTTCGGCGAGCTGGCGGTGGACGGATTCTTCCTGGAGTACGACGACGAACGCTCGGGCGGCTTCGAGCCGTTGCGGTTCGTGCCGAAGGGAAAGCGGGTCGTGCTCGGGCTCGTGACCAGCAAACGGCCGGAGCTGGAAGACCCGGACGCGCTGGTGCGGCGGATCGAGGAAGCGTCGCGGTATGTCGACGTCGACCAGCTGTGTCTGTCGCCGCAGTGCGGGTTTTCGTCCACTGAGGAGGGAAACGACCTGACCGCCAGCGAGCAGCTGCGGAAGCTGGAGCTGATCGTCTCGACGGCGGAGCGGGTCTGGGGTCGTTCGTGATCACCTGCGTTGTCGACTACGTGATCGACCCGGAGAAGATCGCGGACTTCGAACGGTTCGCCGCCGAGTGGATGCGGCTGGTGCGGCGCGAGGGCGGGGTGCACCACGGGTATTTCCTGCCCGCGGAAGGGGCCAGCGACGAGGCCCGGGCGTTGTTCAGCTTCGAAAGCCTTGCCGCGTACGAGCGGTACCGGACGCTGTTCGGAGTGGACCCGGAGTTCGTGGCGGCGGACCGGATCCGGGACGAGAGCGGGTGCGTGATCCGGTATCGGCGGATGTTCATGCGGCCGTTGCTGCCGGAGTGATCAGCGGCTGTCCGTGAGGGGAACCCTCAGGGAATCTGATTCCCTCAGGGTTCCCCTCACGGCACTCGGCCAGGCGGGTGCTCGGCGAGGTAACGCGACAGCTGAGCGGCCCCGTCCAGCATCGCGTGTGCTCGGGCGGTGAGCCGGGAACGCCAGGTGCGCAAGGCTTCTTCCAGCGGCGCGACCCCGCCCGCGTGCCGGACCTGCTCCAGTACCGCCGCGATGCGAGCCAGCGGGTAGCCGCCGCGGCGCAGCTGGTGGGCGAGGCGGGCGTCGCGCACCGCGGCCGGTGGGTAGCGGCGGTTTCCGGCTCGATCGCGCTCCGGCCGGAGGATCCCGGCGGCCTCCCATTTGCGCAGCGTGGCGGGGTGCACGGACAGCTGGTGCGCGAGCGCGCCGATCGACGGCACGGTCTGGCGGACGGCCGGTTCCTGCGTCAGGTTTCGCAGCGCGTGCTCGACTTCGATGAGGGTGCCGCGGTCGCGCAGCAACTCGGCGTGGCCCTCGTCGATCAACTGGAACGCGGTGTCCTCCGAACGCTCGTTGACCGCGCGCAGGATCGCCGCCGCGCGGGCGTGGCCGAAGCCGGGGCGCAGGGTGAGGAAGGCGCGCAACGCTTGCGCGTGGCGTTCGGTGTACGTCCGGTAGCCCTGCGACCCGCGCTCGGCGGGCGGGAGGATGCCGTCCTCCTCGTAGTTGCGGACGGCCTGGGTCGACAGGCCGTGCTCGCGGGCTAGGTCTTTCGGACGCATGTCACCTCCGGTTTGAGGGTTTGCTGCCATTCAACCAGGTGAATCGCGAAGAAGTGCCAACGGAGAGTTCAACGATACGGTCAAAGCAATGCAGACCTTTGACGACTTCCTCGCGCACCGTTCGCCGACACTGCTCGGCCTGGGAGAACCGACGCACTGGACCGAGGCGTTCCCGTTGTTCCGCAACGAAATCTTCCAGCACCTCGTCCTCGAACACGGTTACCGCTCGATCACGCTGGAAAGCGACTGCCTGGCCGGACGCCTGGTCGACCACTACGTGACCACCGGCGAAGGCGACCTCGACAAAGTGCTGGCCACTGGGTTCAGCCACGGTTTCGGGGCGTTCCCGTCGAACCGCGCGCTGGTCGAGTGGCTGCGTGACCACAACGCTGGCCGGGCGACCGAAGACCAGGTCCACTTCCACGGCTTCGACGCTCCGCTCGAGATGGCCAGCGCGCCCAGCCCGCGCGGAGTGCTCACCGAACTGCATGGCTTCCTGGCCAAGCATCTTGACGACGTGCCACACGACGTCGCGACCATCGAGCGGTTGGCGGGCGACGACGCGGGGTGGGCCGACGAAGCGGCGATGTGGGACGGGGCGAAGTCCAAAGGGGACAGTCCTTGCGCGCGAGAGTTGCGGTTGGTCGCCGACGATCTCGCTGGCCACTTCGAACGGGCTCGCCCGGCGTTGCCTGAAGGCGGAGACCTGCTCGCGCGGACCGCGGTCGGGCTCTGCCGCTACCACTCCCTGATGGCCGGCACCTCGCCGGAACGGATGGGCAGGCTCGGGGCGCAGCGCGACGCGATGATGGCGGACAACCTGCTCGCGCTGCCGGGCACGTTCGTCTCCGCGCACAACCAGCATCTGCAGCGTCGCGCGGCCTCGATGATGGGTGCGCAGTGGTGGAGTGCGGGCGCGCAGGTCGCTGATCGGCTTGGTGACCGGTATGTGTTCATTGCCACCGATTTCGGTTTCTCGGATGCGGTAGGGGAGCCCGCGTCGGGGACATTGCAGGCGTGTCTCGCCGCGACGGTTCAGGACCGTGAACTGGTCGAAACCGCCGGAATCGACCCGGAGCTGCCCGCGCGGACCGGCGACGGACGCGGGTATCTCCCGTTCGACGCGGTCGAGGCGGCGGATGCGATCGCCTTCCTGCAGCGGGTCTGACCGCTGCTCCTCGACGATCTTGGCCGAGGTGTGCTCAGATGGACCTGAGATGTCGGGAGGAGCGAGATGAGCACCGAGACCGTTCTCGTCGTCGGCGGTGGGCAAAGCGGGTTCCAGGCCGCGGCGTCCTTGCGCGACAAGGGGTTCGCCGGCCGCGTGGTTCTTGTCGGCGACGAGCCGGGGGTGCCGTATCAGCGGCCGCCGCTGTCGAAGGCGTATCTGGCGGGCAGCGCGGGCGTCGAGCAGCTGGTGCTGCGGCCCGAGGATTACTTCGCCGAGAAGGACATCGAGCTGGTCCGCGGCCGGGTCGCCGCGATCGACCGGGACGCGGCGAAGGTCCGGCTCGAGGACGGTACGGAGCTGGGTTACGACCATTTGGTGCTGGCCACCGGCGCGCGCAACCGTGCGCTGCCGGTGCCCGGCGCCGACCTCGAAGGCGTCCTGACGCTGCGCACGCGCGCGGACGCCGACCGGCTGCGGGCTTCGCTGGACGCGGCGGGCGACGTCGTGGTGATCGGCGGCGGGTTCATCGGGCTGGAGTTCGCCGCGCACGCCGGCCGTCCGGTCACCGTGGTGGAGGCGCAGGACCGGCTGCTGGCGCGGGTCGCGTCGCCGGAGATCTCGGAATTTTTCGCCGAACATCACCGGGCGGCCGGGCACACGCTGTTGCTGGGCGTCGGGGTTACCGCGCTGCACGGGTCCGGCCGTGTGGAGTCCGTCGAACTCTCCGACGGACGACGGTTGCCCGCGGACCTCGTGGTCGTGGCGGTCGGCGTGCTGCCGGAGACGGCGCTGGCCGAGGCGGCTGGGCTTGAGGTGCGCAACGGCGTCGTCGTGGACGAACACCTGCGCACTGCGGACCCGAAGATCTTCGCGATCGGCGACTGCGCTTGCTTCCCGTGCGTGCAGGCCGGGGCCGCGACCCGGTTGGAATCCGTGCAGAACGCCGTTGACCAGGCGCGATCGGTGGCCGCGGCGATCGCCGGGGAACCGGCTCGGTACGACAGCCTGCCGTGGTTCTGGACCGACCAGACCGGCGCGAAACTGCAGATCGCGGGCATTCTCGGGGCGGCCGACCGAACTGTCGTGACCGGTGATCGGTCCGCCGGGAAGTTCTCCGTGCTGTCCTTCCGCGACGACGTCCTGATCGCCGTCGAATCGGTCAACCGCGCGCCGGACCACATCGCCGCGCGCCGGTTGTTCGCCGCTGAACCGCATCCGGCGTACGCGGATCTGGAAGCCAGCTCGTTCGATCTGAAAGCACACCTGAAGTCGCGCACCGCGGCTTGATCGGAGGTTTCGTTGCGCACGCAGGTCGCCGTGATCGGTGCCGGCCCGGCCGGGTTGCTGCTGTCGTATTTGCTGCACCAGGCGGGTGTCGAGGCTGTGGTGCTCGAAGCCCGCGACCGCGAGTACGTGCGGCAACGCGTGCGCGCCGGGGTGTGCGAACAACCGACGGTCGACCTGCTCACGGAGATCGGTCTCGGCGGCCGGTTGGCGGCGGAAGGCTTGCCGCACGAGGGTTTCTCGCTCCGCTTCGACGGTGCTGACCACCGTATTGCGCTCACCGAGCTGACCGGCAAGGCGATCACGGTGTACGGGCAGCAGGAGATCGTGAAGGATCTCGTGGACGCGCATGAGGACGCGGATCTGCCGCTGCACTTCGAGGTCTCGGAAGTTTCACTGTCCTCTTTGGATACTTCGCGCCCTGTTGTGCGCTACCGGGATTCCGCTGGTGTCTTGCAGACTCTGGAATGCGACGCCGTGGCAGGCTGCGACGGTTTCCACGGTGTCTCGCGTCCGTCCATTCCGGACGGTGTGCTGACTGCCTTCGAACGCGAGTACCCCTTCGCTTGGCTCGGGGTGCTGGCGCAGACGCCGCCGTCGCACGAGGAGCTGATCTACACCCATCATCCTCGGGGATTTGCCTTGCACAGCATGCGTTCCCCTGATGTCACGCGGCTGTATCTGCAGGTCGATCCGGAGGAGAACCTGGCGGCCTGGTCGGATGACCGGATCTGGACGGAACTGTCGACGCGCCTGGCCGTTGACGGGGAGTTCACCCTGCAGGAGGGGCCGATCCTGGACAAGGGCATCACGCCGATGCGCAGCTTCGTCACGGAACCCATGCGCCACGGCCGGTTGTTCCTGGCTGGCGATGCGGCGCACATCGTGCCGCCGACTGGGGCCAAGGGGATGAACCTGGCTGTCGCGGACGTGGTGGTGCTGTCGCGGGCTTTGGTGGCTTTGCTGCAGGGGGATTCGTCGCTGGCTGAGTCCTATTCGGACACTTGCTTGCGGCGGGTGTGGCGGGCAGAGCACTTCTCGTGGTTCATGACGACGATGCTCCACGTGGATCCCGGCGCAGACGCCTTTGCCCGGCGGCTGCAGTTGTCGCAGCTGCGGTACACGGCTTCGTCGAGGGCGGCGGCGACGAGTTTGGCGGAGAACTACGTGGGGTTGCCGTTCGCCTGAGCGCGTCGGAGCGGCTACATGCTCACTTACTTGCTCACTTGGGTTAAAGTGAGCAAGTAAGTGAGCATGTAGAGGTAGGCGGGGGCGGGATGCTGGACGACGAGCTGGCGGAGATTGTCGGCAACCTTCGTCGGCTCGGTGGCGACGATGCCGACGTCGAAGCCAAACGCGCTGAGGATCGCCTGCCTAAGTCGGTCCGGGACACGGTCTCCGCGTTCGCCAATACGCGTGGCGGAGTGCTGATTCTCGGGCTCGACGAGGCCTCGGGGTTTAGCGCGAACGGTGTGCGCGACCCAGCGAAAATGACTGCCGACTTGTCCGCGGTCTGCGCCGACGAGATGGAGCCGCCGCTGCGGCCCTTGATCAGGACACACCGTTTCGAGGGTGCCGACCTCGTCGTCGCCGAGGTTCCCGCCCTCGACAGCCGCAGCAGGCCTTGTTTCGCCAAGCGGCTCGGAATGGCGCAGGGCAGCTACGTCCGGGTCGGCGACGGGGACCGGCGGCTCAGCGGCTACGAGGTCCACCTCATGGTGGCCAACCGGGGGCAGCCGCGAGACGACGAGGAACCGATTTCCGAAGCAAGTCTTGCTGACTTGGACTCCGAACTCGTCTCGACGTTCGTCGGACGGCTTCAGCAGCAGAGGCCCTACGCGTTCGCGGACCTTTCGCGAGAGGACGTTCTGCGCAGGGTCAAGGTTCTCGTCGATGATCGGGTGACTGTCGCGGGGTTGCTGGCACTCGGGCGCTATCCGCAGCACTTCTTCCCTCAGCTGATGGTTTCCTTCGTGCATTACCCGACGCCGGAGGGAGCAGATCTCCGCACCGGAGACAGATTCCTCGACAACCGGGTTCTCGAGGGATCGATCCCCGCGATGGTCCGCGACGCGCTGGCTGTGCTTCGCGCGAACATGTCACGCCGGGCGACGGTGCGCGGTGCTGGGCGCATCGACAGTTGGGAGTACCCAGAACCAGCGCTGCGCGAGGCCGTGGTTAACGCGTTGGCGCATCGCGACTATTCGCCGGAATCTCGTGGTACCCAGGTGCAGATCGAGATGTACCCGGACCGGCTCGTCATCCGCAATCCGGGCGGCCTCTACGGGCCGGTTACCGAAGACACCTTGGGGGAGGAAGGTGTTTCTTCGGCGCGGAACGCTACGTTGCTCAAGCTTCTCGAGGATGTGCCGTTGCCGGGCACGGCACGCACTGTGTGCGAGAACCGCGGCTCGGGAATCCGCACGATGCTTATGGCGTTGCGGGACGCCTCGCTGAGTCCGCCACGGTTCGTCGACAAGATTTCCTTTTTCCGGGTCGAGTTTCCCAATCACGCATTGATCAGCGACGAGGTTGTCGCCTGGATTCGAGGGCTCGGGGAATACGGGCTCACCGACAGCCAGTGTCTCGGGCTGGCCATGAGCAAAGCGGGAGACGTCCTGGACAACCATTCCTACCGCAGTGCGACCGGGGTGGACTCGCGGCGCGCGACTGCCGAACTCGGCGACCTCGTGTCGCGTGGTCTGCTGCGACAGACCGGAAGCCGACGGTGGGCGCGCTACGAACTCGTCGCTTCGGTCGGCACCGGTCTTCGGACGAGCGGCAGGCGGGACCGGCGGCGCGAGGTGCTTGACGCCTTGGGCACCGCTGAACTGACCCGGGCCGAACTCGCGGCGCTGCTGGACATGCCGGACAAGACGGTGTCCCGATGGTTGCGCGTTCTTCGAGGCGAGGAACTGGTCGAGTTGATCGGCGAGTCCCCGCACAGCCCGAACGCTCGCTACCGGCGCACGGGCAAGGTCATGCTCGGCGAATAGCCCTCGCAATTCGTCAACCAAGGGTTGACGCAACCCAATCGTCAACCTACGGTTGACGCCATGACCGACTCAGTGAAACTCGACGACCTCATCAGCGCCATCAAGGCCAACAACGACAAAGACGCCCTCGCCCAGCTCACCGACGCCGTATACGTCGGCCAGCACCTCGGCGACGTCGCGGACCACCTGATCGGCCACTTTGTCGACCAGGCACGGCGCAGCGGGGCTTCCTGGACCGACATCGGGGCCAGTATGGGCGTAACCAAACAAGCCGCCCAGAAGAGATTCGTGCCGAAGGGCGACGATCCATCCGGCGGAATACAACGCATGTTCGGCCGCTACACCGACCGGGCCCGGCACGTCATCGTCGCGGCTCAGCAGGCGGCCATCGACGGCAAGAGCCCCGGGATCGACACCGTGCACCTGCTGCTCGGCCTGCTCTCCGAGCCGGACGCGCTGGCCGCCGGTGCGATCGTCGCGCAGGGGATCACTCTCGACGCGGTCAGGGAAGCCGCCGAGGCGAAGCTGCCGGAGCCGGTCGACGAGGCGCCGGAGAAGGTGCCGTTCACTCCGGCGGGCAAGAAGACGCTCGAACTCACCCTGCGCGAGGGGCTGCGGCTCGGGCACAACTACATCGGCACCGAGCACATCCTCCTCGCCCTGCTGGAACAGGGCGAGGGCG
The DNA here is from genome assembly GCF_042647905.1 of Amycolatopsis halotolerans. NCBI lineage: Bacteria > Bacillati > Actinomycetota > Actinomycetes > Pseudonocardiales > Pseudonocardiaceae > Amycolatopsis > Amycolatopsis halotolerans. The sequence continues at coordinate 72,285 of NZ_JBHRWI010000050.1, forward strand.
CGGGCTACGAAGTCCTTGCCGCACTGGGGGTCGACAAGGAACAGGCCGAAACGAAGATCAAGGAATTCCTCGCGGAAATTCTCGGCACCTTGCAAAAATGATCGCCATCGCGCTCGCGGTGCTGTTCATCCTGACCCTGATATAGCAGAAGGGCTCTCCCCTGGAACAAGGGGAGAGCCCTTCTGCAGCAACAAAAAATCAGGCTTCGACCTCAGACTGGTCTCCGGCCCACAGCGTGTGGAACGAGCCGGGACGGTCGACCCGGCGGTAGGTGTGCGCGCCGAAGAAATCGCGCTGTCCCTGCACCAGCGCGGCCGGGAGCCGGTCCGCGCGCAGGCCGTCGTAGTACGCCAGGGCGGTCGAGAAACCGGGCGTCGGGATGCCCAGCCGGACCGCCGTCGAGATCACCGAACGCCACGAGTCCTGCGCGTTTTCGACAGCTGCCCGGAAATCGCCGGACGTGAGCAGGGTCGGGAGGCCCGGCTCGGCGGCGTAGGCGGACGTGATGTCGTTCAGGAACTTCGCCCGGATGATGCACCCGCCGCGCCAGATCGACGCGACGCGGCCCAGGTCGATGTCCCAGCCGTACTCCGCGGCACCGGCCTGGATCTGGTTGAAGCCCTGCGCGTACGCGACCACCTTCGACGCGTACAGCGCCTGCTCGACGTCGTCCGCGAAGGTCTCCAGCGCGGACCCGGTGAGCGGCGTGCGCGTCGGTCCGCCCAAGCCGCGCGCGGCCGAACGCAGCCCCGTGGACCCGGACAGCGAACGCGCGAAGACCGCTTCCGCGATGCCGCTGATGGGCACGCCGAGGTCGAGCCCGATCTGCACGGTCCAGCGGCCGGTGCCCTTCTGCTCCGCCGCGTCCTCGACCACGTCGACGAACGGCTTGCCGGACGCGCCGTCGACGTGCTTGAGCACCTGGGCGGTGATCTCGATCAAGTACGAGTCGAGCCGCCCGGTGTTCCAGGTGCCGAAGACGTCGGCGATCTCCGCCGGGGAGTAGCCCGCCGCGCCGCGCAGCAGGTCGAACGACTCGGCGATCAGCTGCATGTCGGCGTACTCGATGCCGTTGTGCACCATTTTGACGAAATGCCCGGCACCGTCGGCGCCGACGTGCGTGCAGCACGGTTCGCCGTCGACCTTCGCCGAGATGTCCTCGAACAGCGGGCCGAGCGACTCGTAGGACTCCTTCGACCCGCCGGGCATGATGCTCGGCCCGTGCAGCGCGCCTTCCTCGCCGCCGGACACGCCGGTGCCGACGAAGTGCAGGCCGCGTTCGCGCAGCGCCTGCTCGCGGCGGCGGGTGTCCGCGAAGTGCGCGTTGCCCGCGTCCACGATCACGTCGCCCGGCTCCAGCAGCGGCGCGAACTCCTCGATGACGGCGTCGGTCGGGCCGCCCGCCTTCACCATGATCACGATCTGCCGCGGCCGCTCCAGCGCGTCGACGAACTCCTGCGCGGAGTACGCCGGGATGAAGTCGCCCTCGTCGCCGAACTGCTCGACGAGCGAGCGGGTGCGCTCCTCGGAGCGGTTGTGCAGGGCGACCGTGTGCCCGTGCCGGGCCAGGTTCCGCGCCAGGTTGCGGCCCATGACCGCGAGGCCGGTGACCCCGATGCTCGCCTTCTTGCTCATCCGAAACCTTTCCGAAAACCTCTGCCGGATTCCGAGCCTAGCCACAAAACCGGTGCTCACGAGAAGCAGCGGATCGGGCCCCCGTTCCAGGCCAGCATGTCCTTCAGCGGAGCCACCAGATCGAGTGGCGCACCCCACCCCTCGCCGTCGAGTTCGGCGTATGCCCGGTGCAGGTTCCCGGCGAGCCGTTCCTGTTCGGTCAGCTCGGCGAACCGGCCAAGATCAGTCGCCTTCGCCTGCTCCAACGGCGACCGCCCCGCCGCCTTGCCGGTTTCCGCGGCGCGCTGGACGAACTCCAGGTAGTCGTCGACCAAGTCCACCGTTTCGAGCCCGCACACCGGGCCGTGGCCGGGCAGGATGACCGCCGGGTCCAGTTCGCGGATCACGTTCAGCGCGGCCCGCCAGCCGGCGACCGAGCCCATCAGCGCGAACGGGCTGCCGCCGTTGAACACCAGGTCGCCCGCGTAGAGCAGGCGCTGCTCGGGCAGCCAGACCAGGACGTCGTTGGTGGTGTGCGCGGCGTGGCCGGGGTGGATGAGGTCGATCCGGGTCTGTCCGGCGTAGAGGGTGACGGTGTCGTCGAAGACCAGGTCGGGCACGCGCAGTTCGAGCTTGCCCCAATCGCTGTCGGTGAAGACGCCCTCGTACCGCTGGATCCCGTCGGCCAGCAGCGTCTCGCGGGTCTTGCGGTGGCCGACGACGGTGGCGCCGCCGACGAGGTAGTTGCCGTTCGTGTGGTCGCCGTGGTGATGCGTGTTGACGAGCGTCGTGACCGGGCCGGCGGTGTCGCCTACGGCCGAAAGCAGGGCGCGCGTACGCCGTTCGGTCGCGCATGTGTCGATAAGCACAGCGTGCCCGTCGGCGTCGACGAAGCCGCAGTTGTTGATGAACCAGGAACCGTCGGGCTGGACGTAGCCGAAGGCGCCGTCTGCCAGCTGTTTGACGCTCGCCGCGCCGGGGGATCGATCGATCACGCCGACACTATGCCGCCCTGCTCGCCCGCGTGGGGTGTCGGCGGCTCAGCTGTGCCCGGAAGTCTCCTCTTAGTCCGAATGGAGTAGCCGAGATGTCCGCCGCGCCCGGATTCGACTGCTCCGGCAGGGTGACATGCCGGGTGACTGGCGTTCTCGTGCATTTCCTGAAACGCTGCCGGGTGTCATCATCGAACTCCGTTGGGTCGCAGTGGCCTGGGTGGTTCGTAGTTCGCGGTCCGGCGGAAAGCCCGTCGGCAGTAGTGTTCAGGAGAGCAAGGGGAGATGGCGAGCACCGTCACCTCGCGCCGCAAGCAGCTCGGCAACGAGCTCCGGCATGCTCGAAACGCCGCGAAGATGACGCAGCAGCAAGTCGCCGAGGTACTCGGCTGCACCCAGGGCAAGGTCAACAAGATCGAGTCCGGTGCGGTGGGGGTCAAGCTCGGAGATGTGCGGACCATGCTGAACGCGTTCGGGATCAACGGCGAAGAAGCCGACACTCTGATGAACCTGGCCCGGGCCGCGGCCGGGCAGCGCGGCCATTGGTCGGGCTACCGGTCGGTGGTGCCGCATTGGTTCCGCACCTTCACCGACCTCGAGCCCGCCGCCGCGGAGATCCTCACCTGGCACGGCGAGCGCGTCCCGGGGCCGCTGCAGTCCGAGCACTACATGCTCAAGCAGTTCACCGAGGCGGGAGCCACCGACGTCACGTCGCTCGTGCGCAACCGGCTCGACCGCAAGGCGGTGTTCGACCAGCAGCAGCCGCCGTACTACCGGTTCATCATCAGCGAGGGCGCGCTGCGCCGCGCGCCCGGCGGGATCGCGCCCGCGGTGATGCTGGACCAGGTGGAGCACCTGCTCGCGCTCGACCGGCACCCTCGGGTGTACGTGCACGTGCTGCCGTTCGGCGCGAAGCTCGCCGCGGTGCCCAACGACTTCACGATCATGCGGTTCCCGGACCGCACGCGCGACTTCGTCTACATCGAACACTCCGCGGGCGGGCTGTACCTCGACGACGTGAAGGACTTCAACATCTTCGTGGACTCGTGGGACCGGCTGCGCGGCGCCGCTTTGGAACGGGGCGAGACGCGGCAGTTCCTCAAGGAGCTGGCGGAAAGCTACCGCTCCCAGATGATGTGACCAGTGCTTCGAGCACGGGCACGGTTTCCCCGGCATCGGGCAGTGCGTTGATCTCCGCCTGCAGGTGTCGCGCGGCCTCGCGATAACTGGGGTCGGCGAGGATTTTCGCGGCGCCTTGGCGGATTTCGTCCGGAGTGGACGTTTCCGGGTCGAGCGCGTGCCCGACGTTCAGCGCGGCGCAGCGCCGGGCGTTGCCAGGCTGGTCGGCGCCCATCGGGAAAAGCAGCGAGGGCAGACCGTGCGAGAGCGCGCCGATCACGCTGCCGGATCCGGCGTGCGAGATCATCAAATCGAGGCGTGGCAACAGTTCGGCCTGCGGGACGAACCGTTCCACCCGGACGTGCGCCGGTTGCGGTCCGAACTCGGCGGGGTCGATCTGGGTGCCGACGGTGGCGGTCACGTCGGCGTCCAGTTGGCCCAGCCCGGCGAGAGTGCGCTCGATGAGGTCGCCGGACTCGAGGTTGAAGTTGGTGCCGAGCGTGAAGTACACGCGCGGCCTGTCGGCGGGCTGGCGGGGCGCGACCGGATCTCCTTGGCGGAACGAGAAAGTGCCGGCCGGCAGCGGCGAGCTGGGGTCGCGAAAGGACGGCGGGAGCGGCGAGAGCACCTGGCCGCGGGTCAGCATTTCGAGCTCCGGGTCGTCCGGAAGGCCGTGCGCGGCGCGGGCCTCGGCGAGCGGTTCGGCGAGGAGTTCCTTGCGCAGCAACGTTCCCGCGGCGAGCACCAGGACGGTCGCGCACGGCAGGCCCAGTGCCTCGGCGACGATCGCGCCGGAGAAGTCCACTTCGTCCCGGACGATCAGGTCCGGCCGCCATTCCCGGGCGATCTCCAGCAGCACCGGCACGTGTTCCTGAGTCGCACGGCGGGCGAACAGTTCCCGGATTTCCCAATCGTCGCGCGCCGGGTCGACCGGCGGCATCGGCTGTCGCGTCGCCTCGACCTCGCGCGGTTCGTTGACCGCGAAGGTCGTGAATCCGGCTTTGGCCAGCGCCGGCACGTGCGAACCGCCGCCCGCGACCGCTACGGTGTGGCCCCGCGCGAGGAGCGCTCGCGCGACCGGTGCCATCGGATCCCAGTGGCCGCGACCGCCGACGAACGAGAAGAGGATGCGCATCCCTCGCAACCTAGTGGCCCGGACGTACCGGAGTCGTGGCATTTTCGGGCGATTGCCGGGGGCGGCGGCGCGCGGTCGCGGCGAATGGGCACACTGGTACCCGCACGGAAGGGGAAGCTGATGACTCAGGCACCGGATCCGGAAGCCCCGGAGGGCGTCGACCTCGATCGGCCGAACGCGGCGCGGATCTACGACTGGTTCCTCGGCGGCACCGCCAACTGGGCCATCGACCGCGAGTTCGGCGAAAAAGCGGTCCAGACCTTTCCGATGATCAAGACCATCGCCAAGGCCGGCCGCGAGTTCCTCGGCCGCGGCGTGCGGTACATGGCCGAACAGGGCATCGACCAGTTCCTGGACATCGGCTCCGGCGTGCCCACCGTCGGCAACGTGCACGAGATCGCGACATCGGTGAACCCGAACGCGCGCTGCGTCTACGTCGACAACGAGCCGGTGGCCGTCGCGCACTCGCAGATCCTGCTGGAACGAGACGGCGTCGCCGACCGGCACGCGGTCCTGCAGGGCGACCTCCGCAACCCGGCCGACGTCTGGCCGCGCGCGCTCGACACCGGAGTGCTCGACCCGAAGCGCCCAATCGGGCTGATCATGGTCGGGGTGCTGTACTTCGTCGGCCGCGACGAACCGGCGCTGGAGATCGTGCGGAAGTACCTGTCGCTTCTGCCGTCCGGCTCGTACTTCCTGTCCTCGCACCTGACCGACGACGGCGTCCCGACGACCGACGGCGAACGCCGCGACGCGATCCACAAGCAGTACCAGAAGTCGAGCACGCCGTTCCACTATCGCTCGCGGGCGGAGTTCGGGGAGTTCTTCTCCGGGTTGGAACTGGTGGAGCCGGGCATCGCGTGGGTGTCGGACTGGCACCCGGAGTCGGGCGAAACGACGGCGAGCGCGCGGATGGCGGACGATCCTTCGTTCAGCGGCGGGATTTGCGCTTTGGGTCGCAAGCCCTGACGGGGCCCCGCCACTCGCTTGTTGGTGCCCCCGGATGGGGGTTTCTCCGCAGCAGTTGTGTGCGGTCCTGCCACGGCGTTGCGGAGCGTCGGCTGGACGGTGCCGGACCAGGCCCCTCGGCGAGGACGAACCGCGCGCCCCGTCGGCTCGGAACCCGCTGCCGAGAAACCCAATGTGGCATTGGGTGCATCCCACGCACCCAATGTGGCGTTCGGTGCGTCAGACGCACCCAATGTGGCATTGGGGCGCGCGCGGCGGGCATGGTCTAGACCGGCCGCAGTGGTCTGAACCTCCGTCGCGGCCAGGGTCCGGACACGAAAACGCTCCCCGGGCAAGGAATTCCGGGGAGCGTGGACGATGCGGGCTTCGGCTCAGCCGAGCCCGTGGAGAATCGGTACTCGTGTCTCGCGACGGTGGCGGGTGGTGTGGACGGTGTCCGCTTGGCGCGGAGCAGGTACTTCGATCTCGGTGTCCACAACCATCGGGCTGCGCAGCGGGGCCTGGATCAGGCTGAACCCGAACCGGTTGCGCAATTCGTGATTGATCCCACGCCGGCCGCGAGTGTGTTCGTCCTCACGGCGGAAAAGCGTGGTGAGCCGGACGGCCATGGGATCACACCCCCAGTTCGGATAACGGGAACCGGCGCGGGTCGGCGCCGGCCGGATCGGGGTATGCGCTCGGCGGGTCAACGCCGGGCACCAGGGAAACCGCTCCGTTGCGGCGTCTCCTCAGGGTCGTCGCAGCACCTGGACCAGTGCGGATCCCGGAAAGGCGGGCGGATCGGCTCCTGGCCGGGCCGAACGGGTCGGCTCGCATCCGCACTCCTCCCGATATCTCGCGGCTGTTCCGCCGCCCGGGCCGGGTGCCCGGGCCGGTGCTGACGGTGTTGGGCTGAATGTCGCAAGCCATTCACCCACCACTGACGCCCCGATCGCTGCGATTAATCCTACTCCTGGAATAATCTTCATGTCGAGATCGGGTCGAGTTGATCACCCGCTTGGCCCTGCGGTTTGCTCCGTAGTGACGCAAAGAAGCCGGGGACGTGCACCAGACCGCACGCCCTGCACAAGGCTCGGAGGTGGACGACCCATGGCGGATTATCCGTCGCCCCAGGATTACGACCCGGACACGGCAGAGTCGCTGTTCGCGGCCGCGGCCTGGGCGAAGTCGTTCGCTAGCGAGCCCAACGGCGGAAACTGTGTCGAGGTCAACCTCTCCCGTCCCGGCTTGATCGGCGTGCGCGACACGAAGCTCGCCGCGAGCCCGGTGCTGGTCTTCGACCGCGGCGAGTGGGACGCCTTCCTCGTCGCGGTCAAGGCTGGTCAGTTCGACCTGCCGCCGAGTTCGTAGTCCACCACGGCGAGGTCTCAACGGAGAACGATTCGCCAACAGTCACTCGATCGGGTGGAGTGTGGATTAGCTCTGGTCACCGTGGGTGCCGGGGGTTGTGGGTTGAATGTCGGCTTGGCGAGGGTCGCCTGCTGAGTAGGTTGAGCGGCCCGACCCCACGGAGCGCGCGATGACCTCACTCCACTACCTCTCCGCCGTCGAAGCGCTGCGGCTCTTCCGCGCCCGCGAACTGTCACCCGTGGAGCTGATGCGCGCGGTCGTGGAGCGGGCCGGGCGGGTCGAGCCGGACGTCAACGCGTTCGCCGAGGAGATGTTCGAGCAGGCGTTGCGGGCGGCGGCCGTCGCGGAGAAGCAGTACGCGCCCGGCGGTCGGCCGAGGCCGCTCGAAGGGCTGCCGGTCGCGGCGAAGGAAGAACAGCCGCTGGCCGGGCACCCGGTCACCGACGGCACCCTCCTGCGTCCGCCTCGGCTGGCGCGGGAGACCGCGATCGGGCTCGGCCGGATCCAGGCGGCCGGCGGGATTCTGCACGCTCGCACGACGACGTCCGAGTTCTGCTGCATGCCGCTGTCTCACACGCGGCGCTGGGGGACTACGCGCAATCCGTGGAACCTCCAGACCGCGGCGGGCGGTTCGTCCGGAGGTTCGGGCGCGGCGCTGGCGGCTGGGACTGCTTTCCTCGCCACGGGGTCGGACATCGGCGGTTCGCTTCGCGCGCCTGCGTCCTTCACCGGTGTCGTGGGGTTCAAACCGCCGCACGGCCGTAATCCGGTCTTGCCGCCCGCTGGATTGGACACCTACTACCACCACGGCCCGATGGCCCGGACGGTCGCCGATTGCGCGCTCCTGCAGAACGTCATGGCGGGCGAAGACCCGCGCGACTCGCATTCGCGGCTCCCGGCGGTTTCTGTCGAGCTGGGTGACGTGCGCGGGCTGCGCGTCGCGTGCTGTCCGGTGCCTGGCGACTTCCCTGTCGACACTGAGGTCGCGGCCAATACCCGCGCGGTCGGACAGGCGCTGGCGTCCGCGGGTGCGGTGGTGACCGAGATTGAGATCGACTGGACGCTCGACATGGTCAAACAGGCCTTGTGGGCGCACTTCGGGACCGGCCTGGCTGCCGAAGTCCTGGAACTGGACCGGCGAAACCCGGGCGTGATCACGCCGTACTGTCAGGCGTTCGCGCGCAAGGGCGTCGAGAACATTGTGGACGCGGAAACCGGCCACGCGGTCGAAGCGGCGATCCGCGAGCGCCTTGACGCGGTGTTCGGCCGGTTCGACGCGCTCATCGTGCCGACTCTCGGTGCCACCGCCTTCGCTGCTGGCGAGGACTATCTGTCTGCGGAGGTCGTGGTCAACGGCGTTGCGCTGGAACACTTTTCGGACGCTTCGCTGACTCCCGCGTTCAATGTCGGCAGTGAGCATCCGGTGCTTGCCGTGCCATCCGGTTGGGCCAGCAATGGGGTGCCGACCGGTGTTCAGGTCGTCGCGGACAAGTACGACGACGGCACGGCGTTCCGCGTCGGCGCGGCGATCGAGCAGACCGTGGGCGCTGGGTTTGCCCGGATTCCGTTAACTGGCCAGGAATTCCCGCAGGTGCGTCACGACTTGTGAGGGTTGCTCCTCTGGGAGGAAGTGACCGCAGTCTTCGAGGCCGATGCCGGTGACGTGGTCCGCATAGTCGCGCCAGATGTCCAGCGTGGGCAGGCTGCCGAGCAGGCCGGCTTTGCCCCACATCGCGAGTACCGGCTGGGTGAGGCGTTTTCCTGCGGCGTAATCGGCGTCGTCCAGTTCGGCGTCGTCGGGGAAAGAGGCGCGGTAATCGTCGAAACCGGCTCGGAGCGCGCCGGGTGCTTCAAAGGCGCGGACGTACTCGGCGACGTCTTCGGCGGGCAGTCCGTGGCGTTGGAAGGTCCAGCGCTCGAAGAAGTAGCCGAGGTAGGCGGCGATGTTCTGCCCGGCCAGCAGTTCGGGCAGGTCTGGCTGCAGGTGGAAAAGCCAGTGCCAGTACGCCTTTCCGAGGTCGCGGTCGAGGCGACGCCACATCTCCCGCGTCGGCGCGATGTCCAGTACGGCCAGTCGTTCCACCTGGTCCGGACGGTCGAGTGCCCACCGATGCGCGACCCGCCCGCCGCGATCGTGTCCCGCGACCGCGACCCGGTCGAACCCGAGCTGCTCGGCCAGCTTCGCGACGTCGGCGGCCATCGTGCGCTTGTCGTAACCGGTGCGGGGTTTGTCGGTGCGCCCGTATCCACGCAGGTCAGGTGCGATCACGGTGTGTGTTTCGGTCAGTGGCCCGGCGACACGGTGCCAGCAGTGCGACGTCTGTGGCCAGCCGTGCAGGAGGAAGAGCGGCGGACCGTCGCCACCGCGGAGGTAGTGCACGCGCAGGTCGTCGACTTGGGCCATGGCTGCTTCTAACCGGCTCATAGGGTTAGACGGTAGCGCGGGTTCTCACCGGTTTCAATGGTTAGAATGGGCGGCATGGATTGGGTGTTCGACGCCGGACGGCCGTGTCTGCACCTGGTGAACACGCTGCGCTCCCGGCATCTCCCGGAAGGCATCGAGCTGCTCACCGACCCGGACGCGCTCGCGGAATGGCTTGAGCTGGCCGGGTTCGGCCGCCTCCGAGTGACCGCCGCCGAGCTGGCGGCGGCCAAGGAACTGCGCGAGGCAGTGAACCGGCTGCTGACTGTCAAGCCGCTGGTCGCCGACATCCGGCTGGTCAACGACGCGCTTGCCGCCGCACCGAAACCGGACCGCCTGCTGGTGAAGGACGGCTTGCTGCAGCGGGAAGTGCCCGCTCCGGCGGATCCAGTGGCGACGGTCCTCGCACTGCTGGCCGCGGACGCGGTCGATCTCGCCACCGGCGTGGAGGACATCCGCATCTGCTCGGCGGACGACTGCGGTCTGCGGTTTGTCGACACGTCGCCACGCCGGACTCGGCAGTGGTGCTCGATGTCGCGCTGCGGGAACCGGGCGAAGGCCCGGGCGCACTACGAGCGCACGAAAAACCGGTAAGCCCACGGGCGCTCGCGCAGCCACACGTTCAGCTTGCCGACCACTCGCATGGGGCCGGTGAGCACGGGACTTTCCCCAAGTCGCGCTTGCTGTGGACAACCCGGCCGAAGTGGACGGGGTTGTCAGTGGGAGCGGATAGACTGGACAAGGGCCGTCCCCCGGAGAGGGTGGGGGCTGCGCTGGCGGGGCCGGGGCGAGGGGGAACGTCCGGCGTGCGGATCAGGAACATCTGCCCGGTCGAGTATCCTTTTTGGAGCTTCGACCAGCGGCGGTCCGACATGCGCGCGAACGGTTTCCCCACGGTGTCGATGGTTTCGAACAGCGTGCTGATCGTTTCGTCAGGACCGAATCCGGCGATCATCTTCCGGTAGTACTGCTCGAATTCCGGCCAGGTCGGCGGCAAGTACCGCTCGCGCACGCCGAGGGTCCGGCCGATGCCGCGCAGCTGCGCGTAGTACTCGTCAAGCTCCGAAGTGGACATTGGGTGGCCGAAGAATCGTTGTGCGTCAAAGGGAGCCAGCGTCGCGTGCACCCACGCGTACGCGCCAGGATCGAGGGCGCTGTAGCGACGACCGTCAGCGATCCCGGTGAAGGGTTCGGTGCAATTTCCGCAGTCGCGCGGCCTCGACTTGCGCGCCTTTTGTCCCGCCGTACACATAGATCGACAGCGAAGCGATGGTGCGCATCAGCCGGGTCCACAGGTCCTCGCGGTAGTCCGAATGATCGCGAACCCCAGCCGCCGCAACCGGATGCGCGACCTGCAGCACGAGCACCTGCTCCGCGAGCAGCGCGTCGCGGAAGTCGCCGAAATAGCGCCAAGCCGCGGGTACCGCGGACGACCGGCGGGGCCACGTCAGCCCCGGGCGCCATGCAACAGCATCATCAACGGTTCGGCGGCCGGAACGTCCGTGCCGGTGGCGAGCCGACGCAACTGCAGCCCGGCGATCAACGCGACCACCGGCCCGGCCACTCGTTCCGGATCCGGCAAACCTAGCGCGGTGAGGATCGTGATGGCCAATTCGTCATACGCCGCAAAGCATTTCGCTGAAGCTTCGTGCAGCCCGGGGTCGCGCGCGGCTTGCAGGTACAGCTCGTGCGGCGCGAGTTCGTCCGTGCCGAACGGCAGCTGCTTGATCACGTGCTCCACGACCGTCGCCGCTTGTTCGAGGCTCAGCCCTTGTTCCCGGTATACCTCGACAATCCCCGCCAGCTTCGCCGTTTCCTCCTCGGCGAACAACAGCATCGCTTCGCGCAACAGTTCGGTCTGGCTCGGGAAGTGATACGTCAGCGTGCCGAGCGAAACCCCGGCCGCGGCGACGATGCGCCGGTTGGTGAGCCCGCCGACGCCCTGTTCGCCGACCACTTTCAGGGTGGCGCGGAGGATCGCGTCGCGGGTGCTCACCACCCCGGCTCGGGACGTCGGTCCGGCCATCGCAGTACCTCTTCCAGTTGCGCGGCAACGGAAATCAGCCGCTCCTCGGAATGCGACGGGCCGAGCAGCTGGGCGCCGAGCGGCAACCCGTCCGCGGTCAGTCCGGCAGGCACGTTCACCCCGGGCCAGCCCAGCACGTTCCACGGCCAAGCGTACGGGCACGCGGCGATCATCGTCTGATCGGTCTGCCAGCCGGAAAGCCCGTCGAAGGAGCCGATCGCGGGCGGCGGGGTGGCGGTGGTCGGTGTGAGCAGGACGTCGATGTCGCCGAACATTCCGCCGATCCGGCGGCGCAGCACGGGTTCGAGCGCGCGGGCGAGTTTCAGCGCGGGCCCGGCGAGCAGGCCGCCTTGCTGGGCATTGCTGCGGGTGCGCGGGTCGAGCGCGGACGGCTCCGGCACGCGACGGGCCCAATCGCGCACGCCGGTGAGCGACCGCGGCAGGAAGGTGAGTCCGATCAGGCCGTACCCGGGTTCGACCGGCACGATCTCGTGCCCCAGCCCGGCGAGCGTTTCGGCGGTCTGCCGCACTGCCGCTTCGACCACTGGGTCGAGCCGGGTTTTGGTGGCGGTGAAGGGAATCCGCGTGGAGAGGCCGATTCTCAGCCGTCCGGGTTCGCGCTGCGCGGCGGTCTGGAACGAGGTGCCGGTGCCCGCGGTGACGTCGAGCAGCAGGGCCGCGTCGGCGACCGTCCTGGCGAGCGGGCCGAGCACGGTGAGGCCGTGGAACAGTTCGCTGCCGGTCGGGATCCGCCCGCGCTGGGTCTTGATCCCGACGAGCCCGGTCCACGCCGCCGGGATGCGCACCGAACCCGCCCCGTCCGACCCGAGCGCGGCGGCCACGACCCCGGCCGCCACCGCCGCGGCCGATCCGCCGGACGACCCGCCCGGCGTGTGCTCGGGCTGCGACGGATTGCGCGTCGCGCCGAACGCCGTGCCCTCGGTGAACGGCCATTGGCCCAGCTCAGGCGTGTTGGTCTTGCCGATGATGACCGCGCCGGCCTGCTTGAGACTCGCTACCGCCGGCGCGTCTCCAGTGGCCGCCGGGAAGTCGCCGGGGCAGCCGAACGCGGTGGGCAGGCCGGTGATGTCCACGTCGTCCTTGATCGCCACTGGCACCCCGAGCAAGGGTGCGCGATCACCGTCGGCCCGGCGCTGATCAGCTTCGGCGGCCTCGGCGAGCGCGGCTTCGTCCCGCAGGACACGGAACGCGTTGAGCACCGGCTGGCTCGCGTGGGCCCGCTTGAGCGCGAGTTCGGTGAGCCGCACGGCCGTGACGTCGCCGGCTTCGAGCGCGGCGACCTGGTCGGCAAGGGTCGTGAACTCTGTCATCGCGGAAGGCATCAGCGGCTCCCCGTTTCTCTCGTTCGCTCGAACGAACGTATCACGGCGGACGCTCGGAAAGCACCCCTGACCACGGTGGCCGAAGTTCGGGCATGCTCGTACCGGTGATCGATGACTTCGCGAAGCAGTACCTGCACGACGACCTGAAAGAGGTCCGGCAGACGATGCTCCGGAAGCTCGGCGGACTGCCCGAATACGCCATTCGCCGTCCGCTGACCGCGACCGGGACCAACCTTCTCGGCCTGGTCAAACACCTTGCGCTGGCCGAGGCCCGGTACTTCGGCGAGGTTTTCGACCGGCCCTTCCCCGAGCCGGTCCCGCGATGGGACGACCTCGGCCAGCGCGGTGCCGACTTCTGGGCGACCGAGCACGAGACCCGCGAGGAAATCACCAGCCGCTACCAGCGCGTCTGCGAGCACTCCGACGCGACGATCGCCGCTCTCGCGATCGACTCGCCCGGCTACGTGCCTTGGTGGCCGCGCCCGGATGTGCTGCTGTTCACCGTTCTTGTCCACATGCTGACCGAGACCAGCAGGCACGCCGGGCACGCCGACATCCTGCGCGAACAGCTGGACGGCGCGGTCGAGATGGACCTGGCTGCCATGGCGCGGCGCGGCCGGGACGAGGCCTTCTGGCAAAGCCGGTGGGCCGAAATCGAGCGGGCAGCCAAGGCCGCGGACCCGGCCACCGCCTGAGGAAGCCACCTAAACTCCAAGCCATCAGCCCGGCCAGCGCACGGAGGATCGATGACGTTCGACTTCGCCCGGTTCCCCAGCTTCGACGGCTTTCCGCGCGCCGGTCTGCACTACGGGCCGACACCGCTCGTCCCGGCGCCGCGGCTTGGCGAAGCGCTCGGCATTCCCCGGCTGCTCTTGAAGCGCGACGACGTCCACCCGCTCGGCGTCGGCGGCAACAAGCTGCGCAAGCTCGACTTCCACCTCGGCGCGGCGCTCGCCGACGGCACCGACACCGTGATCACCTTCGGTGCCCTGCAGACCAACCACGGCCGTCAGACCGCAGCCGCGTGCGCGAAGCTCGGGTTGCGCTGCGAGCTGGTGCTGACCGCTGAGGTGCCACGTTCCGGTGACGCGTACGAGCGGTCCGGCAACGTTCCGCTTGACCACCTCTTCGGCGCGCGGGTGCACATCTGCGCGTCGGACGCGGAAGCGACCGCGACGTACGAACGGCTGCTCACCGAAGCGGCGGACGAGGGTCGGAAAGTGCGGACGGTCCCAGTCGGTGGGTCCGACCCACTGGGCGTTCTTGGCTATGTGGATGCGACCCGCGAGCTGGCGGCCCAGCTGGTGGAACTGGGCCTGGACCACGCCCGGATCGTCGGTCCGCACGCCAGCGGGGCCACCGCGGCCGGGCTCGCGCTCGGCACGGAGGTGCTCGGTTCGCTGGACCTGGACATCGCCTGCGTCAGCCACCCGCTCGACGAGGCTGTGGACAACTTGTCCCACCTCACCGCCGGGGCCGCGCAGTTGCTTGGGTTCGACCCACCGAAACTCGAGCACGTGTGGCTGAACGACACGACGATCGGCGAGGGGTACGGCATTCCGGCTTCGGGGACCTGGGAAGCGATCCGGTTGTTCGGCCGTGCCGAGGGTGTGGTGCTCGACCCGGTCTACACCGGAAAAGCCGCCGCCGCGCTGGTGGAATGGGCGGCGGCGGGACGGTATTCGCCGGAGGAGACCGTGGTGTTCGTCCACACCGGAGGTCTTCCCGGATTGTTCGGTTACGCGCCCGAATTCATGGCCGAGGCGCGGAAGTGACGAGCACCGTGGCGCGAGCGGTTTCGGTCCGCACGGCGATGCGGAGCAGGACCAGCAGCAGGGCGACGTTCGCGATCAGCGTGAGCCGCTGCGTCGCGCCCACCGGCAGCACCTCGGTGAGCACGTGGAACGGCCGCACCCCGGCCTCGTCCAAGCGGACAAACAGGAAGCTCAGCGCGAACAGCCCGACCGCGGCGAGCCCGAACTTCAGCCAGCGCACCACGAACACGCGCTCCGCGGTGCCGCGCAACGGTTCCAGCATCGTGATCGCCGCGCCGGGCAGGCTCGCGAAGGCGACCAGGCACGAGTAAAGGTGGATGTCGCCGCTGAGCGGGTTTGGGCTCGGCGGGTAACTGGCCGGAAAAACCGCGGCGACCGCCAGTCCGAGCGCCCACAGCATGAGCAAAGCCTTGGTGCTGAACGTCATCGGCACCCCGCCGGCGATCAGCGCGCCGAGCACCGCGAGCGATCCGACGGCCACCGACAGCACGCTCGCCCCGAGCATGCCTTCCCCTCGGTCGGTGATCGTGTAGCTCGAAAGCGTGTCGTAGATCGGGTCGTGCGAGCTGATGATGTGCAGCACCGTGATCGTGAACAGCCCCCAGGCGATCGCAGCCAGCGCGGTCAGGCGCCATCCCCGGACGCCTCGTGAGTTCCCCATGTAGCCAGATTGGCCGCTCGGCGGCGTTTCGTGATCAGGGAAAACCCCTGATTCAGCCCCTACCCGGCGAAGTCGGCGAGGACGAGGACTTGGTCGTCGTGGCGTTTGGCCCGGGGCCAGCGGACGGCGTGCGGGTCGTCGTTTTCGGCGGCGCGTACTGCGTCCAGTACTGCTTCTGGGCCTTTGTTTTTGGCTATTTGCAGGACTTCTGGCCACTTGAAGAGGCCGTACTCGTCTACTCCGATTGCCACGCCGTCGGTGGCTATGAGGACTGCGTCGATGTCTTTGCGGGGCCAGCTGCGTCGGACGGCTTTGTGGGCTGCGGCGGGGTCGGCTTCGGCTACCCAGAAGCCGTCCTCGGCGTTGCGCCTGCGGCGGACGTCTGCGCTGGTTTGGAGGAGGCCGTTGTTGCGCAGGGAAATGAGGCGGTCGTCCGCGACTACGTCGGTTCCGGAGTGTCCAAACGCGACTATCGGGCTGTCGGCCAGGACCAGGGCTTCGATTTCGCGGTCGGTCCAGCGGAGGATCGAGACTGTGCTGGAGGGGGAGTGGCCTGGGTTCAGGTCGTTCGTTTTGGCTACCGCGGTGATTGCGGTTGCCAGTGCGGTGGTTAGGGGTTGGTGGGGGTGGGTGGTCAGTTCGTGGGCCAGTTGGTCGCGGAGTAAGTGGGCGTACCAGCCGCCTGGGGGGAGGTCCGGGCTTGGGGAGGTGGCGCCGTCCAGGACCAGGATGGCTTGGGGGAGGAGGGCGATGTGGTCTTCGGTTGGACGGGGGTGGCCGTCGGAACCGACTCCGGCTCGCTCTGCGGTCGAGATCTCGGGCACGTCGTTGACTGTAGCTCTCGTTGGGTGTGGGTTTGGCTCGTCGCCTGGCGGCGACATTGCGCCCTGGCGTGCGTGGGGCACCCCGAAGCTTGATTGTGCAGACCGCAGGGACGCTTCGTATCGGGGTGCGGGGGAGGGGCTGGGCGCCTCGACAGTTGGGTGCGTCGGCTGCGGTTCGTGGTGGGCTTGGGTTAGCGCCCCAATGTGGCGTTGGGTGCGTGGGACGCACCGAACGCCACATTGGGTGCGTGGGACGCACCCAATGTGGCATTGGGGCGCATCGCGGCGGGCGGTGGTCGTGAGGGGGACCCTGAGGGAATCAGAGTCTGTGAGGGTGGCCCTCACGAACCTTGCGGTGTCAACGGAGGTTGACAGAGGCGTCGGTGTCAACCTAGATTGACATCATGACGGAAGCGACGGATCTGGCCGCTCGCGCCGGTGACCGGGATCCCCGGGTGGGGCTTCGGGCGGTGGCGGCGCTTAGGCGGTTGCTGGAGCAGTTGGAGGCCGTGCAGGTGCGCAGTGCGCGCATGCACGGCTGGTCTTGGCAGGACATCGCGGCCGAGTTGGGGGTCAGCCGGCAGGCCGTGCACAAGAAGTACGGGAGGCATTGATGTTCGAGAAGTTCACCCATGACGCCCGGAGAGCGGTGGTCGAGGCGCAGGCGGCGGCGCACGAAGCGGGGGCGCGCGAGATTTCCGCGCAGGCCGTTTTCGCTGGGTTGGCGCGGGTTGAGGACGGCGAGGCGGTGCGGCTGCTGCGGGTTCTCGGGGTGTCTCGGGACGACGTCTTCGCTGAGCTTGCCCGGGTGCGTCGGCGTGGGGGGATCAGTGACGCCGATGCCGAGGCGCTTACCGAGTTCGGCATCGACGTCGATCAGATCGTGGACCGGATCGAGCAGACGCACGGGCCGGGTGCGCTCGCTGAGGCTGGGCGGCGCAGCCGGCGCAATCACTTGCCGTTCACCTCGGAGGCCAAGAACGCGCTGCAGATGAGCGTGCGGGAGGCGCACGACCTCGGCGACAAGCATCTCGGGCAGGAGCATCTGCTGCTCGCGCTCGTCAAACAGCGCGGTCCGGTCGCCGATTTCCTCGCGGCGCGCGGCGTGGATTATCCGGCGGTCCGCCACGCCGTCGGCAAACGCTAATGCTGTTCTTGCTCGTCCGGCCCGGTGCGCCAAGTGACCAGGGGGAGCAAAGCCTGGGTCAGCGGGCCGATGCTGAGGGCGTACAGGACCGTTCCGACGCCGACCGAGCCGCCGAGCAGCCAGCCCGCGGCCAGGACGAGTACTTCGATGCCGGTCCGGACTAGGCGCACTGACCAGCCGGTTCGGGCGTGCAGGCCGGTCATCAGGCCGTCTCGTGGGCCGGGGCCCAGGCGGGTTCCGACGTACACCGCGGTCGCGACGGCGTTCAGGACCACGCCGCCGATTAGCATCAGGATTTGCCAGACGAGCACGTGCTGGTCCGGCAGCACGGCGCGCACCGCGTCGACGGCCACCGCGATCACCGCGATGTTCGCAACGGTGCCGATGCCGGGGCGCTGCCGTAGCGGGATCCACAGCAGCAGCACGAAGACCGCCACTACGGCGCTGATCGTGCCGAACGTCAGGCCGGTGAGCTTGGTCAGGCCGTCGTTCAGCACGTCCCACGGGTCGAGGCCGAGGCGGGCTCGGGTGAGCATGGCCATGCTCGCGCCGTAGAGGGCGAGTCCGGCGAACAACTGGGCGCCCCGGCGCGCGGGGGATCGGCGGATGCTGAGCGGACTGAGGTCGATAGCTGCCACTTCTCCACTATTGGCGACAACTGGCCTGATATGCCATGGCCAATGCGCAATAATTGGCCTTATGGAACCGCTCGGTGGGCGCATCTCGGGACGTCGATTGGCCACATTGCTGGGGGAATGGCGGCAGCGTGGCTCCCGGCAAGGTGCGTCGGATCTCGCGGCGGCGGTCGAGTTGCACGTGCTCGACGGGCAGTTGCCGATCGGCACCCGGCTGCCCGCCGAGCGCGAACTCGCCGACGCGCTCGGCGTCAGCCGCACGCTCATCGGGGCGGCGCTCGACCGGCTCCGCGCGGACGGCCTCGTCGCCAGCCGTCGCGGAGCCGGGTCGTGGGTGGCCGGGGTCGGAAACCGCGACGAGGCCGAGGCGGTCCGCGACGACCTCCTCGACCTCGCGCGGGCCGCGCCGCCCGCCGTGCCGGGGCTGATGGCCGCGTTCGACACCGCGCGGCGGGACCTGGTCGAGTACGCCAGCGGCAATGGCTACCTCACGGGCGGCCTTCCGCGATTGCGTGAGCGGATCGCCGAGCGCTACACCGCGCGTGGCCTGCCGACCTCGCCGGACCAGGTGCTGGTGACGTCCGGCGCGTACTCCGCGTTCGTGCTGTGCCTGCGGATGCTGACCGGGCCGGGCGATCGTGTCCTGCTTGAACAACCGACGTATCCCAACGCGATCGACGCCGTCCGCGCGACGCACGCGTTGCCGGTGCCGGTCGCGCTCGATCCGGTGCACGGCTGGGATTTGCCCGGGATTGAAGCCGCGCTGCGCCAGGCCGCGCCCCGGTTCGGCTACCTCGTGGTGGACTTCCAGAACCCGACCGGACTGCGCCTCGACGCGGCTGGCCGCGAACGGCTCGGCGGGCTGCTCGCCCGGACGCGGACGCCGGTCGTGGTCGACGAATCGTTGGTAGAGCTGGATTACGAGGGCGATCCGGTGGACGGTCCGCCGCCGCTGGCCGCGTTCGGCGGGGATCTGGTGCTGAGCGTCGGATCCGCGGCGAAATCGCAGTGGGGCGGGTTGCGGCTGGGCTGGATCCGGGCGTCGACGGATCTGCTGGACCGGCTGCAGTCCTCGCGGTTCGCGGTCGATCTCGGGGCGCCGGTGTTCGATCAGCTCGTGCTGGCGGCGCTGCTGGAACCGGAGGGTTACGAGGTGCTTGCCCGGCGTCGTACGGAATTCCGGGAGCAGCGGGACATCACGGTCTCGGCACTGCGCAAGTACTGTCCAGAGTGGACATTCCAGGTGCCGTCCGGCGGACTGTCGGTGTGGTGCCGGTTGCCGGAGCCGATGAGCACGCGGCTGGCGGTGTCGGCGGCGACTCGCGGCGTGCAACTCGCGCCGGGGTCGAGGTTCGGGGTGCACGGCGGATTGGAACGCTGGCTGCGGCTGCCGTTCGGGCTGCCGCGCGAGCAATTGCCGGAGGCGGTGCGGCGGGTCAGCGCGGCGGCGGCTTCGGTACGCGGCTGCGCGGATGTGCCCGCGGAGCGGATTCCGGTGACGTAGCGCCACTCACGGTCCGGAAAAGTGAACAGCCGGTGCACCGGATGGGATCCAGCCACTCCAGGGAGGGTGGCGGTCTCCTGTCCGGCGCACCGGCCGATCGTCCGAGGCGCTTCCCGGCACAGCCCCTCGAAGTGCCGGGAAGCGCCCTCGGTTCAGGCGAGCTTCGGTTGGCGCAGGCTTTCGCTCGGCGCGGTGAGCGAAAACCTCCGGAGCACGCCCGTGGTGGGTCCCGGCGCCGCGGGGGCAGCGCGGCGCCGGGACCAGGGCCCGATCCGGCCGGGCGCGGTCGGCCGGTCGGGAAGTGCGGTCATGGTTCAGCCCCTGGTTCGAAGTGGCATTGGTGCGAAGGGGTGAGCCCGGCGCAGCGAACGGGCGCGCGCGATCAAGAAGTTGATCTTGACGTGGACGTAGCTCTCCCCGGGAAACCGGTCGGGCGGTCAGTCCGGGGAGGTGGTCGGCAGGGCGGCATCCCTGCCCGCGCCGTCGACCTCGTGGTCGCGGCTGACGCCGATGAGCTTGAGCTGAGTGACGGTGTCGCCGTCGCCGGCCAGCGCGAACAGCTGGCGCAGGCCGCCGGAACCGTCGTGTCCCGCTGAGACAGTCGACGCGGGCGCGGCCGGTGCGGCCGGTGCAGAGGGGAGGCCTTCGCCGCCACCGCTGCTGCCGCCGCCTGCCCGGCTGCGCTCTTTGACCGGCGGCGCGGGCTGGGTTTCCTGCTTCGCGGCGGGTTGTCCGGTGAGGACGCGGGCGGGCGCGGTGTGCACGACGGCGGGGGCTTGCTTGCTGACCTTCTCGGCGACCGGCGCGTCAGGCTCTTTCGCCAGCTTCGTCGCGGGGACGGAGGCGCTGACCGAGCCGCTGGCCACCGGTGCGGGTTCGACTGCGCGGACCGGCGGTTCGACGACTCGGACCGGCGCGGTGTCGATCACGGTGTCGACCGAGGTGACGGTGGTGTGCAGGGTCGTGTCGACGGTGTCGTCAACGGTTCCGAGGACGCTGTCGAGAAGCCCTGGCTGGTCGTGTTCGGGGCTGCCGAGGAGGCCGTCCAGGAGACCAGGGCCGGAGTCGCGATCGGAGCCGCCGAGCAGGCCGTCGAGGAGTCCTTGCCGCGGTTCGTGGCTGGCGGTGCTGAGGATGCCGGGCTCGGGTTCGATGCTGCTGAGCAGGCCGGGCTGGGTGGCGGCTTCCGGCGCGGGGTCGCTGGCAGGCGCGTGGTGCTTGGGCTTGACCGGGCTCTTCGGCTTGGCGGGCTTGGTGACCTTCGCCGCGGGGGCGGGCCGGGAAGCGTGGTGACCCGGATTCTGCGTACCCGGGTCGCTTCCGGCCACTGTGGTCGGCCGGAAGCTCACGTCGGGCTCGAAGTCTTTGGCGGAGACGTGGAACCGGTGCAGGTTGGCGCGCTTCGCGCCGGTCGCCGCGCCCGGCATGGCCCAGGTGAGCGTGCCGGATGTGGCCGTTCCGGCGTACCGGTGCTCCGGCTCGGTGTCGTGTGCGGAAGAGATCGGATGGTCGACGTGGTCGTCCGTCGCCGCGTTCGCCTGCGACAACGCCGCTCCGAGCAGCCATCCGGCCAGCGTGAGTCCGCCGGCGACGGCGATTCGGGCGGCAGGCCGGGCGATCGGCGCCGCCCAGGCGCGTGGCCGTCGTCGCGCGCCCGCGCGCGCGAAGGAGGAATTCCGCTCAGCGCGGTCGACCATGCCCAGCAACACCGAACTCGTGTTCCCGAGCGGACTGACGCTCGCGCCGGAGGGCGCGGGATGTGCGAGGCCGCGCGGGGTCGCCATGCCGGTCACGCCACCACCACCGTCCGCGCCTGAAGCTCGTGCGGCCCACCGCACGAGGCTGATCTTGCTGGGGCTCTCTTCCGGCCAGGTCGCAGGTCCCCCGGGGCTGCCCTCTTTCTAGCACCGGACGCGAGTGTTTCATCTCTCCCGCGCTCGATCCACCCCGTACGGCGGAACGTCCCCACCGGCTCTGGTGTCCGATCCGCCCTAGTCGATCACCCAGCGTCGCTTCAACCGGGGCGAATGCGGCCATCCGGGCGGCCGTCCGACGGCGCGAATTCGGGCGTTGACCCGATGTTTCGGCCACCGCGACACTCTCGGTATCTCCTTTCCCGCAGGGAGAAACCGCGGCCGGGCCGCAGTCGTCAGACGAGTTTCCGCAGGCGTTCGACCGCTTCGTCGATCACCTCGTTGCGCTTGCAGAACGCGAACCTCAGCAAATGTTTCCACTCGTCCGGGTGATCCGTGAACACCTTGACGGGTACTGCCGCGACTCCGGCGCGTTCCGGCAGCGTCCAAGCGAGTTCGGCGGCGTCTTCAAAGCCGAGCGGACGCACGTCAGCGGTCACGAAATAGGTCCCCGCGCTCGGCCGTACGGCGAATCCCGCATCGACAAGACCGGCAGACAGCCGATCGCGCTTCTCTTGAAGGCTCACACGCAGGTTTTCGACCCACTCAAGTTCGTTGTCGAGCGCGTACGCGACGGCCGGCTGCAGCGGTCCGCCGGAGACGAAGGTGATGAACTGCTTCGCCGCCTTCACCGCGGCGACGAGCTCCGGCGTCGAGCAGATCCAGCCGATCTTCCAGCCGGTGCAGTTGAAGGTCTTGCCCGCGCTCGAGATCGCGACGGTCCGCTCGCGCATGCCGGGGAACGACGCGAGCGGAAGGTGCTCGGCACCGTCGAAGACGAGGTGTTCGTAGACCTCGTCGGTGACCGCGATGAGGTCGTGCTCGACGCACAGCCGCGCGACCTCCTCCAGTTGCGCGCGCGAAAACACCGTGCCGGTGGGGTTGTGCGGCGAATTCAGCAGCACCGCGCGGGTATTCGGCGTGATCGCGTCGCGGAGGGCGTCGAGGTCGAGTTCGAGCTGTCCGTTCTCGGTTTCGACCAGTCCGATCACGCGCCGCTGCGCGCCCGCCATCGCGACCGCGGCGGCGTACGAGTCGTAGTACGGCTCGACCACGATCACCTCGTCGCCGGACTCGGTCAGCGCGATCAGCGTCGCCGCGATGGCCTCGGTCGCACCCGCGGTGACCAGGATCTCGGTGTCCGGGTCGTAGCTGGCGCCGTAGCGCTGGCGGTGCCGGCTGATCGCGGCGCGCAGCTCCGGGCGGCCCGGTCCCGGCGGATACTGGTTGTCGCCGCCGAACAGCGAGTTCTTCGCCGTTTCGAGCATTCCGGCGGGCCCGTCGGTGTCCGGAAAGCCCTGGCCGAGGTTGACCGCGTCGTGCCGGACGGCGAGCGCGGTCATCTCCGCGAAGACCGTCGAGGCGAACGGGCGGAGGCGGGGGACGAGAGCTGGTTCACGCACGAGAACGCATCCTCACGGACAATGGCGGTGTGGAGCAACTCACCCCTGCCAAGGTCACGCCCGCGGACCCGCCCGGCGGCACCGCCGGCGAAGAGGCGAAACGGCGCGGCCTGCGCAAGATGAAGCTGGTCGCGCTGTCCTTCCTGCTCGGCGCGACGATCGTGTTCCTGCTGACGAGCTGGGCGCAGTCGGCGGGCTGGGGAGGCTGGGTCGGCTACGTGCGCGCCGCGGCCGAGGCGGGCATGGTCGGCGCGCTCGCGGACTGGTTCGCGGTGACCGCGCTGTTCCGGCATCCGCTCGGGCTGCGGATCCCGCACACCGCGATCATCCCGAACAAGAAGGACGCGCTCGGCAACAGCCTCGGCGAGTTCGTCGGCTCGAACTTCCTGTCCCCTGATGTCATCCGCGACAAGCTCCGCCGCGTCGAGGTCGCCAGCAGGCTCGGTGCCTGGCTCTCGCAGCGCGACAACGCGGAACGCGTGACGTCGGAACTGGCGACGGTCGTGCGCGGTGCCGTGACGGTGCTCCGTGACGAGGACGTGCAGGCGATCATGGAGCAGGCCGTGGTCAAGCGCGTGATCGACAAGCCGTGGGGTCCGCCGCTCGGCAAAATCCTGGCGGGCGTCTTCGAGGACGGCGCGCACCACAAGCTCGTGGACCTGATGTGCGACCGGGCGTACGAATGGGTCCGGGACAACCACCAGACGATGCTGCGCGTGGTCTCGGACCGCGCGCCGAGCTGGTCGCCGAAGTTCGTGGACGAAATGCTGGCGGACAAGGTGTACGGCGAGGTACTGACCTTCGCCTGGGCCGTGAAGACGGACGTCAACCACCCGATGCGCCTCGCGCTGGACAAGTTCCTCGGCGAGTTCGCGCAGGACCTGCAGACCGACCCGAAGACCATGGAGCGGGCCGAGCAGGTCAAGGGCCAGATCGTGAACCACGGCGAAGTGCAGAAACTGATCGGCAACGCGTGGGCGACGGCCAAGGAAATGCTGCTGAACGCCGCGGAGGACCCGTCGAGCGAACTGCGCCAGCGGGTGCGCGGCGGCCTGGAATCGCTGGGCAAGCGCCTGGTGGACGACCCGTCGATGACCTCGAAGGTCGACGGCTGGGTCGAAAGCGCGGCGGTTTACCTGGTGACCCACTATTCGCGCGAGATCACGACGATCATCACGGACACGGTGGAGCGGTGGGACGCCGAGGAGACTTCCCGGAAGATCGAACTGCAGGTCGGGAGGGATCTGCAGTTCATCCGGATCAACGGGACCGTGGTGGGTGCGCTGGCTGGGCTGGTGATTTACGCGGTGGCGCAGTTGCTGTTCTGACGGCCGGAGTTCTGCTGCGGTTTGCTGCGAGGGGTAGGGCTGGGGCTGGTTCGGCGGTCGTGGCGGGGGATGTGCGGTGCGGCTGGCTGGGGGCCGGTCGGGCGGCGGGGCGGCGAGGGTTGGGCGGTTGCGGCGAGAGTTGTGTGGTGAGGCGGGCTGGGGCTGGGCAGTTGCGGCGAGAGCTGTGCCGTGAGGCGGACTGGGGCTAGGCGGTTGCGGCGAGAGCCATGTCGCGAAGCTGGCCGAGAGTTGGGCGGCGGCCGTGGTGAAGTCCGTGCGGTGGGGTTTGCTGAGGGCCGTCGTGATGGCTGTGCGGCGGGCGAGTTGAGGGCTGGCTGCCGGTTGTGGCGAGGGCAGCGTGGCGGGTTCTGGCTGTTGGCTGAGGTGGATTTCGTTGTGGTTGAGCGGAATTCGTCGGCGGGGAAGCTCCAGCACGAGCGCTCGCGACCTCAGCGGATCTTGGTTCGAGCGCACGTGCCTCGGGCATGAGCGGAGACTGTCCCGCAGCCGCAGCCGCCCGAGTCTGGGGCTGCCTTCAGCGGTCTGGTGCTGCTGAGTCGGCCGCGTTTCCTCGGTCTTTCCCCTGCCCCGGCCGGATGCGGCGGGTGGCCGGTCGCATGCGCGCCGTCCTATACCACAGCCGGGAGGGGCTCAAACCAGTTGTCCACAGGAAGCTGAGTTATCCCCGGGGTTATCCACAGGAATTCACGGTGATGGCCTAATCGCTGTCCACAACTTGTGGGGATCCGGGGCATCTGCACGTGCATATGTGGTGTGTGTGGACAAGTTGTCCACAGGGTCTCAGTTGTGCACAGCCGCTGTGCGGGCGCGCCAGGAGCGGGCTTTTTCGCGGTTTCCGCAGACGCGCATCGAGCACCAGGTGCGGGAGCGGTTGCGGGATTCGTCGAAGAAGGCCCACAGGCAGTCGTCGGCGGGGCAGATCTTCAGCCGGACCCAGTCGCCTCGGATGGCCATTCGGGTGGCGGCGGCAAGGGTCGCGGTGACGGCGTCCGGGGCGAGCAGCGTCGGGCCGGTGTCGGTGAGCGCGAAGCGGAGCGGGACGTCCAGCGCGGTCGCGGGCAGTCGCGGATCGCCGACCGCGGCGCGCAGGCTGTCCCGCACCGCGCGGGCTTCGGCGGGATCGTTCGGTGTCACGTCGTGGTCCGCGGCCCACTGCCGCCAGAGCCCCGGATCGTCCAGCAGGTCGTCGCCCCGTTCGATGTCGACGGTGTTGAGAAAGGCGACCACCAAGGAAGCGTCGGTGTGCACCTGCCCAGTGTACGGGCGATATCGGTTGCGACCTGGTGGCCTAACCGACATACTCGTTTTACTGGTTACGCGACGAGGAGAGGATGGACGAAACATGGGTGCGATTCCGACGTTCGGCGGCGTTGCGTTCGACTGTCCGGACCCGGCGGCGCTCGCCGGCTTCTACCGCTCCGTGCTCGAGTGGGCCGAACCTGAGATCGCCGAAGACGGCCATTGGGCCACGCTCGTCGACCCGCGCGGCGGCGTCCGGCTGGAATTTCAGCGGGTGGCTGATTACCGCGCCCCCGAATGGCCGTCGCAGAACCTGCCGCAGCAGGCGCATCTTGACCTGGACGTCACGGATCTCGAGGCTGCTCACCAGCGCATTCTCGGGCTGGGCGCGAAGCTGCTCGACGATTCCCCGGAGACCTTCCGCGTGTACGCCGATCCGGTCGGCCACCCGTTCTGCCTCTGCGCCTGCTGACCGCCTGCTGACACAGCGCGGCGAATCCGCGTAGGGTCGGATGAGTGATTTGTCCGAAGTGTCAGAACATGATGCGCACGGTCGACAAGAACGGCGTCCACATCGAGCAGTGCGACGGCTGCCGCGGGATCTTTCTCGATCGCGGCGAGCTGGAGCAGATCGCCGGTGCGGAGAGCGCGTTCTACCGGCAGCAGCCGCCGCAGTACGCCCGTGCCGATTCGCCTCGCCCTTATCAAGGCGGGTACTCGGATTCGCCCCGTCCGCATCGGGGCGGGCACTCGGATTCGCCGCGCCCGTACCGAGGCGGGCACGCGGACTCGCCGCGGCCGTACCGCGGTGGCTACGGCGATTCGCCGCGGCCGTACGACCGGCGCCGCAAGCGCAGCTTCCTCGAGAACCTCTTCGACTGAGTTGTCCACCGATCCGGTAGCGCTCGACCTGCGGATCTGTCCGTCCTGCGGCGACCGGGCGAGTTGTCCACAGGCTGACGGCGATATCTTGCGGTGCGCGGAGTGCGGGCAGCGGTGGCCGTTCCGGCGGCTGCCGTTGTTCGCGTTGACCGGTCCGAGCGCGGGCGGCAAATCGACGGTCGGGCCGAAGCTGGCGCAGCGGTTGGCGGGCGAGGCCGTCGTGCTGGAGCAGGACGTGCTGTGGACCGGCGCGTTGCGCGACGACGAACCGGGCAATCCCGCGTTCCGCGGTGCCTGGCTGCGGATGGCGGCGATGCTGCACCAGAACGGACGGCCGGTCGTGCTGTGCGGGACGGTCGCGCCGCAGGAGCTGGAACCGTTGCCCGAGCGCGTTTTCTTCTCAGGCGTGCACTATCTGGCTCTGGTCGCGGACAACGAAACCCTCCGGCGGCGGTTGCGCGCCCGGCCCGCGTGGCGGGAGTGGGACGAGCCGCGCATCGAGGAGATGCTCGAGTTCAACCTGTGGATACGCGGGCAGGTCGAGTCCATCGACACGACCGATGCCCGGCTCGACGACGTCGTGACCGCGGTGGAGAAATGGGTTCGGGCCAGAATTGGGTCGGACCTAGCGACCCTTCACGATTCTTCCGCGCGGAGCCGTTCGTCGTAACTCTGCTGGGATTCTTGGATCTCACCGGTGTGCGCGACAGTCCAGTCGTACAGCCTGCCGAACGGCTCGCGAAGGGATTCGCCAAGCGGGGTAAGGGAATACTCGACTCCGACCGGGGAGGTCGGCAGTACGCGCCGGACGATCATGCCGTTGCGTTCCAGGCGGCGCAGGGTCTGGGTCAGCACCCGCTGCGTCACGCCTTCCAACCGGCGTTTGATGTCGTTGAACCGGCGCGGCTCCTCCAGGACGGCCATCGCCATCATCGACCATTTGTCGGCGATCTGGTCGAGGATCGGGCGGCTGGGACAGTCGGCCCGGTAGACGGTTCCGGTGTCAGAAGCGGCCATCTCGGTATCCTCCATGATCCTTGCGATGCCCAAAGTGCGTTATTGACGCTGGTCGACCCGGGTCCGAGTCTAGGTATACATCAGGAACCTAGCTGCCTGCCGAATACGTATCGGAGACCCGCATGCACCACGACGCCTACGCGACCCTGCGAGTGAGCCGCGAGGCCGGCCTCGTCCGCGTCACCCTCGACAACCCGCCCGTCAACGTCCTCGACGTCGCGCTCATGGCGGACCTCCGGCGGCTGCTGACGACGCTGCGGGACGACGAATCGGCGCGGGTGATCGTTTTCGACAGTGCTGACCCGGACTTCTTCATCGCCCACGTCGACATGTCGCTGGTCGACGCGCCGGACGCGTTCGACCAGTTCGCCCCCGACGTGCCGCCGGGGCTCAACGTTTTCCAGGCATTGGGCGAGTTGCTGCGGCATCAGCCGCAGGTGACGATCGTCAAGCTGGCCGGTCTGGCGCGCGGCGGCGGGGCGGAGTTCGTCGCCGCCGCGGACATGGCTTTCGCGGCGATCGGCACCGCGGGGATCGGCCAGATCGAAGCGTTGATGGGGATCGTTCCGGGCGGCGGGGGAACGCAGTACCTGGCGAACCGGATCGGTCGCAACCGCGCGTTGGAAGCGGTGCTGGGGGCCGGGTTGTACGACGCGCGGACGGCCGAACGCTACGGCTGGGTCAATCGGGCGGTGCCTGACGATGAACTGGACGAATTCGTCGATCGGTTGGCGCGCAACATCGCCGCGTTGCCGGAAGGCGTGGTCGCGGCGGCGAAACAGGCTCTGGTCCCGGATGATTTGGCCAACGGATTTCAGCGGGAACACGATGCTTGGGCGGGGCAGTTCACTCGTCCCGCAGCGGAAGCGCTGATTCGCGGAGGATTGGCGCGGGGTGCGCAGACGCGGGTCGGCGAGCGTGATTTGGAAGGACTGCTTCGCGGGCTGGCGGGTTGATCGAAGCACCCGCACGGCTGCGCGGCCTCGAACAGCGGCTGCGCCACTCAAGATCGGCCTCAGCTCGATGGCAGTTCTTCCCGCCAGTGACCGCTACCGGTTGGCGGATCCGCCATCGGATTTGAGACCCTGCAACGGCC
Organism: Amycolatopsis halotolerans; assembly: GCF_042647905.1. Lineage (NCBI taxonomy): Bacteria > Bacillati > Actinomycetota > Actinomycetes > Pseudonocardiales > Pseudonocardiaceae > Amycolatopsis > Amycolatopsis halotolerans. Next base: position 100,700 of record NZ_JBHRWI010000050.1, read on the forward strand.
ATCGGTTTTCGGACTGTGGATCGTCCAGCCAGAAGGTTTGTTCCTCGCTGTTCACCGTGAGCCCGAAGCGGGATCGGCTGGGGCGGCCCAGCGATTCCCAGCGGCGGTGCGCGTCCTCGGCGAGATCCCACAACGCGCGCGGACCTCCTTGCGCTGCCTCGAAACCGGAGTCGGTGCGGCGGGTTCGGGCCCAGGAACCGTCCGGATGGGACAGTGCGAAGGCTCCGTTCGGCTCGACGTGCACCGGGCGTACGTCGGGCAGCTCCAGTGAGGCGAAGAATTCGAAATGCCGTTGTGGCTTAAGGACATCTGACATCGACACCTCAGTCGGCCGCCATTGTGTGCCGGCGGCATCCGGCAGGTCCGCGAGCGGTGGGAGGCGATGCGCGCGCAGGGGCATGAACCGGCCGTCGCGGGCGAGGACTTGGCCTTCGGCGGTCGCGCCTTCGCCTGCGGTGAGGCGGACGAGCCCGCCGCCGAGCGGGCGGTTCAGGGTGGTGACGATGTGCCCGCCGGGGAGTGTTTGCTCAAGCCAGGCAAGGGGAATCCGCGATACCGACGCGGTGCAGAGGACTCGGTCGAAGAGAACCCCGGCCGGGAAGCCGAGCGCGCCGTCGCCGGTGGCGCACGCGGGTTCGTAGCCGCAGGAGGCAAGGCGTTCCTGCGCGGCGGCGGCGATGGTCGTGTCGATATCCACTGTGGACACTTGGCCGGAACCGCAGCGGTGGCACAGCAAACCCGCGTTGTAGCCCGTTCCGGTGCCGATCTCCAGTACGCGATCGCCGTCGCGGACCAGGAGTTCTTCCAGCATGATCGCCATGATCGCGGGCATGCTGGACGAACTGGTCGGCACGCCGGGGACTGGCCCGTGCGCGCGGGCGCGGTCCCAGCGCGCCGGGTCGTCGTCGAGCTGGGTGACCAGGACTTCGCGCGAATAGACGCGGTCCAGCCAATCCGGATCGCCGCGGTCGACCGCCGCCCAGCCGGTGCCGGCGGGCACGAAAAAGCGCGGCAGGAACGCGTGCCGCGGGACGGTGGCGAAGGCCTCGGCCCAGGCTTCGTCGTGCAGCACGTCCTCTTCGACGAGTTGCCGGACCAGGCGTCGACGCAACCGTTGTGCCCGCATAAGCCCAGGGTAACGGGGTGAGCGGAACCACACCCGATGGTTGCAAGCAGGGTGCTTGCAATAGCTAGCACGCGAGCGTACTGTCGAGTAGGTCGCGAGGAGGTGACCGGATGACAGAACCCGGCGGAGCACAGCGCCCCATGGACAAGGTCGCGGACATCGCCTCCGACATCGGCGAGTACATCCGCCAGCAGCGCAGTTCCGCGAAGATTTCGCTGCGCCAGCTGTCGAAACTCGCGGGAGTGTCCAATCCGTACCTGAGCCAGATCGAGCGCGGGGTCCGCAAACCCAGCGCGGAGATCCTCCAGCAGATCGCCAAGGGGCTGCGGATCTCGGCCGAAGCGTTGTACGTGCAGGCCGGGATTCTCGACCTGCCGACCGGCGGCCCGGTCGGCGACGCGATCCGCGCCGACGCCGAGCTGACCGAACGGCAGAAGCAGGTCCTGCTCGACGTCTACGAGTCCTTCCGGCGCGAAAACGCCGCCGCGAGCACCACCGCACCGAAGACCACCCAAGAGACCACTGAGGAGTCGGCATGACCACGCCCAAGACCGAGGACGTCCGCAAGGCCGTCAACACCGCGCTCGACCAGGTCCGCACCCCGCTGCTCGCCGCGCTCGGCGCCGGCAACCTGGCCAGCCAGGCCGTGACCGACGCGGTTTCCAAGGCCCGCGCCAACGTCACCAAGAACACCGAGGCCGCCCGCAAGGGCTTCGAGGAGCTGCCGACCGACGTCGAGAGCCTCCGCGAGAAGCTCGACCCGGCCGAACTGCGCAAGGCCATCGACGAGTACACCGAGGCCGCGCTGAAGCTGTACAACAAGCTGGCCGAGTCCGGCGAGCAGGCCTGGGACAAGATCGCCGCGCAGCCGCAGGTCAAGAAGGCTCTCGAGCAGTTGGACGACGCGCTGACCGCCGCGCAGGAGCGCGTCGACGGCCTGACCGAGGAGACCCGCGAGCGCGTCGACGGCGTGCTGTCGAAGGTCACCAAGCGCACCCGTTCCGCGGGCGAGAAGGCCGCCCGCAAGGTGACCGAGGTGGCCGGCGAGACCGCGGACGCGGTTGAGGAAATCGGCGAGAACGTCGCGCACGAGACCCGGTCGGTGGCCCGCAAGGCCGCGAACCGCACCTCGCCGAAGACCGCGACGCCTGCTCGTCGCACCACCACCAGCAGCAGCACGGCCACGGCGAACGCCAAGAAGCCGGCCGCGCCGAAGACGGAGAAGTGACGGTCGCACTCGCACCGCACTGCACCGCGCTGACGGCGGTTCGGGCGCTTCGGCGCTGGAATCGTTGGGGTGACTCGGTTTGCGCCGGAGTCGCCGAGGGCGAGAATTGAAGATCGAGGGGTCGCACGGCGGCCGGACCGAGGTTTGGTCCGGTCGCCGTGTGCTGCGTTGGGGTGTTTCGGCGGAGGCGTCGGGGTATCGGTGCGCCGGGGCCGTGGGCGGTGGCCGGTCTTGGGCTGGGCCCAATTCGGCGAGATTCGTTCGGTGCGGCCTGGCGGGGCGTGGCTGGGTTTGGCCTAGGTTTCGCCGAGTTTCGTTGGGTCCGGCCTAGGTTGGGGCGGCTTCGTTGGGTCGGGCCTAGCTTGGGCAAGCGTGGTTGGGTCGGACCTAGGCCGGGACGAACCCCGGTAGGTCGGGCCTAGCTTGAGGGAGTTTCGCTGGGTCGGACCTAGGGGCGGCGAGCCTCATTGGGTCGGACCTAGCTTGGGCGAGCGGATTAGGTTCGGCCTAGCTAGGACGAGCCCCGTTGGATCCGACCTAAGCTCGCGGCAAAGCGGGTGGGTTCGACCTAACCCGAGCAACGAGCCGCACTCGAACCGCACGTCGGCCGGAGCCAAGGCGGCCCGCCGGGAGTGACCGTTGTCACCTCGAGCCCCGCTGCGGCGGTCGACCATGGCTAACCCGCTCGACCCGACCCTGACCAGCAGTCACGTCGTGACGCCGGGTTTCGGGGGAGCGGGCGGCGTGGGCGGTTTGCCGTAAGCTGACGTCGTGCTGGTTGCCGAATGGATCCTCAGGGTCATCCACTGGGGCAGCGCCTTGGTCGGGCTCTTCGCCTTCGTTCACGCGCTGCTGCAGCGGGCCGACGCGTACTCGGCGGCCGATCGCAAGACCAAGCCGATCTGGATGTTGATCACCGGCGGGGCCACGCTCGCGCTGGTGCTGTTCCAGATCCAGGGACCCGGGTTCATCTTCTGGGTGCCCGCGATGGCGGCGGCGCTCGTCTACATCGTCGACGTGCGGCCGAAGCTCATCGAGGTCCAGCGGGGCCACCGCAACTGGTGACCGGGGCACCGGGCGGATTACATTCGGGTCGGTGACCACCTGGACTATCGCCGGAAGCCTCACCGTCGTTCCCGCGCCGACCCGTACTGACCTGCTCGCCGAACCCGTCGCCAAGGCGCTGGCCGCGATGCCCGCGCCGGACGCGCTCGGCGTCACCGAGATCGATCCGGAACTAGCCGATACGGCCGCGTTTTGCGAGGCATATGGCTCGCCGTTGACGGCCTCCGCGAACTGCGTTGTTGTCGCCGGCAAGCGCGCTGGCGAGGTTCGCTTCGCGGCGGCGCTCGTGCTCGCGACTACCCGCGCCGACGTCAACGGCGTCATCAAGCGTCGGCTCGACGTGCGCAAGGCGTCCTTCGCGCCGATGGACGAGGCCGTTTCCCTCACTGGCATGGAGTACGGCGGCATCACGCCCGTCGGGCTGCCCGCGGACTGGCCGATCCTCATCGACCAGGCCGTCGCGGACGCGCCGGAATTGGTGATCGGCAGCGGAATCCGCGGCAGCAAGCTCCTGATCTCCGGTTCGGCCCTCGCGGGGCTGCCGAACGCCGAGGTCATCGACGGGCTCGCGCGCTGAACTGTCCATAATGGACGAACTGGAACCGGTCAAGCTCAGCCCGGCAGTCCTCGAAGCGCTTAAGCAGCAGCGCGAGGCGATGCTGACCGCGCTGGACGACAACAGCCCGATCTACGGCGTCAACACCGGGATGGGGCGGCTCGCCGGGACCCGGCTCACCAGCGAGCAGCAAGCTCACCACCAGCGCAATCTCCTGGTCGGCCGGGCAGTGGGCGGGCCGCCGTGGTTGTCGCCGGAGTTGACCCGTGCGGTGCTGCGCATGCGATTGCGCGGGTTTCTCCGCGGCGACGCGGCGGTCAGCCCCGAGCTGGTCACCTTCCTCGCCGACCGGATCAACGACGGGTTCCTCCCCGCCGTCCCGCGCGACAGCCTCGGCAGCGCGGGCGAGATCATCCCGCTGGCGCACGCGTTCCAGACCTTCGTCGGGCTCGGCACAGTCATCGAGGACGGCATCGAAGTCCCGGCGGCGGAGGCGCTGCACCAACGCGGGGTGAAGCCGTTCGTGCTCGGGCCGAAGGAAGGGGCGAGCCTGATTCAAGGTTCGCCGCTGGCCGAGGCCTACGCGTGGGTTTGCGGCGGAAGAGCGCGTCGGCTGGTTGATTGGCAGACGGTCTGCGCGGCGATCACCGTGGACGTTCTCGGTGCGCCGCAAGCGATTTACCGCGGCACCCGCATCGAGAAACTCATCAAAGGCGCCGCCTCGAGACCAGGAGTCCTGCAGGCGCCGATCTCGGTGCGAGTAGGCCCGAAAGTGCTCGAATACGTTAGCCACACTGTCGAGGAACTGCGGGAAACCCTGCAGCAGTCCTGGGAAACCCCGGCGGACTCGCCGGCCTTCCTCGACGGAGAGTTCGTCCCGACAACGGGCTATCACGCTGCTGCGGTCGGGCTGAGGATGGACGCTGTCAAGGCGGCGCTCATCCACGCGGCGGAGGTCTCGGTACAGCGCCTGCACCGCCTCCTCGACCCGCAGTTCAGTGGTCTCCCGCCGCAGCTGGCGGTGGATCCGGGTCCACAGGCTGGACTCACGCCGCTGCACAAACGCGCGGCGGGCGAACTGCACGCGATGCGGCGGCTGGCCGCACCGGCGACGCTCGGATCGCTCGACACTTCCGCTGGTCAGGAGGACGTGCAAGCGTTTGCCAGCAAGGCCGGTGCCGAACTCGAGACCGTTATCGAACGCTTCTTCGCCATCACCGCGTGCGAGCTGATCGCCGGACGGCAGGCGCGGTATCTGCTCAAGACCCCAGGAGCACCGAGGCTGGCCGACGCCTACGCCTGGCTGGCCGAGAGGGTCGAACCGGTGGTGGTCGACCGGTCGCTGGGGCCGGAAATCGAGCGACTGGCCGCGGTGTGTCGTGAGTTCCTATGCCGGTGAGAACCGGGATAAACACTCACGAGTCTCGCCGTGCCTGCTGGAGCGCGAGACCGCGAGGCGTGGCCAGCTTGGTCAGCAAAGCGAACAATCCCTCGCACACCAATGCCAGGATCACCACCGCCACGCCGCCGCCGAAGATCTCGCCGTGGCCCTGCTCGCCGAGGGCGAAACCGTCCACGATGTAGCGGCCGAGACCGCCGCCGTCGTTGACGATCGCGCCGATCGCGACCGTCGCGACCAGTTGCAGGAACGCCACTCGCGCGGCGGCCACGATCACCGGCGACGCCAGCGGCAGTTCCACGCGCAGCATGATCTGCCATTCGCGATACCCGGTGCCGCGCGCCGCGTCGACGACTTCCTGTTCCACCTGCACCACCCCGGCGTAGGTGTTGGTGAACAGCGGCGGCAGCGCCAGCGCGACGAGCGCGAGCAGCAGCGGCCAGAAGTCCGTGTTCGCGCCCCACCTGCTGGCCAGGAACCAGAACAGGATGATCAGCCCGAAGCTCGGGATCGCGCGGCCGATGTTCACCGCGCTGCTGGCGAGGAACTGCCCGCGCCGGTAGTGCGCGAGCCACAGCGCGAACGGGACCGTCAGGACGATCGAGATCACCAGCGCCAGCGCGGAAAACCACAGATGCTGCACGGTCCGGAACGGAATCCCGGCCGGATCGGTCCAGCTCCAGCGGTTCGGGTCGGCCAGCCATTGGCTCAGCTGCGCGAAAAAGCTCATCGGACCGCCCTCCGCGCCCACGGGGCGAGCGCGCGTTCGCTCAGCCACAGCAGCAAATCGACGAGCACGGCCAGCGCGATCGACAGCACGATGCCGACGATGATCGGGCTCGGGTTGGGGATCGGCGTCTGGATGCCGGCGCGGATGAAGTAGCCGAGCCCGCCGTTGCCGAGCAGCGACGTGACGGTGACCAGGCCGATCGTCGTCACCGCGGCCACTCGAAGCCCGGCGATCACCACCGGCAGCGCGAGCGGCAGTTCCACCTGCCACAACAGCCGCCGTCGCGTGAAGCCCATCCCGACCGCGGCCTCGCGCACCTCGGTCGGCACCTGCTGCACGCCGGTCACGATGTTGCGGATCAGGATCAGCAGCGTGTACGTCGCCAGCGGGATCACCGAGGTGGCGAAGGTGAACCCGAGCAACGGGACCAGCAGTGCGAACGCGCCCAGGCTCGGGATCACGTAGAGCGCGCCCGCGGCGCCCACGACGAACGGATAGAACCAGCGGTAGCGCAGGCACAGCGTGGCCAGCGCGAGCGACAGCACGAGACCGACGCCGAGCGCGGTCGCGGTGAGGGCGCCGTGCTCGCCGAGCCGCTGAAGAATCGCGTCAGCGTTGCGTTCGACCCACCGCCATTCGAAGAGGGGACGGCTGCTGTCGGCCAGCAGCGGGGTCACGGACGCGTGCACCGCACGAGGTTACCCCGATCGAGCGACAATATTCCGACAGTTGAGATTGCGTGGCGATGTTCCTAACCAGTGGTTTCTGTCGGTGCGCGCGGTTAGGGTCCAACTCCACTGAAAGAGTGAACTGAGGAGTGTGGGGACACGTGCGCTGGACCCGGAACATCCGAGTGGCCGCGCTGCTGGCGACGGCCGCGCTCGGCTTGACCGCGTGCGGTGGGGGAAGCGACCAGCCGGCCGCGCCGAGCAAGGGCGGCGCTCCGATCGTCGTCGCCTCGTTCAACTTCACCGACAGCCAGATCCTGGCCGAGATCTACGCGAGCGCGCTGGAGGCCAAGGGCTATCCGGTCACCCGGAAGCTGAACCTCGGCTCGCGGGAGCTGGTCTACCCGTCGCTCAAATCCGGCGAACTGCAGTTCCTGCCGGAGTACCAGGGCGCGGCGATCACGACCGGCTTCGGCAAGGAGGCCACGAAGGACGCCAAGGCCGAGCACGACCAGCTGGAAAAGCTGTTCGCGCCGGAGGGCGTCGGCCTGCTGAACTACGCCGCGGCCGAGGACAAGAACACCTACATCATGAAGGCCGACGTCGCGAAGTCGAAGGGTATCGCGTCGATCAGCGACCTGAAGAAGCTCGACAAGGTCGTCATGGCCGGTCCGCCGGAGTGCGAGAAGCGGCTGCCGTGCTTCAAGGGCTTCAAGGACGTCTACAAGCTGGCGAACGCCACCTTCCAGACCGTGCAGGAGGCCGGGCCGCGCGTGCAGCAGCTCAATTCCGGCGCGGTCACGGTGATCCCGGTCGACTCGGTCAGCCCGCTGGTCGGCGACTCGCAGTACGTCGCGCTCAAGGACGACCTCACCATCGTGCCCACCGAGAACGTGGTGCCCGCGGTGAACAAGAAGGTGCTCGACGAGCGCGGCACGGACTTCGCGACGGTCGTCAACGCGGTCAGCGCGAAGCTCACCACGGACGGCATGCGCGAGCTGAACAAGCGGGTCGACGCGGACGGCGAGCCCGCGGCCGACGTGGCCAAGGACTGGCTGAAGCAGCAGGGCCTGTCCTGACGCTCTCCGGGAGTGGCGGGTGCGTACCGCCACTCCCGGGGTTTCCTCACGTGTGCGAAGGTGACTGCGGCGGAAACCGAGGAGAGCAGGGGAAACGACATGGGCAAGGTCACGGCCACCGCGGAGCGCACGATCGACGCGCCGGTGGAACGCGTGCGTGAGCTGGTCGCGGACTACGCCGAGACCCGGCCGAAGCTGCTCACCGAGCACTACCGCGACTACGAGGTCAGCGAAGGCGGAGTCGGCGCCGGCACGAAGGCCAGCTGGAAGCTGCAGGCCACGTCCAAGCGCGTGCGCGACGTCGCGGCCACGGTGACCGAGCCGTCGCCGGGCACCCTCGTCGAGACCGACGCGAACTCCAGCATGGTCACCACCTGGACCGTCACCGCCTCCGGCGAGCGTTCGCTGGTCCGCATCCAGACCAGCTGGGACGGCGCGGGCGGCGTCGGCGGCTTCTTCGAGAAGACCTTCGCGCCCGGCGGGCTCAAGAAGATCTACGACGGCGTTCTCGGCAAGCTCGCGGAGATCGTGTAGCGCTTGCCACAGCTCCGGGGACAATCGGAATGCGCGCCCCGGTTGCTCCGTTGGCCGGATAGACGGGGCGTGCGCCCCGCTTCAGTCCAGCTTGAACGAAACGGAGTTCGACGGTGAACGCACCCACAGCGCCCGACACAGCGACCGAGGTCCGGCTCGCGGCCCGTCCGCACGGCGTCCCGACCATGGACACTTTCGACATCGTCGAGACCGAGGTGCCGAAGCCGGGTCCCGGGCAGATCCTGGTGCGCAACGCGGTGATGAGCGTCGACCCGGCGATGCGCGGCCGGATGAACGACGTGAAGTCCTACTCGCCGCCGTTCGTCGTCGGCGAGGCCATGCAGGGCGGCGCGGTCGGCGAGGTCATCGAGTCCACTGTGGACGACTTCGCGCCCGGCGATCACGTGCTGCACCAGGCGGGCTGGCGCACGCACGCGGTGCTCGACGCCAAGCGAGCGGTCAAAGTGGACGATTCCGTCGCGCCGCTTTCGACCTACCTCGGCGTGCTCGGGATGCCGGGTCTCACCGCCTACGCCGGACTGCTGGTGAGCGCGGAATTCAAGCCCGGCGACACCGTTTTCGTGTCCGGCGCGGCCGGTGCGGTCGGCTCGCTCGTCGGTCAGCTGGCGCGGCTCAAGGGCGCCAAGCGCGTGATCGGCAGCGCGGGTTCGGCGGAGAAGGTCCGCTACCTCACCGAGGAGCTCGGCTTCGACGCCGCCTTCAACTACAAGGACGGACCGGTCGCCGAGCAGCTCGCCGCGGCCGCGCCCGAGGGCATCGACGTCTACTTCGACAACGTCGGCGGCGAGCACCTGGAAGCCGCGATCGCGTCGATGAACCTGCACGGCCGGATCGCCATCTGCGGCATGATCTCGCAGTACAACGCCACCGAGCCGACGCCCGCGCCGCGCAACCTGGTGCAGCTCATCGCGAAGCGGATCACCATGCGCGGCCTGCTCGTGCTGGACCACTGGCACCTGATGCAGGAGTTCGTGGCCGAGGTCGCGCCGCTCGTCGCGTCCGGCGAGATCAAGTACTCCGAGACCTTTGTGGACGGTATCCGCAACGCGCCGGAAGCGTTCCTCGGTCTGCTGAGCGGGGCCAACACCGGCAAGATGCTGGTGCGCCTCAGTTCCTGACGATCGCGTCGGCCAGCTCGGGCATCGTCGCCGCCGTGTAGGTGGCGGCGGGCAGGCCGGGCAGCGGATGGACTCCGGGACGCGCGAGCAGCGCGGTCCGGAGTCCGGCGGCTTGGGCCCCGGCGATGTCCCAGCCGTGTGCGGCGATCATCACCGCCTGACCAGGTTCGACGCCGAAGGCGCGCAGCACCTGGTGGTACGGCTCTGGCGCGGGCTTCAACCGGCTGACTTGCTGTGCGGAGAAGATCCGGTCGAATTTCGTTGCCAGACCAGCGTTCTGCAGCTGCGCTTCCGCGGTGGCGAGCGGCGAATTCGTGAGGGCGACAACCTGATGCCCGGCCTGGCGCAAGCGGTCAAGGCCGGGTACGACGTCGGCGTGTGCGGGGAGAGAACGCAGGCCGTCGCCGACCTTCCCCAGCTCGGCATCGGTGAGTTCGTGCCCGTGCCGCGTGCAAACGGCGACCGCGGCTTCCCCGGCGATCTGCGCGAAATCGCGGTACTGGCCCGCCGCGGTCACCGTGAGCACGGTGTGGATCGCGAGGGTGAACCACTCCTGCCGCGCCGCCGGGTCTCCGGTGAGCTGGGTGAACAGCGGGTCGAGCGCGGTCAGGTCGAGCAGCGTCTCGTTGACGTCGAACACGCAGAGCATCGCGCCTCCTGCCGGTGAACCGCTTGCGTACCAGGGTCCTCCGTCAGTCGCGGGCTAGGCAAGCGCGGTGATCAGCTCGGTGAGAACTCCCTGCCAATGGCGGCGCTGCTGCTCCCGTTCGGCGGCATTGGCCAGCCGCTCCTGGTGAATGCGCAGCATCGCTTTGCCGGGACCGCTGGCGCGCACCGCCAGCTGCAGGGTCGTTTCGTGCGACCAACCGGTCGGTTGCCAGGTGAGCCGGATCCGGTCCATTTCGCGGAAACTGCGCGTCTCGCCGCGGATTCCGTCGGCGGTCTCGTATCCGACGCCGGGTTCGGGGTGGACAGTCACGCCTTCGCCGAGCCAGATCGCCACGCCTTCCGGCGAGGTGATGAAGTCCCACACCTCTTCGGCGGAGCGGCTGATCGTCTTCGAGACGCCGATCTGCCAGCCCGCGTCCTTGGTCTGCCCGACGCTCACCGGACCACCGCCGCGATCGCGCTGACCTCGACGAGCGCGCCCGGCACTCCGAGCCCGGCCACCCGCTGGGCGACGACCGGCGGGGTCGCGCCCTCCAGGCCCGCCGCGGCGGCCGGATAGGCCTTGTCGATGTCGACGTCTTCGACCAGCAGGACGTTCAGCAGCACCACGTCCTGGATCGTCGCACCCCCGGCGGCCAGCGCGGTCTTCAGATTGGCCATTACCCGCTCGACTTGCGCGGCGACGTCGGTTCCGCCGATGATCCCGCCCTCGGCGTCGACGGCGTTCTGGCCGCCGACGTAGACCGTGGTCGCGCCCGGCGGGACCACCGCGACGTGAGTGAAAGCGGGGGACTGGACGAGCCCTTCGGGGCGGAGCAGTTGTGTCATGAGACGAGTATGACCAGATACCCGGTCGGATACTGTCCTAGTTTTGCGCGAGAATCGCACCATGACCACCACGAGCCGTCGCCTGGAAACGCTGGCCCTGCTGCAGGCGCGTCCCGGCATCTCCGGCACCGACCTCGCGGCCCGGCTCGGCGTCACCGAGCGCACCACGCGCCGCGACATCGCTCAGCTGCGCGAACTCGGCTACCGCATCGACGGCGAGCCGGGCCGGGTCGGCGGCTACCGCCTCGCGCACGGCACCGCGATGCCGCCGCTGTTGCTCGACGCGGACGAGGTCGCCGCCGTTTCGCTCGGCCTGCAGACAGCGGTGGCGGTCGACGGACTGGAAACCGCCACGGTGACCGCGCTGGCCAAGCTGACCCAGGTGGTCCCGGCGCGCTGGCAGACCCGGCTCGCCGCGCTGGCGGATGTGGAATCGTTGCCGGGCAAGCCTTTCCGGCGTGCGGCTCGGGACACTTTGGTTCCGCTCGCGTTGGCTTGCCGGGCTGGCGAGGCGGTCCGGATCCGGCATCGAGCATTGGCCGCTCCGTCCGCGAAACCGGTTGATGTGCAACCACATCGGCTCATTACGGTCAGGCGGCAGTGGTACCTCGTCGCTTGCCCGCGCGGGGCGCACGAATGGAAAACCTTCGCGGTGGACCGGATCGAGGCGGTTCAGCCGCTCGGGATCCAGCTGCCCGCGCCGGAGCCACCGTCCACTGTGGCCGATCTGGTCACGGACTCGGGCTGGCGGCATCGCGTCCGCGTGCAGGTGCACACCTCTGCAGAACTGGTCCGGGAGCTCGTCGACCCGAGCGTGGCGACCGTGGTCGAGGACGGCGACGAATGCGAACTCCGCTTCGGCACCGACGATCTCGACTGGGCCGCGCGCTGGCTGGCCTACCTGGATGTGGATTTCGACGTACTGGAGCCGTCCGCGCTCACCGATCGCTTGCGCGCCTTAGGCGAATGGCTGGCCGCCCGCTACGTCACCACTTCGCCGGACTGATCTCCGGACTCCCGGCGCGATAAGCCTCGACCACGATCCGCGCCGCCCGCCGGGACTTGGCGACGACCTGCTCCGTCGGATAACCGAGCCATTGATAGACGCCGTTGAGGTAGAAATCGCCGTAGCCGTAGGCCTGGGTGTGCAGCTGCTCCATCAATTCCAGCGCGGTAGCCGGATCCGGCGAGATCGCGAGGCAGCGCAGCAGTGACGCGTCGATCAGTTCGCGGCGGGCCTCGTGCAGTTCGCCGTACTGCGCGTCGGCCAACTCCGCGGCGAAGAAGACGTGCAGCCCGATTCGGGTGTCGATCAGGAACTCGGTGTGCGCGGCGGCGACCGCGGCCAGCGCGGCGCCGTCGTCCGTCTCAGCGGCGGCCGCTTCCTCGGCGAGCTCGCGAAGCTGACGCGCCGCGACCGTGCCGACTGCGGCCAGCAACGCCGCGCGATCTGGGAAATGCCGGTACGGCGCGGCTGCGGAGACCTTCGCCCGCCGCGCTGCTTCGGCGACCGAGAAGCCGGCGACCCCGTTTTCCGCGATCAAGTCGAGCGAGACGCGCACGAGTTCGGCGCGCAGATTGCGGTGGTGGTACTGCGCCGCCATGCCGTGTGTCACACCCGATCGTGGTCGTGCCGAGGAATAAGCCGAGGCCCACGCTAGTCTATGTAAGAGGGTTCTTACATCGAATTTGTCCCGGCCGGACGGGACACCCAGGAGGGCTTCATGACCACGACCACCTCCGCCATCGCCGCCGCGGCGCCGGGCGGACCGCTCGCCCCGACGACGATCGAGCGCCGCGACCTGCGGCCGGACGACGTGCTGATCGACATCGCCTACGCGGGCATCTGCCACAGCGATCTGCACCAGGTCCACCAGGACTGGGGGACCGCGATCTTCCCGATGGTCCCGGGCCACGAGATCGCCGGCGTCGTCGCCGCGGTCGGCTCGGACGTCACGAAGTACCAGGTCGGCGATCGGGTCGGAGTCGGCTGCATGGTCGATTCCTGCGGCGAGTGCGAGTACTGCCGCGCCGGGTCCGAGCAGTTCTGCGTCAAGGGCAACGTGCAGACCTACAACGGGGTCGGCTTCGACGGCGAGAACACCTACGGCGGCTACAGCAAGCAGATCGTCGTGAAGGACGCGTTCGTCTGCCGCATCCCGGAAGGCATCTCCCTCGACATCGCCGCGCCGCTGCTGTGCGCGGGCATCACCACGTACTCGCCGCTGCGCCGGTGGGGCGCGGGACCGGGCAAGAAGGTCGCCGTCGTCGGGCTCGGCGGGCTCGGGCACATGGCGGTCAAGCTGGCCGTCGCGATGGGCGCGGACGTCACCGTGCTCAGCCAGAGCCTCAAGAAGCAGGAAGACGGGCTTCGCCTCGGCGCGAAGGACTACTACGCGACCAGCGACGAGTCGACCTTCGAGGCGCTCGCCGGCCAGTTCGACGTCATCCTCAACACCGTCTCGGCGAAGCTGCCGGTCGACGCGTACCTCAGCCTGCTGCGTGTCGGCGGCGCGATGGTGAACGTCGGCGCGCCGGGAGAACCGTTGGAGTACAACGTCTTCTCCCTGCTCGGCGGCAACCGAGTGCTCGCCGGTTCGATGATCGGCGGCATCGCGGAAACCCAGGAGATGCTGGACTTCTGCGCCGAGCACGGCGTCGGTGCGGAGATCGAGACGATCAGCGCGGACCAGGTGAACGAGGCGTACGCGCGGGTCGAGAACAGCGACGTGCGCTACCGCTTCGTGATCGACACCTCGACGATCGGCTGACCCCTCGCCGACCGCGCCCCAATGCCACATTGGGTGCTCCATCCATGCCCCCGCCGCCGCCCTCAACGGAGGCGCTGCGCGCCGCTGGCCTGTTCAACGCACCCAATGTGGCGTTCGGTGCGCTGAACGCACCCAATGAGGTTTTCTCAGTAGCGT